>DATGKW010000015.1:0-21927 GCA_035294465.1 Ktedonobacteraceae bacterium | reverse complement strand
CGCTTCAGCCCCGTGCCGTTGGCGTTAAGCCTCCAGATGCCATTATACTGGTCCGATGGCGCACCGCGTGCATTGACATCGAGGAGCAGACTCGATGAACCATAGCCCGCTACACGCAGGCTGGAGACGACCAGGGTGCTGCTATTGAAGATGAGCGAGCCATTTGTTCCCTCTATCGACTCGGAGCTGATTTGACAGAATGTGCCTGGTCCGGCGCGGCCTACGGTTGGATCATAACGAACTACGAACAGTTTGCTGGCATCGTACGTGCTATCAAAATCCCAGGGGGTATCTGAAACGCCCAGAACTACCTGAAGATTGCTCGCTTGCTGGTTCGGGCCTTTGCTGATGTCAAGGATGTCCATCGTGGCTGGTATATCAAGATTGCCGGGAGAACTGGTGGTCACATCAACGCGGGTATCGTCAACCCATGTGCGCGGCTGAATGTAGAAGTTCGGGTCGGCGGCCAGTTCCAGTTGTACCTTGCCGGTGGCCACGGTCAACAGGTAGAGTGGCAGGGGTGAATTGTCGTTTGCTCCCTGGGTAAAGATGATCTCCTTCTGATCGGGCGACCACTGCATTCCGGTGCTATTGGTCGGATCGACTTGCTGGCCTGATGGAGCGCAGTAGAGCGTTTGCAGGTACTGGCCATCGATGCGCACCAGTTGTATCTCCGATGTGTTGTTGGCCGATTGTGCAATGAAGAGCACCCATTGCCCATCCCCTGAGAGCTGGGCCGTCTGAATGTTCTCCCTATTCTCGCTCAAGATCGTCGTTGTTTTGCCGGTCTCCGCATCATAGCGTTTGAGGGCCATCGAGGGATTACCGGCAGGGTTATTGTCGAAAAAGACGATAGTGTTGTGATTGCCCAGCCGTAGCGCTGGCATCACCGCTGCTCGCCCGCTGCCCGCCGCGGGACAGCTCGTGCTAACAGTGAGTGACGAGGATGTGCTCCCCGGAGTCGATTGGCCAGCAGGAGAAGTGGACTGCTGGTTGACAGTAGGAGTGGACGATGGCTGATTTGCCTGCGCTGGTGTACCACAGGCAGCGCTGAGCAGGAGAACGCCTGTACTGCAAAGCAAAGCGAGGATGAGATGGCGCGTCTCGCGAATTAACATGGCGGTCCCTTTCGTTAAGAAGCTTAGAGATTATAGGGTTGTATAGACCTGGTAGTAAAAATAGCTTCTACGATATGGGAAAGCTGTAAGGAAAGATACAGATTTTTTGTGATTTATCTCATAAAAAGGTTGTGAGCCATGTCACAGAGAATTTGTGAACTATTTCATAGAAAATGAGCATTCAAGGCTATTCCTTCTACCCAAACACAGGAAATTATCTCTTCAGAAAGAAAGAAAACGGTGTTAATACGCAAATCGAGCAGGCCTTTGATCAGCTCGCTGTCCAAAGTATAGTGGCAGACCTCGCTTTCTACCAGCGCAACTCCAGGACATCTATTCATCAACTTTTGGAGATTCCTATATTTATTTATTGGCTTTGGTCATTTAAAAGTTGACAGGCTTTTCGCCGTTCGGATATACTGTCTCTACACAATGGCATACATGTCACATTCCGGGAAGAGTAGATCCCCGACGGGCTGAGAGAGAAGAAGGGTCGGCGGCTGGAAGCCCTTCGCAGCAGCAGGTATCGAATGTCGCCTGGAGACGATGCGGAAGAAAGCCGCGTATGAGCGCGGCGAGTAGATCGCGCACGGGTTAGCCCGTTATAGCGAGGCCCTGATAAACTCGGCAGACGCAGGTGAAGGCTTTTGGCGGGCCGTCGGGGTAATGAGCGCGCCGGAGCGGCAACGCCCGGCGAATTGAGGTGGTACCGCGAAATAATCGACCCTTTCGTCCTCATGCAGGATGAAAGGTTTTTTTATTGATCGCGCCTTGCCAGGGGTCAGGCAGGGCGTGAAATGTACGCGCCGGGACCATCTCTCTCTGCGTAGAGATGCGCGGCGCGCAGAAAGGGAGCAATAGACATATGAGCCTGTCTAAACGATACGATCCGAGCACCGCCGAGCCGGCCCTGCGAGATCGCTGGCTGCACGAGGGGATCTACCATTTTCAGCGCGAGGACCAGCAACCCGACAAACGCCCGATCTACGCGATTGATACTCCACCTCCTACGGTTTCGGGCAATCTGCACCTCGGCCATACCTACTCTTACAGCCATACCGACTTTCTGGCCCGTTTCTGGCGCATGAACGGCTACAACGTGTTCTACCCAATGGGCTACGACGATAACGGCTTACCCACCGAGCGCCTGGTGGAGAAGCGCCTGGGCGTTACAGCTCCGCAGGTGGGGCGCGCGGCCTTTATTGAGAAGTGCCTGGAGGTGAGCGAAGAGGCCGAGAGGGATTATCAGACTCTCTGGCAGCGTCTGGGCCTTTCGATTGACTGGCGCTACAGCTATCGCACTATCGATGAGCAGTCGCGCAGGATCTCGCAGTGGTCGTTTCTTGATCTTTACAAGAAGGGCCTGGCCTATCGTCGCGAGGCTCCGACTATCTGGTGCCCGGAGTGCCGCACGGCCATCGCCCAGGCCGAACTGAACGACCTGGAACGCCAGAGCGAGTTTGTGACCCTGGCCTTTGCTCTGGAAGGCGGGGCAACCCTGCCGATTGCCACCACGCGCCCCGAACTGCTGCCCGCCTGCGTAGCCGTGTTTGTGCATCCAGAAGATGCGCGTTACGCCGGGCTAATCGGCTCGCGTGTGATGGTGCCGCTGCTGGGCTTCGACGTGCCGCTGCTGGCCGATCCCAAAGCCGATCCTGCAAAGGGTACCGGCGCAGTGATGTGTTGCACCTTCGGCGATGTGACCGACGTGGAGTGGTGGTACACGCATACGCTGCCGCTCGAAATGATCATTGGCCGCGACGGGCACTTGACTGAGGCTGCCGGCGAGTTTGCCGGGTTGAGCACAGCAGAGGCTCGCGGGCAGATCGTAAAGGCATTAGATGATCATGGGCTGGTATTGAAACGCGAGTCGGTGGCGCAGTCCGTGCGCGTGCATGAGCGCTGCGATACACCTGTGGAATACCTGGTGGCGTGGCAGTGGTTTATTCGCGTGCTTGATTTTAAACAGCAATTGTTAGAGGCGGGCGAGAAGATCGAATGGCAGCCCGCACACATGCAGGCCCGCTATCGCGAATGGGTCGAGAATCTTGGTTGGGACTGGTGCATCTCGCGCCAGCGCTACTTTGGCGTGCCTTTCCCGCTCTGGTACTGTCGCCAGTGTGGTGAAGTGCTGCTGGCCAGCGAAGAGGATCTGCCAATCGATCCCACGGCTCAAAGCCCCGGACGCGCCTGCGCGTGTGGCAGTACGGACTTCGCGCCCGAAGAGGATGTGATGGATACCTGGGCTACCTCCTCGATGACGCCGCAGATCGTGGGCCGCTGGCTCAGCGAGCCGGAACTCTACGCGCAAGTGTCGCCTTTCGCACTGCGTCCCCAGGCGCACGAAATTATCCGTACCTGGGCTTTCGATACCATCGTGAAGTCTTTGCATCACTTTGGTACACTGCCCTGGAAGACCGTAGCGATCTCCGGCTGGGGCCTGGCTGCCGCTGGCAGCGCGAAGATCAGCAAGAGTCGCGGCGGTGGACCTATGGCTCCGCTTGCCATGATCGAGCGCAATTCCGCCGATGCCGTGCGCTACTGGGCCGCGTCCACTGGCTTTGGCAAAGACGCGATCATCAGCGAGGAGAGGATCAAGAACGGCGGCAAGCTGATTACCAAGCTCTGGAATGTAGCCCGCTTCAGCGAGCGCTTTCTGGAAGGTTATCGACCACAAGAGATGGAGCTGGAGGCAAGCTCGAAGAGGGATGCGAAGGCGCATATCGAGTTCACGCCGGCTGATCGCTGGCTGCTGACGCGTCTGGCGAGTTTGATTCGGCGCGTGACAGCTCTCTTTCGTGCCTACGAGTATGCAGCGGCCAAAAGTGAGATCGAAAACTTCTTCTGGCATGACCTGGCCGATAACTACCTGGAGATGTGCAAGGAGCGACTCTATGGTGAGCCTGGCCCGTTGCGCGAGGGCTCGCGCTACGCGCTCTATTACGCACTGCTCTGTACTATCAAGCTCTTCGCGCCTTTCCTGCCCTACGTGACCGAGGAGATCTACTGTGGACTGTTCGTGGAGAACGAAAGCTCGCCCTCGCTCCACCTCACACGCTGGCCGGAGGCAGATCCAGCCTGGTCCGACGAGCGGGCCGAGGATGCGGGCGAAATCCTGCTCGAAGTGGCTACGGCGGTACGCCGCTACAAGAGTGAGGCCGGTATCTCGCTGGGCGCTGAATTGAGCAGATTGCTGCTCTCCACGTCAGACGCGTCCCTGGCCGAACTGCTCTCCGCCGCCCGCCTGGATATTCTAAGCGTAACGCGCGCGAAGGAACTGGTCATCGGCGAAAAGCTCGCACTGAATGGCGCAAGCGAGATCTGGCGCAAAGAGGGGGTGATGCGCATCGGGCTGGAAAGATAAAGGGAACTTTTGCTCTGCCGTTTCCGTCAATAACGACAGCTAAGGCAACGCGCCGGATATCTCCAGGGTGTGAGGATATCCGCGCAGCTAGCGATTGGAAAGATAGGAAATACTGCTGAGCGAGAAGGAGATATCCCTATGTGGAAAAAAACGGGCGAGGGCGTCCGCAAAGTTCAGACGAAAAAAGTTCTCTCTGCATTGGTCGGAGCGTGTATCGTAGGTTTGTTGCTGGCCGGCTGTGGCGGGAGCGGGGGAGCTACCAACGCGAGTATGGCGGCGCCCGCGAGCAACAGTTCTGGCCAGGGTGCTATCCCTAGCGCGCACCAGGCTGCTGCCAGTAGCAATGGAGCTGGTTCAGGGCAGAAGGCGAGCAGTTCAGGGCAATACGCGCCGCAATACCTGGCGAAAAGCTTGCAGGTGACGATGGATGTCCAGGATACCAGCCGGTCGGCCAGCTTTCTCCAGCAGTGGGTTGAGCAGGATGACTCGCAAGCCACCTCGGACGGGACCGATTACGAACAGGTGGGCGATAATCAGTATAACGTGACGCTGACCTTCTTGATCGATTCCTCTCACTATGATCAGGTCGAATCATATCTGCGTGATTACGCCGGGCAGAAGGGTAATACGCTGATCAGTCTCAAGGAGACCGTGCAGGACGAAACCAGCGACTACGTTGACGCACAGTCCACCCTGACCAATCTGCGCGCTGAACAGCAGCGTTTGCTCACATTCATGAATGAGGCTCAGAATATGAGCGATGCCCTCAGCATTGAGCAGCAGTTGACGCAGGTTGAAGGGCAGATCGATCAGATCGAAGGCCAGCTCAACGCGCTCAAATCGCAGACCACCTTTTATACCGTCACAATTATCCTGCAACCGGTCGGGTCCGCGCCGCCTCCGCCCGCGCAATCAAGTCCCTGGAGCGTTATCCCGGTCTGGCAGGGTGCCTGGTCCGCTGTCGTAAACGTGTGGCACGTGCTGGCCACACTGATCGTCTGGCTCCTCGCCTTCAGCGTCTATATTGTGCCTATCGGCATTATTGCCTGGCTGGTGCGCAAAAAGGTCTGGCGGAGGACTCGTTTGCCGCGCTTCATGCCCGCCATGCCTGCTTCCATGGCGCAGCCCAAAGATGGCGAAACCGATTAAAACACAGCTTCCACGGGGTGGAGCGGGGCCGCTCGCCTGGCCGCGCTTTCACAGCGTAGGCAAGCGACGGCGCTCCATCCTGTGGGTTTTCTATTTTTTATACGACTTCCTCTGCTTGTTTGACCGTCGCGGGAGATTTGAGCATGTCCGCGGCCTTTTCCGCGATCATAATAGTTGGGGCGTTGGTGTTGCCGCCGATGACGGTGGGCATGATCGAGGCATCGATCACGCGCAGCCCTTCGATTCCGCGCACACGCAGTTGCGGATCGACCACCGCCATATCGTCGGTGCCCATTTTGCAGGTGCCGGCGGGATGATAGAGCGTCTCGCACCACTCGCGCCCGGCCTGAATGATCTCGCTATCGGTCCGGTTCCAGGTGAACGGCTCGACCTCTGGACCGAGGAAAGGAGCGAAGGCTTGTGTGTGTGCTACTTCGTGCGCCATCTTGAGACCGGCCAGCATGACCTGGATATCTTCCTCTTCGGTGAAATAGTTAGCGTGAATCGCCGCGTGGGCGCTTGGGTCGTTTGAATGCAGGCGAATGCGCCCACGGCTCCTGGGGTGCAGGAGAGTGGAGATAATCATAAAACCGTGACCGGGGGCCGGCTCAAAAGTATTTGGTTTGAAAAAAGTGGGCGTGAAATGAAACTGGATATCCGGCGTGGGTACGTCGCTGCGAGTTTTGAAAAAGGCCCCGGCTTCCGCGATTGTCGAGGTGAACGGCCCTTTTTTAAAGAGCAGGTAGTTGAGCAAGTTGCCCGGCTTCTGCGCGTCGTTCAGGCTGACCGGTTTGCTCGCTTGATAGATCGCCGCTCCGGCCAGATGGTCCTGTAAATTCTCGCCCACGCCAGGCAGATCGAGCACGACTTCGATGCCCTTTGCTTTCAGATGGTCGGCGGGTCCGATGCCGGAGAGCATGAGGAGCTGGGGAGAGTTGATTGCTCCGCCGCAGACCAGCACCTCGCGATTGGCGCGTACCGTCTCGATCCGGCCATTTGCGAGATAAGCCACGCCGGTAGCCCGGCCTTTTTCAATGACGACCCGCGCGACCTGAGTACGCATACGCACGGTCAAATTGCGCCTGCGCATGGCGGGCTTGAGATAGGCATCGGCTGCGCTCCAGCGCGCGCCGTTCTTCTGCGTGGTCTGGAAGACGCCCGCGCCCTCCTGGGTTGCGCCGTTGAAGTCCTTGTTTGCCGGCATGCCCGTTTCTATGCAGGCTTCGACAAAAGCCTGCGAAAGCGGATTGACATAACGCATGTCGGCTACGTTGAGCGGACCGCCTACGCCGTGGTATTCGTCGGGCCCGCGCTCCTGGTTCTCAGCCTTCTTGAAATAGGGCAGGACATCGGCGTATCCCCAGCCCGCGTTGCCGGCGTCACGCCAGGAATCGTAGTCGAGGCGATGCCCGCGAATATAGATCATGGCGTTGATCGAACTGGAACCGCCCAGAACCTTGCCGCGCGGCCAGTACATCTTGCGATTGGCCATAGCCGGCTCTTCTTCAGTGTAATATTCCCAATCGTATGGTGTCCTGAAAAGCCTGGAGAACGCGGCGGGAATATGGATTTCCGGCTTGTTATCAGGGCCTCCGGCTTCAATCAGGAGAACGCTCGTCTGGGGATCTTCGGTCAGGCGATTGGCCAGCACACATCCTGCTGAACCAGCGCCAATGATGATGTAATCGTACATGGTTGCACACCTCTTCGTGAGTCAGCATCGTTACAATACGAGACAAAAGGCAACGCGGGCGCTGTGATATCCTGCCGGACAAGCAAGCAGTCTACTTGTAAGTATAGCTTTTGCCAGAGGTTGAGCGCAACGTTTCTCCAGGCAAAGCCTCAAAAGTGCTGAGCTTGCAGCCCTGCTTTCGTTTTGAATATGATGAAAACGAAAGAAGTGGCTAAGAATTTAAGCGTTCCTTACAGTTCGCGCTGGCTTCCTCATTGTGGTAATTTCCAGGCGGGAGAGGCAATGTGGCCATCTGGAGCCTGCCGCGACGGGACATTGCCATTTTCATCATTGTTGGTCTGAAAGGAATACGATCATGACTGCTACAGTAAGTGTGGGTTTGCTCATCTTGCGTGTCATTGCCGGTCTGACGATTGCTGCGCATGGATCGCAAAAACTTTTTGGCTGGTTCAGCGGCCCTGGTTTTACTAAGTTTGCCCAGAGTTTTCAGAACCAGGGGTTAAAGCCTGGCTGGCTCTGGACCTCGCTGGTCGTTCTGGGAGAGCTTGGCGGCGGCCTCTCGCTGGCTTTTGGATTCCTGACTCCCCTGGGAGCCGCCGGGATGTTTGGCGCGATGTTTATGGCTATTGCCAAAAGCCACTGGAAGAAGGGCTTCTGGAACCGCTCAGGTGGCCTGGAATTTCCGCTTCAGTTGCTGGTTGCGGGTGTGACTCTTGGCTTGACAGGCCCCGGCAACTATTCGCTGGATTATCTCTTCGGTATAGCTTTCCCTTATCCTCTGCTCTTCATTATCCTGGCCATTGTGGCCCTGCTCGTTGATATCGCCGGGCTGTTTCTGGAGCGCTCACGCCCGGCTGTTGCCGCTGCGCCTGCGATTGGTGGGGGCACGACGGCCCCGGCTTCCGAGTCCAGTTCTCGCGCCTCGTAAGCCTGAGCTGGAGAGACTGCTGTCTCCAGGAGGCGCTCATGTACGTGGCCTGGCGAGTGGCGATTGCAGTATCAAATCGCCACTCGCCAGGCCGCATCATCAGAGATTGCTATGGCTAAGGTTTCTCTGGCAGGCGTGTAAGAATCTGGGCAAGTGTTGCTTGCATGGTAGCCATGTTGGTTTGCATAGTAGCTATGTTGGTTTGCATAGTAGCTATGTTGGTTTGCACGGCATCCATTTTCGTTTCCAGCCGATCCAGACGCACGGTATGATTGTTGATCTCCTGTTTGACCCCGCTGAGGTCCTGCTTGACTCCATGAAGGTCCTGTTTGACCTCGCTGATCTCTTGTTTGACCCCGCTGAGGTCCTGCTTGACCTCGCTGATCTCTTGTTTAACGTCAGCGAGTTGCAGGTCAGTGTGATCAAAGCGTTTATCTACCTGCGCCCTTAATTGCATGAGCCGCTTAACGGCGTCTTCAGAAAGCCCTTTTGTCATAGTTACGTGCAGAGCCATTTCCTGGTAATACGTCGTTGTTTCGGCTTTGAATCGCTCAAAATTATGTTCCATAGTAGCCAGCCGCTCTTCCGTTGTTGGCATAAAAACTGTCCTTCCCTCTCAGAACAGCTAACCTGGAAAGGTTAGCTCTATTATAACATAAGGGAGTTCTTTTCATTCCCTTGCCATTCCCCGCCGCGAAGAATTCCTCTATATCTCATTATACCGATGTATCCAAATGCAAGCGCGTCCGGCGCTTTTTCGCGCCGGACAAAGTGAAGAGAGAGGGGAAGACGCCCTTCGGGATGGGGCAGCGTGCAATTAACTGTTGCACGCTGTCCCGCTCGCCAGGATCTGGATGTTCTTAACCCCGGCTACGCTCTGCAACTGCTGCCGCCAGGTGGTGGCGTTGAGTGTCGTGGTGGCCAGGAGAAGAGTAGAGGTTTGCGCGAAACTGCCTTCCTCGCCCATAGGACGCCAGACTGGTTTGTCTCCCCGCGCTCGCGCTTGCTCATAGCAAGGATCGGCCAGCCGGAACCCCAGAGCGTTGAGGCTTTCCCAGGCTTTGATATAGAGAGTGCCGCTGGCGAAGCTGACCTGGAGGTAAGTCCCTGCCTGGTTCTCCGGCAAAAACCGAAGTTGGCCGGGGGTGATGATCTCAGCAGGACAACTAACTGGCCCTTCAAGCGCCTGCGCCTGTGTGACGCCCGGCGTAGCTTGCAAGCGATTCAGCCAGAGCGGCGCGGAATTGGTGTTGGCCGTCACATCAAGTGTGTAGCTGCCGGCGTAAGATTGCCTGCTATCTTCCGGCGTCCACGCGGCCCGGCAAATGATGAGGGTCTTCAGCCCCAGGTCGCCTACGATCTGCATAGCCTGATCGTAAGTAGTCGTCTTGCTGAAAGTGATGGAGGCAGTATAGACCGGCGGTTGCTGCACCGGCAATTCTGGAAGCTTATATTGCCAGAGCTGAGAGCCATCGCTCAGCCGAAAGGCGTGGAGAACGCCGTCTTCCCCGCCAACGTAGATAATGCCATCGCTGACTATTACCGGCCTGCCGGAACCTGGCGGGCCTGCGCTATTGTCGGTCGTGCGCTGCCAGACCTGGCTGCCGTCGCTGGTTCGCCAGGCGGTTAGCGTATTAACCAGGTTAACCAGCAGGCCATCGCTGAGTATCAGGTCGCTCGGATCAACTGATACCTGCTGGTTCTGCCAGATCAGCGTGCCATCGCTGGCGCGCACGGCAACGAGCGAGCCGAAGGGAAAGCCGCTTACGAAGTAGACCACGCCATTATCGACAAACGGCTGCATGCCGAACCCCGGTCCGCCATTTGTGCGCACACTGTATTCCCAGAGCTGCCTCCCATCAGCGGCTCGATAGGCAAACACATGCTCCACGCTTCCGGCGAATACGATGCCATTGCTCACCACGGGCGTCACCTGGACGGTATCTTGATTGGCAAAACTGCTTGCGGACTGGCTGACATGCCAGATAATTTGACCCGTCTGAGGCCGGACTGCGTAAACCGAACCGTGACTGGTACCGATGTAGGCCACACCGTTCGCCTCTGTTATCCCATCGCGCACGATGCCATCCTGCGTGGGAATCGTGATGTTCCAGAGTGCGTGCCCGTCGCTCGCGTCCAGAACCGTGATTGTTTGCGGCCCTGTCGATCCATCGGGAGCTTCCGCGAGAGGCGCGTCGTAGACTCGCCCGTTGATCACGCTCACTGTTCCTAGCCCATCTGGACCTTGAGCATGCTGCCAGAGAAGCGTGCCACTGTGCGCCTGTAAAGCGTAAATATATGCCGGGTGGGCCGCGTTGCCTGTATCGACATAGACAACGCCATTCGCTGTCTGCACATGATCGATGTCAGGGGTCGCTTGTCGCCAGAGAAGCGCTCCGTTTGTCGCGTTCAATCCATAGATGGTGTTACCTGCCTGGTCTGTGGAAATGATCGTCCCGTCAACAAAAGCTTCAAGGAAATTCGCGCTCTGCTTGCTCTGCCAGAGTATTCTTCCGCTCTGCTCGTCGAAGGCATAAATCTGCCCGTCGTCAGACCCGATATATGTAATGCCATTGGCGACGAGGATATTTTCCCGGTGGCCATCTGGCAGGGGTCTGGGTTTGCCATCGGTTCCCTGCTCCGGCTGGTTTCCTTTGCCTGTTGGAATGTTGCTGAAATTCCCCTGCTGCGAGGTTGTCAGGCTGTTTGTGCCGCAGCCCGCGAGCAGTGCCAGCAAAACGAGCAGTAAGAGAATTTTTCCCACGCGAGTAAACATAGACATGCCTCCCAAATAACGGTGTTCAAGCAATGCGCTTTGAACAGCCTGTGATAGCGTAGCCTTTATTCAGGATGACGCCTTTCCTCCGCCAAAGGTTCCCGTTGCGCCGAGTAGACGGCCAGGACTGCCCAAAAGAACAGCCGGCAATCTGTCCTCTCGCACAATCCCAGGAGCGCGGCTTTACGAGTAGAGTAAGCTAACAATAGCATCTTGGAGTATCCGAAAGGGAAGCATATGAGCAATCAAACAATCTCCACCGCACTGATCACGGGCGCTTCTCGTGGGCTTGGCCTGGCTCTGGCCCGTGAACTGGCCAGGCGAGGCTGGAACTTGCTAATTGACGCGCGCGGCGTGCAAGCATTGAACCAGGCGCTTGCGGAACTATCGGCCCTGGCCGGTGATAACACAATTATAGCTATTCCCGGTGATGTCACAGACCTGGCGCATCGCGCGGAACTGGTCACAGCCGCGCACGATCTGGGTGGTCTGGACGCGCTGGTCAACAACGCCAGCCTGCTTGGACCAAGCCCACAGCCGCTTTTGCTTGACTATCCGCTGGATGTGCTGGAGCAGGTCTATCGCGCCAACGTCTTCGCTCCCCTGGCGCTCACCCAGGCCATGCGCGGCGAACTGAAACCGCGCGCCTGTATTATCAACGTGACCAGCGATGCTGCGGTCGAAGCCTACGAAGGCTGGGGCGGCTATGGGTCGAGCAAGGCCGCGCTGGAACAACTCTCGCATATTCTCGCCGCCGAAAATCCCTCCTGGCGCGTCTATCGGGTTGATCCAGGCGATATGCGCACACAAATGCACCAGGAAGCCTTCCCCGGCGAGGATATTAGCGACCGCCCGTTACCGGAAGTCAGCGTGCCCGGCCTGTTCGCGCTGATCACAGGCAACCTGCCCAGCGGCCGCTACGCGGCTCGCGAGGTGGCCGCGCCAGACTAGCGTCTCGCTTAGCCTCTTCTTTTCTTTTATCCGCTTATATGCTCTGCTGAAGAAAGGGAAGCAGGAGGATAGCCCGGCCTGGAGCGACGACGCACAGGGCTTCGCCGCTCCAGTCGCGCAAAAAGCGCAGCCAGGTTGTTCTATTTCGTCACAATGTTTACCAGCCGCCCCGGCACATAGATCACGTTTTGTGTGGTCTGTCCGCCGATACATTTTTGTGCCTGCGGGGCAGCCAGCGCCAGGCGTTTGATCTCCTCGACGGGAGTATCACGCGGGACCAGGAGGCGTCCGCGCGTGCGCCCGTTGATCTGCACAGGAAGGAGCAGGGTAGCTGGCTGGAGCGCGTCTGGATCGTATTCTGGCCACGTGCTGGCGTGAATCGAGCCAGTCCTGCCAAGTTGCTCCCAAAGCTCCTCGGTGATATAGGGCGCAAACGGCGCGAGAAGCTGCAAGAAGACGCGCAACTCTTCATGTGCAATTTCCTGCCGGGCTTCGAGTATCTTGAGATGCGCCATCAAGGCTGCCACTGCTGTGTTGTATTTCAGTTCCGTGAGATCGTCGGTGACGTGCTTGATCAGGCGATGCAAAGCGCTGCGCTCCTCGCCCTGGATCTCTCTATCGCGGCGCACCTTTGTTTGATGTGTAAAGAGGCTCCAGACGCGATTGAGGAAGCGCACGGCCCCGCTCAGGTTGCGGTCACTGAAGTCTCGATCCGCCTCGAATGGTCCCATGAATACCAGGTATGTCCTGAATATGTCTGCGCCGTAGCGTGCAAGGTAATCGTCCGGGTTGATCATGTTCCCTCGCGATTTCGAGATTTTCGCACCATCTTTAGTAATCATCCCGTTGGCCCGGAAACGCTTGAAGGGAGAGGTGAACTCAAGATAGCCCATATCGTGCAAGGCTAGCGTGAGAAAGCGCACATACATCAGGTGCAATACGCTGTGCTCCGCGCCCCCAATATACATGTCGACCGGCAACCACCTGTGTAGCATCTCAGGGTCCCATGCTCGCGTCTCGTCGTCGCTGGAGAGGTAGCGCAAGAAGTACCAGGCAGAGTCGAGAAAGTTGTCGCTTACGTCTGTCTCGCGCCTGGCCGCTCGCCCGCAGATGGGGCAGGTTGTGTTGACGAAGCTCTCGATGGCGGCAAGCGGCGACACGCCAGTACCGGTAGGCATCCAGTTTTCAGTTTCGGGCAAGATGACCGGGAGCTGATCCTCTGGCACGGGCACCGGGCCATGTTCAGGGCAGTAGATGATCGGAATGGGCGGTCCCCAGTAACGCTGCCGGCTGATCAACCAGTCGCGCAAGCGGTATCTGGCAACACGTTTGCCCTTGCCGTTCTCTGCGAAATGCGCGATTAGCCTGCTCGCCGCTTCGGCGGAGGACATGCCGGTATAGCTGCCGGAAGCGATAAGTGTGCCAGGCTCGACGAAGGCTTCTGATAACGTTCCCGTTACCAGCGCGATGCGAGCCCCGGAGGGGATGACGACCACCTTCACCGGCAAGTCCATCGCCTGGGCAAAGGCCAGGTCGCGCCTATCGTGCGCGGGCACACCCATGACCGCGCCTGATCCATAGTCTTCAAGCACAAAATCGGCTATCCAGATCGGCACGCGCTCGCCCGTCAAGGGGTGCAAGGCATGCGCGCCGGTAAACACGCCGGTCACAGCCTGCTCGTCGCCAGCGCGCAAACGGTTGATGGATCGCTGGTAGGCCGCGACAGCCGCGCGCTGATCCTCGGTCGTAATTGCTTCGATCAAGGGGTGCTGAGGTGCCAGAGCCACAAAGGTCATGCCGAAGATGGTATCCGGGCGCGTCGTGAAGACCGCTACATTCGTGCCCGGCCTATCCGCGATCTCCATAGAGAATTCCAGGCCCTCGGAGCGTCCGATCCAGTTGCGCTGGACGGCCTTCACGCGCTCAGACCAGTCAAGCTCGTCCATGTCATCGAGGAGCCGCTGAGCATAGTTAGTGATTTTCAAAAACCACTGCTCCAGCCAGCGCCGCTCGACCGGCGTATCGCAGCGTTCGCAAAGCCCGTTGATTACCTGCTCGTCAGCCAGCACCGTTTTATCCTTTGGACACCAGTTCACCGGGGCGTGTTTGCGCTCGGCGAGTCCGTGCTTGAAGAGCTGCACGAAGATCCACTGCGTCCAGCGATAATAGCGCGGGTCGGTCGTCTGGACCTCGTGTGACCAGTCGAAGCGGTTGCCCGTTCGCTTCAGTTGCTCGCGAAAGTGCTCAACGTTGTGCGCTGTGAGGATGCGCGGATGCACGCCGCGTTTGATCGCGAAGTTTTCGCTGTGGATACCAAAGGCGTCGAAGCCAATTGGCTCAAAAACATCGTAGCCTCGCATGGACATCCAGCGCCCGTGAATGTCCGAGCCGATAAACGAGTACATGTTGCCCACGTGCAGCCCTTCGGCGGAGGGGTAGGGAAACATCATCAGGTTGTAATACGGGCGCGGCGCGGCCTTAAGATCGACCTGGTAGAGCCGCTGTTCCTCCCAGCGCGCGCGCCATTTTGCCTCAATGGCCGCGAAGTCATAGCCGGGTACACGCGCCTGCTCGGAAGTCAGTGGCTTGACCCGCCGAAACGCACTATGTTTCGGCGTAGGTTTGCGTGGTGCTGGCATGGTTTCCTCCTCTTTTCGTCGATGGTAGATGCTCGCGGAGGGCATAAAAAACGCGCCCTCCGCCCTACAAGGGCGAGAAGTGCGCACGAACTCACTTTTCGCGGTACCACCTTGCTTCGCCGTTACCTTGCGATAACAGCCTCTCTGGGTGCAAACACACCCGCTCTCTGTAACGGGAGATCCCGGTACCGACTACTTCCCTGCCTGCTTAGAGAGATAAAGCATGGTTTCACCGGTACGGCTCACGAGGCAGTTTCAGCCTGTTCTTGACTCTGGCTCGCACCGACCGCCAGCTCTCTGCTGTCGCGATCCAGACCTACTTCCCTCGTTCAGTGCCATCGCTCTCTTTGTAAGAAAAATACACTGCCGAGCAATTTTTGTCAAGCGCTGTTTGCTTGCGCCTTATGGGGTCAGAGGACTCTTCCTTGCCCTCTCAGGCGCGTGTTTCCTCCTGCGTTTCGCGCTCAACCCAGGCCAGGTAGCCGTTGCTGCCCGCGATCATCGGATAGGCCAGGATTTCTGGTTCGTCATACGGATGCGCCTCGCGGATCGCCTGCTCCACCGCCGGGTAAAGCTCCCGGCGCGTCTTCATCACGCAGAGCCATTCCTGATCCCGCTCTATCTTGCCCTGCCACCAGTAGATACTCATAATGGGCCCGGAAACCTGCGCGCAGGCCGCCAGGCGCTTGCTTACAACAGCCTCCGCAAGCTTCTGGGCAGCGTCTCTCGAATCTATGGTGGTGTGAATTTCAATGATCTCGCTCATGTTACCTGATCCTTTCCTGTGCTTGCTTTCTGGCTTTGATAGCCTGGGACACCGCATCAATGCCATATCGATGAAAAAGGAACTGGGCCAGACGCATTCTCGATGTAGGATGCCACAGGGTTTTGCTGAAGATTTTGTCGATGACGCTCTCTAAATCGGTAGAAATCGTCGCCAGCCTTGACGCTTCTTCTCTATGGGCAGCTTTGAGGAGCCAGCGTTGCCTGATCTCTTCTGCTGTGATGCTCAGCTTGATCAGCGTAATAACGTCTATTGAGAGGGTCAGATACTCTACATTGAGGGAGAGTACTCGCACGCTTTCTACCTCATCTTCTGAAACGGCAAACTCTTCTTCGATCCCCCGTGTAGCGCCAGCAAAAAAGTTGGCGTCTCCTTTCTGCACACGGTTATTGGCGAATCCCGGGGCGTTCATCGTTACTTCAAACGAGGCGGACCAGTGATAGGGATAGAAAGCAACGAACAGAGACCGTTGCATCAGGAGAATCTCTTCGTCTTCTGTGATGACAACGCCTTGAATGCTGATAGGCGCAGGGATAAGCGATGTTCCCTTGTCGGTTGAGCTGTATGTTAAAGCCGTATTTCCGTACTTCTGGCGAATGGAGATCTTTGAGCCATCAAGCGCGGTCAGAAGGGGTTCATCAAAGTATGGATTCAGGCTAAAGTAATCATAAAAATCAAGAGGAGCAAGAACGTAATTGTCCCTTAGATGTTCTAAGAACGCCGGAGTACAGGAGACGAGCCGATAATGAGGCGCATTGAAGTAGTGCTTTTCAACACTTGGGAGCTTTTCTTTCTGGATGGTTGCCAGGTCGTCGGGGATAGGGAGCGGTTTGGTGAGGATGGTTGTCCTGATCTCATGCGGCTCCCAGCCTTTGAAGTTCTCACTATTGACGAGGATAATGCAGTCGTCGATAGCAAACCTTTCGACGTTCGCGAGATGCATAAGCCAGCGAGCGTTATCTGAGGCCAGGTCGTAAAGACTGCTTGCTTTAAGAAGGGCTTCCTGGTTTTCTCCGTATTGGCTACCCACGACGATTCGTTCTCCGATTCTCTCTGCATAGTAGACTGGTGCCTCTTGCACCGGATGCGTATCCATAAGGTCGGCGTCAACGCGATTGTACAGTTTGTTGAGCCGCCTTTGAATTTCCTGGAGCGTGTTGCGGTACTCCTGAGTTTTTAGCTTGACGGTCGGCGGAGCATTCCCCACTCCCAGCTCGATCTCTTTTTTCTCCAGGTTGCGCAGAAGCTGCGTATAAATCCGCTCTAGATGCTCCAACGTGCTCGCTTCTTCCGGCGTGTTTCTGGGAACGCGAGGAAGAAAGCCTAGCTGTATTTCTTCAACTTCTGTGAGGAGCGCCCGGTCAATCCCGGCAAGATTCAAGTACCTTTCGATTTCGGTCCGAGAAGTGCAAAGAAGCTCAGCAATGCAAATGAGCAGCTTGCGGATTGAGCCTTTAAAGGGCTGTGGAACATCGTTGTTCTCTATGCGCGATAATGTACTCCGGCTCGTATCAACGAGCTTTGCCAGCTCTTCTAACGAAAGGTTCGCGCTGCTGCGTAGATTGGCCAGAAATGCTCCAAAGTACCTCATCTCAACTTTCCCACTTTTTTGTGCTTCTTCCTATCGCAGGCTTCCCACCTTTTCCCAGAGCCTGGCTTGTCTTCCCAATTTTCCCAGCCATACTTGTTCGTAGATGGATAGGCCCCTGGGGTCGGGAGGCATAACGCGGTATCCATCAATATATTTAAGCAAAGCGAACGAAAAGAACATGCTCCTGACCAATTGTAGCATAACCGGAAAACGTTTGTGGGGCAGAGACGCCGGGTAGGAAAGGGATGAGATGTATTGCGTGGTGTGCGGGACGGCTCTCTCTGCGGCAAATCAGATGGGGCTTGCTTGTCGTTCGTGCAGGCAGCGACATCGAGTGCGGGAGAAACGCGCGCGCAAGCGCAGCGGAAGGCTGCCGATCCAGGTGCAGTATTGCTTTCGCTGTGGCGAGCCATATCGTCCCCATGACCGGTCGATTTCCCATCAATATCATTTATACGACTTTCTCAACCAGCCGGCGAACTATCAAGGTGAGCGAGAAGGAGCGAAGCAGGATGGACGAGCATATCAAGAGCGAAGTGGCACGCCTGCGGGCGCAGATTGAGCAGGAGCACGCCGCCTGCGTGTGGGCGCTCAGCGGGCTGGCCTCCGGCACTGCCCAGCATTTTTTTATCCAGCGCAGGTTCAGGCAGATGGACGCTGCCCACCGGAGCTTGACAAAGTTGATTGGCGAGGAGGAAGCGACGACCATTGTCTGCGAGGTGTTTGATAGGACGCCGAAGCGGCAGTAGGAAGTTGTCCTCTTCGCTCAGGAGAGCCTCATGCGCGGGCCACGAGACAATCCCAGAAACCGCTGCTGCCTCTGCATCCTCGCGTGACTCGACTTTTCTGGCGTGAGAGATTGGCGCGAAGTGGTTACCTGCTGAGGAATTTCATGATGGCCTCAGTGAAGACGCCTGGCTGTTCGAGCATCGGCATATGCCCGGCCTGTTCAATCAGCGCCAGTTCAGCGCCAGGGATTTCCTTCAGGAGTCTTTTTCCCTCGTTGGGAGAAGCGAGGTGATCTTCTCGGCCCCAGATAATGAGCGTCGGGCATTCTGGAGTGCGCGTCGGAGGCCAGGGTTCGCTGAGTAGAGTACGCAATAATGGCATAAACCCCTCGCTGGCCCGCTTAAGTGCCCGGAAAAAATCCTCGGTGAGCACGTGCTGCTGATAGATGGACCGTTGAAGCCCTGCCCGCGAGTAGATGCGACGATATCTGTCTCGATAAAAGGCGTGAGAGATTCCAGGGGTATTGAGAAGCGCCCGTACAATGCCCGGTAGATTCGGGATCAGCCCCCCATCAACAAGGATCAGCCGTTCCACAGCAGCAGGATAGTGAGCTGCATAGAAACGAGAGAGTAATGCTCCAATAGAGGTTCCAACCAGAAATACTTTCTTTGCATTGAGATCATGAAGCAAATCATTGATCCACTGCATCAGGGAAAGGAGAGACAGCTTTTTTAAGGCATCGCTGCCGTCATGAAAGCCTGGCAGATCGGGAGCGTAGATATGAAAGAACTCGCCGAGGGCCGCCAGGGTCATGTGCCAATGAAGCTCGGCATCGCCCATTCCGCCAGGAATGAGCAGAATTTCTGGGGCCCCAGGTGAGCCAGCTTCCAGAAGATGGACATGGAGATTCCCCACCTGGCGCGTGGAAGGAGTAATCAAGGCTTGTGACATCATTTGCACCTTATTTCTACTCTTGCCTGGAAAGCTTCTCAAATAGATCGATATCCTTGCGCACGATAGCCAGGCTGGAGCGCCAGAAATCGGTAGAGCGAATGTCGATGCCGAAGCGGGCGGCCAGCGCGGCTGCATCATCGAGGCCGGTTGATGAAAGCAACTCGTCGTAGCCAGCTCTGAAGGCTGCGGGGTCCTGCTGATAGCGGGCGTAGAGGCCCAGCCCGAAGAGCAAGCCGAACATGTAGGGATAATTGTAGAACGAGAGGTGCGCGCTGTAGTAGTGCGGCTTCATGGCCCACATATAGGGATGCAACTGCGTCTCGTCCAAGCCATCGCCATAGGTCTCCTTCTGCGCTTCCAGCATCAGAGTGTTGAACTCGTCGATTGAGAGTTCGCGCTGCTTGCGCTGCTCGAAGACGCGGCTCTCGAAGAGAAAGCGGCTGGTAATATCTACAACTACCTGGCATGCGCCCTGAAGCGAGTTCTCCAGAATAGCGATCTGTTCCTCCCTGTCGGCTTTAGCCAGGGCGGCGTGTACGATGATGGTTTCGCAGAAGATGCTGGCGGTTTCGGCCAGGGTCATAGGGGTGTTCTTCTGCATATCGGTGCGCCCGCACAGATTGAGATTGTGGTAGCCATGACCAAGCTCGTGCGCGAGCGTGCTCACGCCGTTGAACGAGGGCTTGAAGTTGGCAAAGACGCGCGATTCATCTTTGCGCAGAGGCGTGCAGTAAGCGCCATCAATCTTGCCGGCACGTGGCTCGGCGTCGATCCAGTTTTCGCGGAAGGCGCGGGCGGCGAAGTCGGAGAGCCTTTGCGAGTAGCTGCCGAATTTTTCGATGATAAACGCGCGCGCTTCCTCGTAGTCCCAGGTGCGTTTCTCTTTGCCTACCGGTGCGCAGAGATCGTACCAGGCCAGCTTCTCCAGGCCGAGCACGCGAGCTTTGGCGCGCAGATAGCGGCGGAAATCTGGAAAGGACTCGCGAGCAGCGGTGAGCATGGCTTCGAGTGTCTCGCGGTCGATGTTGGAATCGAAGAGCGAGGCGTCGAGAGGCGAATTCCAGCCGCGTCGGCGGGCAAGGGTGTTGACCTGGCCCTTGATGCCATTCAGCGCGGCGGCCAGAGGAACGGCGGCCTGCTTCCATCCAGCCAGTTCAGCCTCGTAAGCGGCGCGGCGTACTGCGCGATCGGGATCATCGGCAAAGTTGCGTACCATGCTCATGGGGAGTTCGCGGCGCTCTCCGCGAATTTCGAGAGGCACGAGGATCTGTGAGGTGACATCGTTATGAAGTTTCTCCCATGCCACCCCACTGCTCAGTTCCAGTTCGGCGGCCAGGTCCTCTTCGGCGGGCGACATGAGATGCCTGGCCTGAATGCTGGCCTTGCGCAGCATAAAGGCGTGCTCGCTTGCCATCGTTGAGCGGGCGATCAGTGTCTCCACATCAAGCGAGCCGATCCAGGCGGCATAGCGCGTGCTGAGCAGCGAGAGTTTCACCGCCTGCTGCTGAAATTCGCTGTAGCGGGCCTGGGCGAGCGTATCGCGCGTATCGGTGGTCACAAGGCAGCCAAGATAAGCGCCCAGCGTGCCGGCTTCTTCCAGCACTGCGTTGAAACGAGCGGTGATGGTTTCAAAGGTTGCAATGGTCGCGGCGGTGAGTTCTTGCGCCTGCCCGGCCTCAATGCCGTTGGTATCGAAGAGGCGGACCAGGTCCGCGACCTGCTGCGCGAAGTGGGCGAATCCCTGGTCAAATTCGGGCGAGGTCAGGCCAGGGTAGACCACGCTCAGGTCCCAGTGTGGGAGCGTTTTAAGAGTACTCATGCCATGCAAACTTTCTTTTTCCATACAAGAGAGAAGCTACTTCTGCACCAGAAGGGCCAGGCTGGCTGTAAAGCCATGCAGGAATGGTCGCGTGCCGACCGGGCCTATCTCTCCATTACAAAACAAACCGGCCAGGGGAAATTTGCCCAGGTGGCGGGCGATGGCGCAGGCATCGTGGTTGGGAGTTCCAAAGAGGCCAACGCCGCGCCCGTTGCAGGAACAGAGCACGCCTGCAATTGGCAACTGCTGACCCAGGCTGGCACCGACCTGGTCAAGTAATTCGGTTAAGTCGAGGTCGGCGGCCCTGGCATCGCGCATCTGGAACTGGATCGTTTGCCCAATCCTGGGCAGCGCGCCGATTGCCAGGGCACCGGTGCCGCTTTCCACGCCGATCAGCGGGCGAATCAGAAAGCTGCCCCGCTGGAACGTCTCCTGATATTCATCGGCGGCCAGGCCAACGAGGAGATTGCGCTGCGCCCGTTGTTGCATCCCATGCGGCAAGTTCCTGAATGTTTCTGCAAGCATATCATACGCCGGGCGATTCGAGATCGTCTGAATAAGATTATCACGTACGCCGGTAATAGTCCAGGTTTCGCCAATGGGTTCGCAGCCCTGAGAGACAAGCGGGAGCAGCGTATAAGAGCCGCCGATAGCCAGCCCCACACCCCCTTCGGTGAAGACCTCGTCATTCAGGAAGACGTGGGTGCGGCGCGCGTTGATGTTGGAAGAAGAGGCCATGCCGCCCATGATCGGGCACTCGCCATACGCGCTGGCCAGACCATCGAGCAGACTCTCGATTTCGATGCGAAATGGATCGGCGAAGAGCAGCCAGGCGTTTACCTCATCCAACTGCACACCCAGGCAATTGCGCCAGCCCAGCGGCGTTTCGCACTCTTCAATCATGCCCTGGGTGAAGCGCACAGGACGCAGGAGCGCGCCGGGCAGCGAGAGGACCAGCAGGGAGAGCGCGGGTACATCCTCCAGTTCCAGGTTCTGGCCGATAATCGCCTGGCCGGAGCAGCCAACGAGGATCGCGCCGCCGGTTGCTTGCTGGATGCGTGCCAGCATAGCCGGAAAGTGTTCGGCGTAGAATGAACTGGCAAATAAAATAGCGATATCAACCTGTTCAAGATCACTCGTTGAAGCGAGGGCCTGCTCAAGAGCTACTTCCCAGTGCTCGTCCGCGACAATGGCCGCTCTGGCAGCAGGTAGCTGGTTATCCATGATTCCTCTCCAGACGCGCATGTTTCTGGTTCCAATTCGCCAGGGCATTTCCGCGCAACTCTATGGCGTAATGGAGCGACGCCCCTTGCGCGCGTCGCCATGGGCTGTTCCTCTTCTCCACACGTAGAGGGGCAACGTTCGCCAGAGTGCCCCTCCCGGATAGTCTTACACGTAGTATCGCACATGGCCGGGGTGAGTGCCAATGTGA
>DATGKW010000014.1:0-12183 GCA_035294465.1 Ktedonobacteraceae bacterium | reverse complement strand
GATAGCGATGGTGAGAGGGGTCGAACCTCCGACCTCTTCCTCCGCAGGGAAGCGCTCTATCCACTGAGCTACACCATCAAACACAGCTTTTTACAGCTATGGGGAGCATCTCTCCTCTGTGGAAAGAGTATAGCAGTCCGGGCAAATCCTGTCAAGTTTTGGCTGATTTTTCAAGTCCCTGGCACCCAATTGTTGGTGGAACTCCGGCGAAAGGGTGAGGCTCAAGTTTTTGCAAGGAGGCCAGGAGGGAAAAGAGTGCAACGGGTGTTCCTGACTGAGCAAGGCCAAGCAATTGAACAAACGACGGCTGTCTTTGAAGAGGAAGTGAACGCTCACGCCTTAGCGGGTTTTTCTGCTGACGAACGTGCCTTTTTCCTCCGCTTGCTTACACGAGCGTTGCAAAACAGCGAGGGGAAGTAAGCCGAACTATACTCCTTTTTGCCTCTGAATAAGCTTGTATACAAACTAAATAGTGCGCTGGTTTGCAGCAAGTGCTCATGTAATGTTCTTAGAGAGACATACCTGCAAAAATTTCTCGCGACGGAGAAAAAAGGATAAACAAATGATAATATCTCAAGAAAGCGTGATGTTTGCTCAAAAGCCTGAACTGAAACTCTCTTCGATTTTCTCACATATTCTTACCCGGTGCTGACCCGGAAAATCGATTCGCTTGAGGATACTGAAATTAAGCAAGCACGTGCATTGCTCGCAGACGTTCGGCCAGCGCGGTGTTGCGCAGGGCAACGCGGTCGTTTTTCACGGCCACTTCCAACGCTCGCGGCTGGCCGATAATCACGCACAGGCGTTTGGCGCGTGTGATCGCCGTGTAGAGCAGGTTGCGCTGCAGGAGCATGTAGTGCTGCTGTACGAGAGGCACAACGATGGCCGGGTATTCGCTGCCCTGGCTTTTGTGGACCGTCACCGCGTAGGCCAGCACCAGTTCGTCCAGTTCGTGAAATTCGTACTCGACCAGCTGGGAGCCGATCTCTCCCTGAAATTCAACCTTGAGTGTCGAGTCCTCCACGTCGATCTGGCGAATCCAGCCAACATCTCCGTTGAAGACGCCTTTGTCATAATCGTTGCGCATCTGCATGACTTTATCGCCCAGGCGGAAGGTATGGCCATTCCATTCAAGCTGTTTCGCTGCGTTAGGGTTCAGGCGTGCTTGCAGTTCCTCGTTGAGCAGGGAGACGCCGACCGGGCCTTTATACATGGGAGAGAGCACCTGGATATCGGTCATGGGATCAAGCTGATAATGGCTCGGAATACGGCGCTGCACATAGTCCAGCACGCGCTGCTGCACACGCACAGGATCTTCTTCGGCGAGGAAATAGAAATCACTGTGCGGCTCCGGTTTGAGCGGCGGGACCTGGCCAGAGTTAATGAGGTGAGCGTTGACGATAATCTGGCTGGCGGCGGCCTGGCGGAAAAGTTCGGTCAGGCGCACGCAGGGAATGACCTCGCTGCGTATGAGATCGCGCAAGACATTGCCCGGTCCGACAGAGGGCAACTGATCGACATCGCCCACCAGGAGCAGGTGAGATGTAGGCGGCAACGCCTTGAGCAGATGATAGAAGAGCAGAATATCGATCATCGAAACTTCATCGACAATTACAAAGTCATAAGGCAGTAGATTGTTTTCGTTGCGCTGATAAGAATTATCGTGCGGAACAAACTCTAACAGGCGATGCAGCGTTTTCGCCGGCGTATTGGCCGCACCCGTCGTCTCGGTGAGGCGCTTGGCCCCTCGCCCGGTAGGAGCTGCCAGCGCGACCCTGACCCGACGCTTACGCAACACCATCAGCAGA
Source organism: Ktedonobacteraceae bacterium (assembly GCA_035294465.1). Classification (GTDB taxonomy): domain Bacteria; phylum Chloroflexota; class Ktedonobacteria; order Ktedonobacterales; family Ktedonobacteraceae; genus Paraktedonobacter. The sequence goes on along the minus strand of DATGKW010000014.1, from coordinate 10,375 downwards.
GAGCGTAACGAGGTCGATTTACCGGTGCCCGGTCCGCCGGTCAGGATGCTCACTTTATGAGTATAGGCCATGCGCACAGCCTCGCGCTGCTTCTGAGCCAGTACAATATTGCGCCGTTCGGCCAGAAAATCGAAGACAGCCTGCCAGTTCGCCTGCGAGACAGGAGGAAGCTGGCTGGGAGTGCGCAGCAGAGCACGCAGCAAGCGAGCCGAGCCGTATTCGGCATGCCAGAAAGGGGCGAAATAGATGCGCTGGGAGGCCGTTTCGTCTTCTGGCTCAATTTCTGCGTTTGCCGGATCCCCGTTGCTGATGGGTTGAGGAAGCGGCGGCTCAATAAAGATATCGCGGTCGCTGCGTAGCTGTTCGAGCACGCTTACCAGCAGATCAGGCGAGGCGAGCAGCATCTCGGAAGCACGGCTCAGCAATTCCTGTCTGGTTAAGAAGCAGTGTCCATCTTCATTGGCAGCCTGGGCCAAAGCATACTTGAGGCCAGAGGCCAGGCGCGAAGCACTGTCACGTGGCAGCCCCAGCTTTACCGCGATCTCGTCGGCGGTGCGAAAGCCGATGCCGTAGACATCATCGGCCAGCTGATAGGGATTTTCGCGCACCACGCGGATTGACTCCTGGCCATACTGCTTATAGATACGCGTGGCCAGGTTGATTGAAACATCGTGCGATTGCAGGAAGAGATGTAGCTCCTTCACTTCGGCCTGACTTGTCCAGGCTGAGATAATCTTTTCGCGATCCTTTACGCCGAGACCTTTTACCTCGCTCAAGCGTTCCGGCTGCTGCTCAAGGATGGCCAGCGTTTGCTCGCCAAAATGATCGACGATCTTCTGAGCTTTCTTAGGGCCTATGCCTTTAATCAGACCAGAGCTGAGATAGCGCACCATACCTTCGGGCGTGGCCGGCAGGCGCTGCACAAAACTGACCACGTGAAGCTGACGGCCATAACGCGGATCGTTTTCCCACTCGCCCTCAATCGAGAGCAACTCGCCCACCTGCACGCCGGGCAGTGCCCCGACAATGGTCGTCAGTTCTCCGCGCGATGGATGTCCGCGAGTATCAGACCGGAAGCGGGCAACGGTATAGTGGTTATCTTCGTTACGAAAAACAATGCTCTCAACAGAGCCTTCGATTCTGGCCATCTGGCTCTCTATCTATGCTGATTTTATGTCAGTGAAGCCGTAGTAGAGTTCGGGCTTTCTATTATAGCCCAGGTGGACAAGAGTATCAAGACGAACACCATGGTCAACAGCAGCCAGATTTACTTTGAGTAATACGACCCGCTCAAAAGCAGGCGCAGGCGCGTAAAGAGGGGCAAAAACCAGGCAATCGCCGGGCTATTGAATGGGACGGATAGCCGGCGGGTATGACCATCCAGCTGCGGGACGAAGAGAGAGAGACCCGACCCCAGCAGGGAGTACTCCAACTGTGCTGAGGAAAGCGTAGAGAGCGCGTAGCGCTGCACCGGTACGTCCTTCGCCTCGCGGCGGCTCGCTTTGTCATCATCAATGACCAGGAGCGCCTGGTGCGTTAGCGCCACAAGTCGCGCCGGGGTCCGAAAGCCCTCCAGCGCGGGCACCAGAACGGAGACCAGGATCTCTTCGCCCGTTTGCCTGGTGCTCTCGGCCAGTTGCTGCTTCAGACGCTCGGTAAGGGCAGCGGGAACAATCCCACCCAGCCCGGCCAACCGGGCTGCTTCAGTTCCCTGCGGCATCCATATCTCGACGACCGGCAGGCGGCGCAGACGGCGGTCCTTGCTCCCATCCGCCAATGGCAGGAAAGCATGCAGGATTGCTCTCATCCTCGCCAGCGCTTTTTCCACTTCAGCCTTGTGCGGAAACTCGATGGTCAGCAGTTCCACACCTCCCGCGCCCTCTACTTCCAATACCAGGCGCTGATAGGGCAAATTGCTCGCGTCCAGGCGCCCTGCAAATGCACCGGGGGCACTGCCAGGCGCAAGAACCGTGATACTGCGCAGGCGCTCCAGAGGAACCATGCGCGCAATATAGCCTCCTTCAGCGAATGTGCTGCCGGGGGTGGTGAAATCGCGCAGCCAGAGCGCCTGCCGGTCGGTCACCAGGAAAAGGCCCTCGTTCGAGCGCCACGTCTGCAAACCCAGGGGGCCGGTGCGGTGCCGGAGCAAAGGGCGCTCGACAAAAGCCAGCAGGCGTTCGTCATCGAGCAGCAATCGCGCCAGAGCGTGCTGGAAACGTTGAGGCACAAAGCGGATGAGATGTTCTGCCTGAGCGTGGGGCGCCTCTTTGCTGTGCGCAAACAACGCATCGCGCTGCACTGCCAGGCGCAGCGACTCGGCAAGCCCTTCGACGGCCCGCCAGGCAACAGGCTTCTCTTCCACATTCCGTTCAAACCACGCGTTTCTCTGAGAACGAGCACGCTGCTCGCGTTTGAGAAACAGGCGCGTTTCGCGGATCAGACGCGCGGCAGCCCCGGCATCACACGTCTCGATTCCGGTCGAGTCAGTTTCTCCAGAAGGTTGCTCTCCCTGCTCCCCGCGCACTTGCTCTCGCAGATAAGCTCTCAAGGCTGCTTGCTGGACCGGTGGGAGTGTGTCGAGGGAGAACTGCGCGGAGAAAGCCTCATCGGCATAAACTGCCGCGATAAAGACCCAGCCTTCCGCTGGCAACGCGCCATGATGCTGCGCGGACCGACCAGGAAACAGCGCACCGAGCAGGCAAGCCTGCACGTATGTTTCCGGCGCAATGCTCATGTGATGGAGCAGCAATACTGGCAGCTCGGTCTTCCCTTCGAGAGGCAGAATAGCAAGATCAGCAGGTAGGCCGGGCCTGGCGCGATAGACACCTGTCAGACGCAGACGAGTACGTTCAGCATCCCAGGTATAGACAGGGCTATCACACCGAGGCTCACGTACCAGCACTTCGATCAGGATCGGCTCATGTCCCTTCTTCAGCATAGCTTTGCGACCCCTTCACCCATCTATAGAGTATAAATAAAAAAGCTTCTACTTCTGCGTGGCAGTATGTAGAAGCTATTAGCCCATATTCTGGCATTGTGCGAGCTTCATCGCAAGAGCAATGTGTTTCTTATCTCACTATACCCAATCATAGCAACAAACGTCAAGGATCACCAGACCTCGTTTTCCTACAGAAATGTGCAGATGAGGCATTCCAGCCGCTCTCAATTCTGCACCAAAGCTCTCAGCTGACTGTGTATTGGCCTGCTTTTCTTTCCCTGTTGCTATCGTTCGCGAAAAGTGGTAGGATATGTTCAACAAAGGATCAATTCTCCGGTCAGGCCAACATTGGCCGCTTTACCGGCTTTTTTTACAAAGGGCCGAAGGCTTCGCAATTGGTAAGACGCATTCCTGCCAACTAGTTTATAATTGCAGGGAAGTATTGAGATATGGAAAAGGGTCACGAGCCATCAACCTGGCAGGAATTCCTGGGGCAACTGATAGAAAATGCGCAGGAAAGAGAGCGCATCGCTGAGGCAGCGCATGTCCGAACGATCACGCTTCAGCGCTGGGCCAGTGGAAGCTCCAGGCCACGCGATGAAAATATGCGCACCTTACTTAAAGCCCTTCCTTTTGAGACCCAGGCTGCTTTTGCCCAGATGGTTTCTGTTGACTTTCCTGGTCTCTTGCAGGAGCACGCGCTGTTGGATCAGGCTCAGCCAGAAATTCCTGCTGACTTCTACGCGCGCGTTCTCAGCGCACTCGCGCTTACTCCCGCGCCGATGTGTCGCCAGACGATCCAGGATCTCATCTTTCGGCAGATACTTGAGCAATTTGACTCCGACCGGCTGGGCATGTCGGTCAGCCTGGTTTGCTGCGTGCTGCCGCGCCACGATGGAAAGGTGCGCAGCTTACGTGAAGTTGGTGGGATGGGCACACCCCCCTGGAAGCCCGACCTGGCGCAGAAAACAATGTTTCTTGGAGCTGAATCGCTGGTAGGCCATGTCATTAGCACTGCACGTCCAGACTTTATCAATAGCAAACATGAAACAACCTTTCTCCCCGCGAACTGGACTTCGTTTGAACAGAGCGTGGCAGCTTTTCCTCTTTGCCGCATGGCCAACGTGGCCGGTGGCTTGCTCGTTTCCAGCACCCAGGAGCACTTTTTCACACCCACACGTGTCTCCCTACTGGAACGCTACGCCCACCTGACCTCCCTGATTTTTGAGCCGGTGGAGTTTTATCGACTCGAAGATATCGATCTGAGAATAATGCCGTCGGAGGAAAAGCAAGCTCCCTATTTTCGCGATTTCAATCAGCGCGTCTCGCAAAAGTTTGCCGAGGCGGTTGCCGCACACAGGCAGATCACCCTGCAGGAGGCCCGCCAGCTTGTCTGGCAGGATATTGAGGTGGAGCTTTTACAGGTTTTTCTGCGGAGTAAGCCGTCGGAATAACAGACCCACCGGTTTCCCGAAAAAACGATAGGGCGAGAGCCTGCCAGAATTTCGGCAGGCTCTCGCCCGCTTCACCAGGTTTGTGAACGGAAGGCCAGCATCCGAGGAAAGGAGCTGGCCTTCCGTTCAGCAAAAACACGGATTAGACTACACTACAAGCCGTACCATTGAGGGTAAACGCGGTGGGAGCCGAGTTTGTGCCATTCCAGGATCCCAGGAAGCCAACGGAGCTCAAGCTGCCACCTGGCGGAATGCTTCCGTCGTATGAGAGATTGGTGACCGTCACGTTACTGCCAGACTGCGTGTAGTTCGCATTCCACATCTGGGTAATAGTCTGACCATTGGCAAACGAGAAGGAGAGCGACCAACCATTGATGGCAGTCGAACCCGTGTTGTTGATGGTCAGTCCTCCCTGGAAGCCGCCCGGCCACTGGTTGACAATAGAATAGTGAACGCTACAGCTCGCGCCTGATCCCGGAGTCGGAGTTGGCGTGACAACCCGTGTCGGCGTCGGGGTGGGAGTCGTGCCCTGTGTCGGTGTCGGAGTGGGAGTCGTGCCCTGTGTCGGTGTCGGCGTTGGAGGTACAGGTGTTGGAGTCGGGTTTCCGGCCAGCGAAAGCAGATGCGCCTTGTATCCCGCTCCATAGTTGGTAGGCGTCCCCGTCCAGTCACTAATCAGCGCGGGCGTTCCGCCACAGTTTCCAGTGGCCGTCCAGGTCCAGGCCAGATAGCCAATGCCCTCGCTGTCTGCCCAGCTCATTAACGAGCTGATAAAGCCGGAGGCACAATCATTCTCGCCAATTTCGCCGGCAATCACCGGCACCTGGGCGGCAACTGGCGCAACCTGCGAGTTCCAGCAACTAGTGCTAACACATGCGTTAAAGTTGTAGTCGTGGAACGAGGCTGCCAGGTTGTGATCGGAATCGGTTGGCTCGTTGGCCAGCCAGCCAGTCAGATCGTTGGAGTAGGCCAGGCCACCCAGCATCAGAATGTTGGTCGCGCCGGTGGCACGCACGGTGTTAACCAGCGTTTGCATTCCGGCAACGGCGAAAGGCACGTCGGCGCAGGGGCTGGTGTTGGCTGCGGTGCTGCCGTTTTTCCAGCAAGACCAGCCGGTTCCCGTGTTAGTGTTGAAGCCGGGATATGGCTCGTTGTACAGATCGAAAATGACCGAAGAGTTGCCCTTAAAGGTGTTGGCGACCGAGGTCCAGAAAGCTGGCGCGTGATCTAGATCGGGCATAGGCTCCTGGCCGGTTGATTGATTGGTCCCGGAGTTATTCCAGTGCAAATCCAGAATCACGACCAGGCCATTGGAATTGAGCAGGTTCACCCAACTGACAATATCTGATTGATACTGAGCAGCCGTTTTTCCATTAGCAGGAAAGCCGTTAATGCCCAACCAGCAATCTTCGTTCAGGGGAACGCGCACACTGTTAATGCCCCAGGCAAGCATATAATTGACCGTTGTCTGGTCCACTGGACCGTCGAAATCGGTCGAGGTTCCACCCAACTGGCTGACGGTCTTGGTACACTGGTATTCGGTACCCATCCGATCAACGCCGTGGGGAACAAAGACGTGCCCACTTCCGTCCTCAATCTGGTTGCCGACGACGTGCAGTCCCGTCGGCACACTGGCAGCTCTGGCCGAGTGAGGCGATTGCAGCACGACGACTACTCCTGCCACGCAGAGTAGCAGCGCTGCTACCGCGAAAGTAAGCAGTCGAAAGCGTCTGTTCCTTTGCATGTATCCCCCTTGTAGATACGCTCTGAAAATAACGCAATACAAAACCCTTCAGAAAAAAGACTCCTGCGCTTCAACATCCACGCAGGACGGCTATGAAGGCGACAGAATCATCTGCCGCCTTCGTTGAAACCAGCGAACCATTGGAGGAACAATCAAACGATTGTCTATATCAATCTATAGTTTCCTCAACAAGGTACACTTCATTAAGTTCCGTGGCGCTATGCGCCACAAACGAGTGAAGAAAACGCAAAGTTTTCTGTGAATGGTTGCGATCACCAGCCTGCAATGGTAAGCACGGCGTTTGCTCGCGCTGTTTACAGTGTAGCTACTCGTTCTCTAATGTACAACGGCATCTACTAGACACCCTCTAGGCAGATAAAAGCACGACGCGAGTCATTTCCTCATCGCATCATGCTTTCTTTCTATTAGAGCCGGGCCAGGGAGATATGGTACAAAAGGTCCAGGAACAAGCACTCTGTCCACAACATCAACTGGAGAGAGTATCGTGGAAACACATTTAAGGCCGCCTGCCAGGAGATCTGCTGCCTTCTAAAACCGCTTATAAACTGGCTTGTAAGCCTGTAGCCCAGCTTCCAGCAAAAGCTAATCCTGGTGATTGGGTAACCAGTTCGGCATCGGAGTCTCGAACTGGCGAGCATACTCTGAATTGAGCCGCTGCCAGCCGAATTTCATCGCCTCGCTACCAACAATGCGGCCAATGGGAGTTCCGCTGAGGAAACGATCGAGAACATCGAGACAAATGTGCCATCCGGCAGCGCCCCAGGAGATAAAGCGGGGAGCAATGGTGGCCCACAGCGTCAGGCGCGTGCCGCCAGCAAGGGCTTCGAGTTCCCACCGCATATTGAACTCCCCCCAGTTGTATTCAAGCACCCTGGGAGCATCAGCTCGCGTCACTCTTGTTTCGGAAATCTGCGGCGTGGGTGCTCCCACCGTGGTAAGCCTCACCGTGGTTCCAACCGTCCCCAGGCTTCCATCGGCGTCGAAGGGGGCCCACTCGCGCAGGTGCGTAGGGTCGGTAAGCGCTTGCCAGACTTTTTCCGGCGAGTGGCGTAGCTCCCTGACAAGAACAAGCGTCCACTTCTTTCCGTCCTTTCGTATCTGCGCCCCACAGGCCGGACCCGGCAGGTATTGCTCTCGATCGATCACCCTCTTCTCTCTGTCTTCTCTTTCGTTCATGTTGATTGATCCATGCGATCGAGGTGGCATTCGAGAGCATCCACGTGGGCGGACCAGAACCGGCGGAACGGAGCCAGCCAGGCATCTACCTCCTGAAGCGGCTCAGGTCTCAGCCGGTAGAGGCGGCGCTGGGCATGCACCGTAGATTCTACAAAACCGGCCTCACGCAGTACGCGCAGATGCTTTGACACGGTTGGCTGCGGCATACGAAGCTGGCGAGCGATCTCTCCCACCGACTGTTGTGACGAGATCAGAAGGCTCAAGATCGCGCGGCGGTTCGGCTCCGCAATGATTTCGAATGCAGTTTCCACTCTCTTACTATACTCCACAGAGCCTCGTGGGCACCGATGCACGCTGCCGTTCAAGCCGCGGCTGTCGACGCCCACGAGGCTGTCTTTTTGCCGGACGATTGCTTCTAATAGCGTGCCAGTTGAGTGAGTTGAATGAGGTTGCCACAGGTGTCGTTCAGCATCGCGATGGTTGAGCCAGTTACCTCGGTGGGTGGCATCGTGAACTCAGCGCCGCGGGCTTTGATCCGCTCGTAGTCACCTCTAATGTCGTCGGTATAGAACATGGCTGCGGGCTGGCCCTGTTGAAAGATCGCCTGCTGATACGATTTGGCTGCCGGGTTATTGTTTAGCGCCAGCTGCAGCTCAGTGCCGTCCGGTTCATCGGGCGAGGCCACGGTCAGCCAGCGATATGGACCTTGACGGATATCGGCCTTTCTGGCAAAACCCAGTACCTCTGTATAGAAATGCAGGGCTTTGTCCTGGTCATCCACATAGACGCTGGTCAGTCTGATTTTCATTTGGTTTCTCCTTCGTTACATTCGTGGTTCAGACCGCGTCGTCTTTTCCTCGCCTTCTGATGATGGTTGTCGAGGTGGCGTTTGAGCGCATCCACGTGAGCAGATCAGGAGGCTCAAGACAGCACAGCGATTCGGTTCTGCAATGGTCTGAACATAAGTTCCATATCTCTAGTATACCCTACGGAGTATATACTTGTCAAGGCATATAAGCTAACGACACTCTACGGAGTAGAGTGAAACGGGGAGAAACCCGCAAACTATTGTTAGAGCAGCTTAGACAATAAGAGAAATATGTGCTTGACATGAGGGATCAAAATAGTTTATAAAGATATCGTTACCAGCAGGCTTCTGGAGCGTTTTGTGAGATAGATAGGGAGGTTTAGAAATCATAATGGAGCGCTATTCCAAACTGGAAACAGCCCGGCGCCTCCGTGGCTGGACTCTGGAAGTGGCCGGACGGAAAATCGGTGTGCATCCTCGCACGCTACGCAGGTGGGAAACCGGCAAAAGTAAACCGCAGGGCTTCCGTGTCTATAAAATCAGCGAGGTCTATGAATCGACCCCTACTGCTCTGGGCATTGCCTCCCATCACCAACAGGCTTCTACCGACAAAAGGATTACGTCTCCTGAGCAGGATAGGTTTCTCGCACATATCGCCGAACCACTCATTACTATCGAAGATCTGGATCTCCATCTTATGGGCCTGATCTTACAGCGCAAACGAGACCGGCATAACCTCGATTATCATGCTTTTCAAAAGCAACTGGATCAGTGCATCAGGCAATATGACGAGCATATGCGCATACACCGAACTGGCCAGCGGCCAGATTTCGCTCGGCTACAAGCTCTGCGGGTTATTGCTTCCATACCAGTTGCCGCATATCTAGAAAATATTACGCAGGGCACCCTGCCCGCACCTGCCGAGGACATCTTGACCCACTGCGCCGGGGCCATTACTGCTTGCTGGCATATGAGCCAGGAAGAGGACTTTGTGCTGGCCTGTTCGTTCGTTTCTGGCTATCTGATCCTCCTGCACGAAATCTTTGTACGGATCGAACACTGCCGCAAAGCTACAGCCGAGTTGATCGCACAAGCCTGCTTGCTCAGGACAATGCTGGCCACCCGGCTTGAAGGTTCACAAGTCAGCATCAGTTACTATGCCAAGGCATTGGAATTTAGCCAGGTCGCGGAGAACACCAGCGCACCGGTTGCCCCTCCAGTCCACTCACTCACACCTCATGGCTATGGCAAACAGCCAGCGCAAACCCTGCAAAGAATGGCCGAGTCCATCTGGTTGCTCAAACCAGCTCCGCCTCCGCCGGACTTTCCCCTGATCCGCGACTACCTGCGTAAGGTTGCTTCTTTTTACCAGATTCCCCTGGTGAGCGGCTACGAAGCTCCTGATGATCCCATTACTGAACGTCTCGAATTTCATCACTTTCCGCCATCCATCGATTACATCGAGACTGCGTTAAGCCTCTGGGATGGCATTACTCGCCACGAACTCCAGGAATACGCGCAGGCCCTGGACGACTCGCGGCCAGCTAGTTCGGAGGAACCAATCTATGACGCGCCTGAACAGGTGCGCATGGAGTTTCTACCCAATCGCGCCCTGGCCGCCCTACGCTTGCATGACATGGATAGGGCAATCACAACCTTGCGCGTAACCATCCCGCAAGCGCTGAGCCTGGGGAGCGAAGCGGAGCTACTGGAAGCTCACCGGGCTTACCACCTGATGCAGTTTCTCCTCTCAGGCAACGACGATACTCCCAGGGCGGAGCTAAAGGATCTCCTGAAAAAACATGACTGAGAGCTTATCCAGAAACAGAGAGGACCGGCGAAGGAAGTATGGAAGGAAGTATGAAAGAAGGAAGAATGTGAGTCAGACAATTTTCTGTGCCGCACCAACTGGCTTGAAGCGCTGCCACAGGCCGGCGCTTTATCACTGCTCCAGCTGCGGGCGAGCGCTCTGTGGGCAGCATGCGATACGCTTAAATCTGTTTGGCGGCAACAATTGGGTTTGCTCGTCCTGTCATCGGCGCAAACTGATCGATCCCAAAAGAAGACTTTTAGCGCTGCTTATATAACGCCCATGCAGGCCCAGCTCTTGTTCCGCAGCTTGATGGCTGATATGTTTAGATGCTGCTCCTGAGCTATTTATTCTACAGCTACGGGTGACACCCCAGTGTGTGGCATCCCGTGGGTACACCACCAGTGAGGAGAATACTGAGGAT
>DATGKW010000013.1:0-2811 GCA_035294465.1 Ktedonobacteraceae bacterium | reverse complement strand
TAAACGAGATTGATTATCGCTCGACGGTCGATGGTAAAATGCATGCCTGCGGGCACGACGGCCATACCTCGATTCTGCTGGCCGTAGCCGATATTTTGAGTAAGCGCCGCGAAGAACTGGCCGGCAATGTGAAATTTGTCTTTCAGCCGGCGGAAGAGGTGATCGGCGGCGCGGAGCCGATGGTCAAAGAGGGTGCGTTAGAGGGCGTCGATAACATTATCGGCCTGCACCTCTTCAGCAGCTACCCTATGGGCCGAGTCGGCGTGCGCTCCGGCCCGACATTCGCCAGCGCTGACAAGTTCGTGCTGAAAATCCAGGGCAAGGGCGGGCACGCGGCTATGCCCGAAGCCGCAGTCGATCCAATCGTTGTAGCAGCGTACATCATTACGGCGTTGCAAACTCTGATCAGCCGCGAAACTTCGCCGTTCAGCCCCGCCGTGATCACTATTGGCAAGATTGAAGCCGGCAGCGCCTTTAACATCATTCCAGAGGTCGCAGAGCTCCAGGGCACCATGCGCGCTTATAGCACGGAGCACCGCGAGAAGCTGATTCGCCGCATTAGCGAACTGGCCCGGAGCATCGCCGCCGCGATGAATGCAAGCTGCGAGGCCAGTTTCTTCGATGGCTGCCCGCCCTGCGTCAACGACCCGGCGATGACCGAGAGGGTACGTCAGGCTGCCGAGGCCACGGTGGGCGCGAGTTCGGTCGATACCGGCTCAGAGGTGATGACCACTGGCAGCGATGATATGGGCTACTTCCTGCAAACGGTGCCCGGCTGCTACTTCATCGTGGGCGCAGCCAACCCAGAGAAAGGCGCGAAGTATCCCCATCACCATCCGCGCTTCAATGTTGATGAGGACGCCATGCCCATTGCCGCCGAAGTGCTGGCGCGTACCGCGCTCGATTATCTCAAGTAAGCGGGATAAAAGGGTGAGGTTGACTGCTCTGGTAGGAGTGCCAGGGCGACCAACCTCACCCTTTTATCGTTTCTCTGTCTTGACGACATTGATATCTTTGGATATGATTCCAGCGAGGAAAGGTTCTGTTTACGCTCAGGTATATTACATACATAAAACCATCACCAGATCTACTACGTTGGAAAAGTTAAAGGAGATCTTACTTGCAGATTACATTTCTCGGCCAGGCCGGTATCTTTATTGAAACGCGATATGGCAGTATTCTCTGTGATCCCTGGTTCAATCCAGCGTACTTTGCTTCCTGGTTTCCGTTTCCCAGCAATGAGAAGGTGGATCGCGCGAAGTTAGCTAATCCCACCTATCTCTATGTTTCACACCTGCATCATGACCATTATGATCCTCAGTTCTTGCGCGAGTATGTCTCGAAAGAGACAACGGTGCTGCTGCCAGACTATCCAATCGATCTTTTAGAGCGAGATCTGCGCAAGCAGGGCTTTACAAAGTTTATTCATACCCGAAACGGCGAGGCTATAGAAGTTGGTGGCTTGCGCTTGATGATCATGGCGATGACCGCGCCCATTGACGGTCCTCTGGGTGATTCCGGGCTGATGGTCGATGATGGAGAGACGCGCATCTTCGATCAGAACGACTCGCGCCCGATAGACCTGGACTTGCTGAACAGTTACGGCCCCTATGATGCCCATTTTGTGCAGTTCTCCGGCGCAATCTGGTATCCAATGGTCTACCAGTTCCCCGAAAAGATGCTTCAGGCTCTTGGCCGCAAAAAGCGCGAGAACGAGATGTCCCGCGCCCTGCGCTATATCCAGGAAATCAACGCGACCTTTGTCGTGCCCTCCGCCGGCCCTCCGTGCTTTCTGGATGACCATCTCTTCGAGTTCAACGACTTTGACCGCAACCCGACGAATACCTTCCCGGATCAGCAATGCTTTATCGAATTTATGCAGGAGCATGGCCTGAACAATGGTCGCCTGATGATCCCCGGCACAGTAGCCATGCTTAGCAAAGGCTCGTTCATCACCCGGCACCCGGTTCCTGATGAAGAAGTTGCCGCGATCTTTACCAACAAGCGGGCCTACCTTGAGGCATACCGCGAACGCCAGATGCCGTATATCGAGGCGCAGAAGGCTTCGTGGCCACGCGGGCAGGTCGATATCCTGGCCAGCCTGAAAGAGTGGTTCGAGCCACTGCTGGAACAGGCCGACATGACCGCTGTAGGCGTAAACGGGCGCGTGCTGATCGACTGCGACGTGCAGCAAATCATGCTGGATTTCCACACGCGCAAGGTCTACGCGGCTCAGGGTGAGGAATGGGATTATCGCTTCCACATTGATCGCGCGCTGCTCGAATACTGCATCATCAACCACGAAGAGGACTGGATTAACCAGATCTTTCTCTCGTGCCGTTTCGAGGCGCAGCGCAAGGGACCGTATAACGAATATATCTACAACTTCTTCAAATGCCTCTCTCCTGAGCGTTTGCAGTATGCCGAGGGCTACTACGCTGAGAAATCGTCGGACCAGCAGCTCTGGGAGAGTCACGGCTATCGTATCCAGCGCCGCTGCCCGCATCTCAAGGCCGATCTGACGCGCTTCGCCAGAATCGAGAATGGCGTCGTCACCTGCACCATGCATGGCTGGCAGTTCGACCTGGCAACCGGGCGCTGCCTGACTTCCGAGGGCCATCCCCTCTACACGCAGCCTATCAGCGAACCAGAGCCGGAACGCCCGCCCGCGCCAGACACCCCCACGCACCACGGAGCCACGATTCGCGAGAAGTGCGACCATTGCTGGTACAAGGCAACGGATATCAAGTCTTCGAGCAAAAAAGCCTGAGCCTTTCAGGAAAGGCCATACAGCGCTCTGAGTTCCTTCAA
>DATGKW010000012.1:0-31979 GCA_035294465.1 Ktedonobacteraceae bacterium | reverse complement strand
TCTCGCAGATTGCGCGTGCCCGCGCGCGCCTCGATCAGACCCACGATCAGGAAGAGCGCGGCCATAGTGATGCCGTGATTGACCATCTGCAAGACCGAACCTTCGGTACCCTGGACATTGAGCGCGAACATCCCTAGCATGATGATGCCAAGATGACTGATGCTCGAATAACCGAGCAGACGCTTCATATCGGTCTGCACCAGGGCCAGCACCGCGCAGTACAGAATGCCGACCACCGCCAGCACGCTTAGCAGCGTAGAAAACTGCTGAAACGCCTGCGGGAAAAGCGGGATGCAGAAGCGCAGGAAGCCATAGGCTCCCGTCTTGGACATCGCACCCGCCAGCATGGCCGTAACCGGCGCTGGCGCTTGCTCATAGGCATCCGGCAGCCAGCTATGAAACGGGATGAGCGGGATCTTCACCGCGAAGGCCGCAGCCAGCGCCAGGAACAGCCATGCCTGCGTCGTTGGATCGAGCTTCGTGCCCAACAGCGAGAAGAGATCGAGCGTATAGGGTCCGCCGGCTGCCTGCTGGTGATAATAGCCCAGGGCGATGATCCCGGCCAGCATGAGCAGGCTGCCTACAGAAGTATAGAGCACGAACTTGAACGCAGCATCGATGCGGCGCTCGCCGCCCCAGGCTCCAACCAGTAGATAGGCAGGAATCAACATCAGTTCCCAGAAAATATAGAACAGGAACAGGTTGGTCGAGAGAAACACGCCCAGAATGCCGCACTCCAGGAGCAGCATAAAGGCCATGTAGTGCTTGACTCGCTGCTCAATACGAAACGAGGCGGCAATGCAGATCACCGTCAACAGCGAACTCAGCGCCACCAGCAGCACGCTGATGCCGTCCGCAGCCAGGCTGTAGCTAAGCTGGAAGGTACTGGTAGAAACCAGCGGAACCGTCTCATTAAAGGACACGAAGGTATTGCTGGGAGCCGCGCCAACGATCAAGATGCCGGCAGCGATGACCTGCGAGTAGACCAGAACCAGAGCAAAGACAAAGATCAGATCGAGCAGAGCCACGCCCAGAGCCACCCAGCGAATCGTGTTTTTGAAACCCTCTGGAATGAACAGAAGAGCGATTCCACCGAGCAGAGGCAGGAATACAATAGTTGACAACAATGGAAACATCCCTCTACCCCCTCATAACCGCGTAATAGATGAGTAACAGAAGCACGCCGAAGAGAATAGCGAGGGCATAGTTGCGCACGTAGCCCGTTTGCAGGCGGCGCAGACCGGCGCTGGTTCCGCGCGTCACCCAGGCCAAGCCACGGCTGCCGCCATCCAGCAGATTGCCCTCCAGCAGAGAAGTCGCTGTGCGGCCAAACCAGATCAGCGGATTGACGACCAGCGCGGTACAAATCTCATCGACATAGTATTTGTGGAGCACAAGCTGGTAGAGCGGATTCCTGCTCTCCCGATACTCGAAGCCGTGACGGTACCTCAGCCACGCAACCAGAATACCTAGCAGCGCGAGGCCGAGGCTCAAGCCAGCAGAGAGCCAGCTCATGCTCAGACTGAGTGTGGTTTCATGTACGATCACGCCGGTCCACTGCCCGTTGGTAAAGAGCGGGCTTAGGAAATACGCTAGCGGCTGCCAGGTCGGCTTGCCAAAGAGTGCAAATGATCCGACGAGGCCGCCAATCACCGAGAGAATTGCCAGGAGAATCAACGGCACGGTCATGATCCCCGGCGACTCGTAGATCGCATACAGGCCACCGCGCTGTACATGAAGCTCCTCTTCTTCCTCCTCTTCCTCGTAGCTATGACCATGAACAAGCGGGCCACTGCCGCGATACGCGCCGAAGAAGACGCCGAAGACCAGGCGGAACATATAGAAAGCGGTCAGCCCGGCTGTCAGCAGGGCAACGCCCCAGAGCACATAGAAGAGCGTGCCGCCGCCATTCATCGCGCGCGCCAGCAACGAACCAATAATCTCGTCCTTGCTCCAGAAACCAGAGAGCGGAAAGATTCCGCTAATGGCCAGGGCCGCGATCAGAAAGGTCCAGAAAGTAATTTTCAGACGATGGCGCAGGCCGCCCATGCGGCGCATATCCTGCTCACCACCCAGCGCGTGGATCACCGAACCGGCCCCCAGGAAGAGCAGGGCTTTAAAGTAGGCGTGAGTGGTCAGGTGGAAAATGCCTGCCGTATAGTTCTGCGCACCCTCGGCCATAAACATATAGCCAAGCTGGCTGATCGTCGAATAGGCCAGCACGCGCTTAATATCAAGCTGGACGAGCGCGATGGTTGCGGCAAAGAGAGCAGTCGCGCCGCCGACAATCGCTACCGTTATCAAAGCGTCGGGCGAAACCTGGAAAAGTGGATTGGCTCGCGCCACCAGATAAACGCCAGCCGTGACCATCGTCGCGGCATGGATCAGCGCACTGACCGGCGTGGGACCTTCCATAGCATCCGGCAGCCACATATAGAGCGGGAGCTGCGCAGATTTGGCCGCGCAGGCCACAAAGAGCAGCAGGCAGATGGCCGTAGCGAGCGCGGTGGGCGGATTGCTGTGAGTCACCTGGGTAAACACTGATAGAAAATTCAGCGTCGAAAAGTGCTGGAAGATCAGAAAGATGGCGATCATCAAACCAAAATCGCCGATGATATTGATGACCAGAGCCTTGCGCGCAGCCGCGACCGCCGAACGGCGCGTAAACCAGAAACCGATCAGCAAGAACGAGGCCAGGCCAACCAGCGCCCAGCCGACCAGTAGGAAGAGGAAATTATCTGCACTGACCAGCAGGATCATCGCGAAAAGAAAGAAATTCATGTAGGCGAAGAAACGCCAGAAGCCCGGATCATCCTCCATATAGCCGGCGGAATAGAGAAGGATCAGAAATCCAACACCGGTTATCACCATCATCATGATCGCGGAGAGCGGGTCGAATAGCTGCCCAAAGCTGATCGTTAAGGTAAGATTATTGCTCAGTACACTTATACCCGCCGTGCCGGTGCCGGAACTCATCCAGGTATAATACACGGAGTCAACCATGCGGCTTGCATCGGGCGTTGTGCGCATCATAGAGATGAAGCCCAGGGCGGCGCAGAGAAACGCCAGGCCTGATGCTCCCCACGCAATGGTCAGGACACCTGCGCGCGGCATCGTCCTGCCAAACAGGCCCAGGAGAACAAACCCGAGCAGTGGAAAGAGCAGCACCCAGAGAGTAAGATTTATCATTGCTTAGCCTCGTAGTATATTCATCTCGTCGACATCGATGTTGCGGCGGGTGCGGAAAATCGAGACAATAATAGCCAGGCCAACCACAACTTCGGCGGCCGCGACGGTCAGCACGAGAAAGACAAACATCTGCCCATCCACCGAGTTGAGATACTGGGAAAACGTAATCAAAGAGAGGTTGACGGCATTTAACATCAGCTCGATGGACATAAAAATAGTCAGCGGATTGCGCCGCACCAGCACACCTACCACTCCAATAGTGAACAGGATAGCGCTGACGATCAAATACCAACTCATTGGTATCCCTTGCATAAACTCCTCCGAATATCAGTTCTGCTTATCCCGCGATAGACTGCGGCGGCCCAGGACCATTGCACCTAGCAAGGCAACGATGATTAGCAAGCTGGTGACTTCAAAAGGAAAAGCAAAGCCATGGAAGAGCGCCAGCCCAAACGCCTGAGTATTGCCGAAATGATTTACGTTGTCCGACAGGCTATTTGGATTGTGCGCCGCCGTCACCGCTGCGCTATTAACCGCAGCACCGGTGAAGAGCAAATAGCTCAATGCGCCCACGAGGACAAAGCCCAGGACAGCGGCAACCCCACGCTGCCAGAGATGGGTATCACGCACGCCGACATCGCCTGCGTCCTCTGAGGCCAGCATCGTGACAACGAAGAGGAAAAGCACCATAATCGCGCCCGCGTAAATCAGAATCTGCACAATGGCGATAAACATCGCGCCCAGGGTGAGATAGAACAGCGCCAGGAAGAGCAGGGTGAGGATCAGGCTCAGGGCACTGTGAACCGCGTTCTTGAACAGAATTACGCCCAGGCCAGAGGCGACGCTGGCTATGGCCAGAACAAAGAAAGCAAGCATATTGGCTGTCATGAGTTTTTCCGCTCCTTCGCGCGCTGGACTGGCCGGCGGTCCTCGTCCTGCTCCGGGTTCGCAATCAGCACCGCTTCTTCGTTTTTCAAAGTGCCCAGGCCAACCGCAGCAGCACTGGCCGGCGAGCCATCAAAGACTGCCTGCTCCTGCGGGACAGGCTGAGGCGCCTCAGAGAGTGGCGGCGGCGGATCAAGCCAGACGGCGGCGGATCCCACAGTAGCCTGCCCACGCGGCTCCAGCAATTGCTCCTTATGGTAGACCAGATTCTCTGGATAGTACGAGGCCAGCTTATATTCGTGTTCCAGCGTAATTGCGCCGGTGGGGCAGGCTGCCTGGCAGTAGCCACAGAAGATGCAGCGCAGCATATTGACATCGAAAACCCTGGCGTAACGCTCACCAGCAGAGACGCGATTCTCCTCTGTGTTCTCCTCAGCCTCGATGTAGATAGCATCGGCGGGACACGCGCCCGCGCACAGATAGCAACCCACGCAACGCTCCAGGCCATTTTCGTAGCGATGCAGCACGTGGCGCCCACGGAAGCGAGCCGGCAATTTCCGCTCTTCCTCTGGAAACGAAACCGTGGTTGGCTTCTTGCCAATATTCTTCAGGGTGGTTGCCATCCCTTTAAGAATGTCAAGTGACATAGTTGGCTCCTTACGAGTCCGTTTTTAGCTTGTCCAGGACCAAAACCTTGATGTCCGGGATAGATGCCAATTTGATATCGTTGGTTAAAAACGCTGCCGCACCTGTAAATATCGCGGCGGCAAACGGCTATCTAATTCAAACGAGCAGCCTTTTTCTCCGGCACGATTGGTTCAAACTTCGCCAGGCGTACTGAGGATGGTAGGATCATCTCTCCAGGTTTGCCAGGAATTTCCGCGATCTTCACGATCTTCGAAGAACGCCTGGTCGCGCGGCGCTCGTAGAGCAGGACAGCAGCGATAACGATGGCATCGGCGATAAAGTTGATCCACCAGGGCAGGCCCAGAGAGACGCAGATGGCGGTGATAACGACATTGAGCACAGCCAAGGGCAACAGGGTTTGCCAGCCCAGACGCATCAGGCGGTCGTAGCGAATGCGCGGCAGCGTGGCGCGCAGCCAGATGAACAAGAACAGGATGCAAGCAACTTTCAGGAGGAAGAACAGGATCGAGACAATCGGAAAGCGCTCCAGACCGAAGAAGCTCCAGCCGCCCAGAAAAACGGTCGAGACTACAGCACTGACGGTGATCATGTTAATGTACTCGGCCATCTGGTAAAGGCTCCAGCGCAAGCCGCTGTACTCGGTCAGATAGCCGGCGGTCAGTTCCTGTTCGGCTTCCGGCAGATCGAAGGGCGCACGGTTGACTTCCGCGACCCCAGCGATCAGATAGAGCACGAAGCCGAGGGGCTGGGCCATGATAAACCAGATGCCCTGGTTGATCTGCGCATGAACGATGCCTACCATACTCAGCGTGCCAGCCCACATCAGGGTACCACTAAGCGCGAGTCCGAGGCTGGTTTCGTAGGAAACCATCTGCGCGGCGCTACGCAACGCTCCCAGCAGCGAATAGCGATTGCCAGAAGACCAGCCGCCGAGTACGATCCCATACACCGCCAGCGAGGAAATAGAGAGTATCCAGAGCAGGCCAATATTCACATCGCCGATCAGCGGGTCCCACACGCTGGGACGCGCAGGATTGCCACTCCAGTTGTTGCCAACCGGCACTACAGCGAAGGCGCAAAGAGCTACGACGACAGAGACCACCGGAGCGATCAGGTAAACCGCCTTCTTAGCCTGAGCCGGTACGATCTGCTCTTTAAAGGCCATCTTGATCGCATCGGCCAGTGGCTGGAACATCCCCAGCGGCCCCAGGCGATTAGGTCCCAGGCGTCCCTGGATTTTCGCCACTACACGCCGCTCAATAAAGGTCATATAGGCAAAGGCGGTCAGCAAAGCGAAGATCACAATGGCGCTTTTGATGATATCCGCCACAATCGGATTATTCAGAAACTCAAGCATGGGCCACCTCCTGTTCATGGGTACGCACGCTGCGTGCGCTCAAATCTTCCCACGTCAGGTCGCTGTAGAACGGATTGTTTGCGGTGATCTCTGCGAAGACATCCCGCGGGCTACTGTAGGTCCATTTCTGCCCAAGATGGCTGGCCAGCGCGATCAAGATCTCCCAGTCCGCTTTTGCGCCGGGCAGTGGGCGCAGCGCGCGGCGCACGGCTTGCACGTGGTGATCAACGTTGGTCATGCTACCATCCTTCTCCGCAAAGGTCACCGCTGGCAGAATCACATCCGCTCGTTGAGCCGTTTCGGTCAGAGCAATATCTTGCACGACCAGGAATTCTACATTCGGCGGCAGTTCGCCGTGACGTAGTGGATTGGCCCCCATAACAAGCAGGGCGTGGATATCGTCACTCTTGAGCATATCGTCATAGGCCAGACCCTTCTCCCGCGCAGGCCGGTAGCCGGGCAGGGAGTCGGGCAGCAGGCCCATGTCGCGCGCGCCCAGCGAGTTGGCATCCTCGAAAAGCGGACCAACGCCAGAACCGGGACGCTCAATATTATCGGTCACGGCGGCCAGCGCCTGGAGGTCAGCCGCCAGGTTCGCGCAATTGGGAGCGCGTGTAGCCATCTCGTCGTAAAGGATGATCGCGCCCCGCGCGCTGGCGATCTCTGCGGCCAACTCCTCCAGATCTTTCACGATCTGCTTATCGAAGCTCTGGCGAGCGACCCCTGCTTCCTGGATAGCGCGAGCGCGCAGATCCTCGTACCTACCCGCAGCCCTCTCACTGCTCAATGCCTGCGCCAGCAGCACCTTTGCAGCCAGCCCGACGCCTTTCTTTGGAATGGTAATCTTAGAGGCGGCGAAGCGATCCAGTTCGGTTGCGGCCTCGTTGACGATGAAGATGCGCGCGCCCGCCTTCATGGCCTTCTTGATGCGCAGATTGAGGATAGGCTGGCGCTCGTAGGGATCAGAGGCAATCAGAACAATATGCGAAGCCTGCTCGATCTCAGCAATGCTGCTGGTCATCATCCAGGGCCGCCCGGTCAGGGTATCACGTGGGCCTGGGAACATGCCGTGATAGTGATCAACGTTCGGCGTACCTAACGCCTCGCGCAGCAGCTTCTGGAAAAGATAAGCTTCCTCATTTGTAGTATGCGTCGAGCCGATTCCACCGAGAGCATTGGGGCCATAGGTCTTGGCTATTCTGCTCAGACGCGCGGCAACCATGTAGTATGCTTCTTCCCAGGTAGCAGGCTCAAGTTTGTCTTTCTGGCGAATCAGGGGAGTGCGCAAGCGCTGCGGGCTATTCACAAAATCAAAGCCCCAGCGGCCACGGTTGCACAGCCAGCCATCGTCAATCTCGTCGTTCTGCCGCGAGCTGAGCCGCATAATCTTGTCCACGCGCACATCCAGGCGCGCATTACAGCCAACGCTACAATTGGTGCAGATGCCGGGCACGCGTTTAAGCTCCCAGGGACGAGCCTTGAAACGATAGCTCGCGGCCGTCAGTGCGCCCACCGGGCAGATTTCCACGGTGTTGCCGGAGAAAATAGAGTCGAAGGCATGGCCGGGAGCCGTGCCGACCTCCATACGAAAGCCACGCGAGATCATTACCAGGCCATTATCCATCGAAATCTCAGAACTAAAGCGCGTGCAGCGCTGACAGAGGATGCAGCGCTCACGGTCGAGCAAAACCTCATTGCTTACCGGAATGGGCTTGGGATAGTGACGCTTGTTGAGGTCGAAGCGTGTACCGCCGGGGCCGTGACGCAGGGTGAAATCCTGCAAATCGCACTCACCGGCCTGATCGCAGATTGGACAATCCAAAGGATGATTGATCAGCAAAAATTCCAACGTACCGCGCCGGGCCTTGAGCACTTTCTCGGTCTTTGTATAAACTACCATGCCTTCGCTGACCGGCGTCGTGCAAGCCGTCTGCGGAGGCTTGGGCATCTTCTCAATTTCGACAAAGCACATCCGACATGCACCCAGCGGAGGCATCTTAGGATGATAGCAATAAATAGGAATCTCAATCCCGGCTTGTTTCGCAGCTGCCCACACAACTGTCCCCGGGGGAACCGCCACGGGTATATCATCAATGGTCAGGTGGACAAGCCCATCTGTTTTCTCTTCTGCCATAATTTCATTACCACGTATGTAGAATACCAGGCGCCCGGCGTGGCCGCCCATACAATCAATCGATAAATCCCACCCTGCACTCGCGCCTGCGGCGCTCGCTTGTTGTGGCGAAGAAGCGCGAATCACCGGCTAGAAAACACGCCCTCAATGCGCTCGCGCCAGGGCCAGCCTTTGCGGGCAACCTCCCGCCCTCACATGTTCCTCAAACTCTTCGCGGAACAGCTTAACGCCGCTGACAATCGGGCTGGTCGCGGCATCGCCCAGCGGGCAGAAGGACTTGCCGGCGAGGTTATCGCAGATGTCCAGCAGCAGATCGATATCCTTCTGTTTGCCGCCGCCGTGCTCCAGGCGGTGGAGAAGCTGGGTCAGCCAGTAGGTTCCCTCGCGGCAGGGCGTGCATTTGCCGCACGACTCGTCGCGGTAGAACTCGACCATGCGCAGCACCGCGCCCACGATACAGGTATCCTCGCTCATCACGATCACCCCACCAGAACCCGACATCGAGCCGGCCGCCGCGACCGCCTCATAATCCGTTGTAACGTCGACCTTGTCGGCTGGCAGCATAGGAGACGAGGAGCCACCAGGAATAAAGGCTTTTAGCTTCTTATCGTTCAGGATGCCTCCGCCATACTGTTCATCGTAGATCAGCGTGCGGAAAGGCAGACCCAGCGGCATCTCATAGTTGCCCGGCTTTTTGACATGGCCGCTTAAACAGAAGATGCGTGTGCCCCTGCTTTTCTCAGTGCCGAAGGAGGCATACCACTCGGCCCCGTTACGCACGATGGCCGGCAGAGCTGAAAGCGTCTCGCAGTTATTGATAACCGTTGGCCCTCCGTAGAGTCCTATCGCAGCGGGAAAGGGCGGCTTCAAACGTGGGTAGCCACGCCTGCCCTCCAGCGATTCCATGAGAGCACTTTCCTCGCCGCAAATATAGGCCCCGGCGCCGCGATGCACGATCACATCGAGCGAGTAACCACTGCCCAGGATATTCTGGCCCAGGTATCCGGCGGCATACGCTTCCTGCACTGCTCGTTCAACCTGCCGGGCAGCGTAAGGAAGTTCACCACGCACGTAGATAAAGGCCAGGTTGATGCGACAGGCGTAGCTGGTAATAATTACGCCCTCAACTAATTGATGGGGATTCTTCTCCATCAACATACGATCTTTGAAGGTCCCTGGCTCGCTCTCGTCGCTGTTACAGCAGAGGTAGCGAGGCTTATCGTTTTTCGCCAGGAAGCTCCATTTCAGCCCGGTAGGGAAACCGGCACCGCCGCGACCACGCAGGCCAGACTTCTTGACCAGTTCCACCAGGTCATCGGGTTGATATTCTCTCAGCGCCTTCTCTAGCCCCTGGTAGCCCTCATGCTGCTTATAAACCTCTAGAGTGTCCAGGCCGGGCGTATCGATATCTTTTGTAACAATCAATTCTGGCATCGAACATACTTCCTCATGTCTCTTCTGACCATCTAGCGGCGGATCTCCGTCTCCGCCCTCACCTCTACTTTTTTTACCTTTAATTCTCTGCCCAGCTCGTCGAGGAGAGAATCGGCCAATTCTGGCGTAACATTCTCGACAAATTCGCCGTTCACTTGCAACACCGGAGCAGTGCCGCAGGAGGCCAGGCACTCCGCGCATTCCAGGGTAAAATTGCCATCCGCGGTTGTCTCGCCACGTTTGATACCCAGGCGCTCCTCCAGGTGCTCCACCAGCGCATCGCAGCCGCGAAGATAGCAAGAAATACCGGTGCAGACGCTCATTACTTTCCGTCCATGAGGGCGATGGTAGTACATCGTATAGAAGGTAGCCACACTTTTCACATCGTCTGTGGTCAGGTTGAGGACCTCGGCCACAGTGGCGATTCCTTCAGAAGTGAGATAGCCTTCTTCTTCTTGCGCGACGTGCAGCGCGGGCAAGATTGCAGAACGAGCTACAGGATAGCGGGACGCCAGAGCATACATGCGTTGTTTGGCCTGTTCAGAAATCATCGGTCAACCTCTCCAAGCACAATATCAATACTCCCAATCGCCGCGACCACATCGGAGAGCAGACGCCCCTCAACCATGAGCGGAAGAGCCTCCAGATTCGCGAACGAGGGCGCGCGCACGTGCATACGATAGGGTTTCGAACTGCCGTCACTGACAATATAGAAACCCAGTTCGCCTTTGGGGGCTTCGGTGGCCACATAAACCTCGCCCTTCGGTGGACGATAGCCTTCGGTAAAGAGTTTAAAATGATGGATCAGCGCCTCCATACTGCCCGTGATCTGCCATTTGGGCGGCGGCACGATCTTGGGATCAGCCACACGATAGGGGCCGGTTGGCATACCATCAATGGCCTGATTGACGATATTGAGGCTTTCCTGCATCTCTAGCATACGCACCAGATAGCGGTCGTAGACATCGCCATTGCTGCCCACAGGAATATCAAAATCGAACTTTTCATAGCCGCTGTATGGGAACACCTTGCGAATATCCCAGACGACGTTACTGGCTCGCAGCGTGGGACCGCTGACGCCATAGGCCAGTGCGTCCTCAGCGCTCAGTACGCCAACGCCCTTTGTGCGTTCGATCCACAGCTGGTTATTGGTCAACAGATCGTGATACTCGCGCAAGCGGGCCGGAAAGACGCTGGTAAACGCGCGCACCTTTTTCTCAAAGTCCGGCGTGATATCTGCCTGGAGGCCACCTGGACAAATATAGCTGGTCATCATACGCACCCCTGAAACTTCCTCGAACACATCCAGGATCATCTCGCGCTCGCGGAAGCAGTAGAGGAACATGCTTATCGCGCCCAGATCCAGGGCATGGGTGCCCAGCCAGACCAGGTGACTGGCGATGCGCTGCAACTCCGCCAGGGCTACGCGCACATATTTAATCTTCTCAGAGATCTGGTCCTCGATGCCCAGCAACTTCTCCACGGCCAGCGAATAGCCGAGGTTATTATTGAGGGGCGAGAGATAATCCATGCGGTCGGTCAGCACCAGGGCCTGGTGATAGGTTTTGGCTTCGGCAGTCTTCTCAATGCCGGTATGCAGAAAGCCAATATCAGGCACGGCCTTGAGCACCGTTTCACCGTTGATCGTCAGGATCAGGCGCAGCACGCCATGAGTACTGGGGTGCTGAGGCCCCATATTGATGGTCATTGTGTCCATGTGCTGGCCATCATCCAGGGACAGGCTACTCTCGATGCTATATTGTGTTGCGATATCCTGTGTTTGCATATAACCTCTTTTCCCCGAAAACTGCCATAGAGGGCCGCTCCAGCGGGTTCTGCTCCGCTTCAGCGTGGGTAAGCCGCCTTACGGTTCTTGTGTTTTTCCACCGAAAAGGCCCGCAACCTTCTCTGCTGCCAGGCAGGCTTTGTGCAGGGCGAACGCTTCCGGATAAATCACCGGGAGAGGACATGATTACCCGGTCTTCTATGATATTTACCAGGTATTTCATGCTTTTCCCTCTTCCTTCGGAGTCCCCGGCTCCTGATTCGGGTTCACGCGGCTGCGGTTCTCGTTTAACTCGCGTCCGTCCCAGGTGCGCAGGGTCTGGCTACCCACACCGGGATCGGTATCGTATGGCACCTGCCCACCCCAATGAGGTTCCGGCAGATCAAAGCCTGTCAGCGGATAATCCTTGCGCAAGGGATGCGTGGTCCAATCTGGGGGCATCAAAATGCGCCGCAGGTCGGGATGGCCGGCAAAGATTATGCCAAAAAGATCGTAAACCTCGCATTCGTACCAGTTCGCGCCGGGCCAGATCCCGCAGACGCTTGGAACGGAGGGATGCTCCTCTCCCTTCTCTCCTACACGCACCTTCAAGCGCAGCCTGCACTGGTTTGGCAGGGAAAGCAATTGATACACTACGTCAAAACGCGGCACGCGCTCAGGCCAATCCACTGCTGTCAGCGTGGAGAGCACATTGAAGCGCAGTTTATCTCGTAGATAAGTGCATACGTCTACCAGATAGGCCAGTTGCAGGACAATTGTCTGCTCCTCGCGAAACTCTACCGTCTCAACCACCGCCTGGGGAAACTTCTCTCTTACCAGCGCGGCCGCTGCTACTGCTGTTGTTGCCATAGTCGTTTATCCTTCAACGGGAGATGGAGGTGAGCTCACATCTCCACACTTGGGTTCTTAAGAATCGCCGGTCGGGCCAACCAGCCTCATACCGCTGGCCTTGAGGGGATCGGGCGGATTAGGCACGCCTTCGCGGATCTTGCGCTGCAACTCGTTAAAGCCAAAGAGCAACATATCCGGCGTGGGAGGACAGCCGGGAATAAAGACATCCACCGGAACGATCTTATCCACGCCCTGTACAATGGCGTAATTGTTAAAGACTCCCCCACAGGAGGCACAGGCGCCCATGGAGATGACCCATTTGGGGTCGGGCATCTGGTCGTAGATCTGGCGCAGCACCGGGGCCATTTTGATCGAGCAACGGCCCGCCACAATCATCAGATCGGCCTGGCGGGGCGAGGCGCGATAGACCTCGGAGCCAAAACGCGAGATATCGAAGCGGTCGGCGCTGGTGGCCATCATCTCAATTGCGCAACAGGCAAGGCCGAAGAGCGCTGGCCAGAGCGAACCACTGCGCCCCCACTCAATCAGCTTGTTTACCTGCGTGGTCAGTATACCCATCTCGCCATTTTTTACATGCAAATCAATGCGCCTGCGAGGTGTCTGCGCATTCGAATAAGTCTGAACCGGCTCCCAGGGGTTTTGCACTACTCCCACGTAAACGCCCCCTTTCTCCATACGTAAACATAGCCAATCATCAGGATAAACAGGAAAATAAGCAATTCAACCAGCCCCAGGATCTTCAAATCGGTGCGCAGGAGAATAGCCAATGGATAAAACGAGACAATTTCGATGTCAAACACAATAAAGAGCATTCCCGTGAGCAAATACTTCACAGGGAAACGCCGTCGCGGCGCCTCGATCTCCTGAATGCCGCACTCGTAGGGCGCCAGCTTCTCAGGCGACGGTTTCTTTGGTCCCAGCAACATTGTCACGCCCATAACCAGCAGACCAAAGAGAACCGCCAGCGCCACCAGGATAAAGATGGGGAGAGTACCTGTTCCCATATGTGGGGTCCTTCTTCTCTTCGTTCTTTTCTTTAGGAATACCCGCAAGTACCTAGTGTCATTTGTACACTTCTAAAGCGTATCGTAGCACAGAGGGGCAAGGTAGTCAAATAAGAAGAGAATTTACCCAGACATAATGGCTCGCTTATATGAATTACGCTGCTTTGCACGCCCTTGAGAAAGTAGAGCTATGCTAAGGCATAAGGCCAGTACCTTTACAGACTTCACACTTTCTAAACAGGCCTTTTCTCCCTGTGCCTCCGCAACGAGTACAGCGAAGGCCCCCTATTTTAATAGTAAATCCCCTTCCACTACAGGATTCGCACTTATATCTCATTCCTGCGGCTTCGATTTCGCCTCTTCCCAGGCACTTGGGGCAACGGATTCTCATTTCCATATGAGACTCCTTTTGTTGCATACAGCATCACATACACTATTTCACCAATATCCAGAGAGTACTAAACATGCCCAGACAAGCGGCCGCAAACGACACCTACGCCTGGACAATCATCCCCAGGAAACTGCGCGTGCGTTCGTTTTCGGCGTTATCGAAAATTTGTTCGGGAGTTCCTTGTTCCACGATCACTCCCCGATCCATAAAGATTACGTGGTCAGCTGCTTCACGGGCAAAGCCCATTTCATGGGTAACAACAACCATTGTCATGCCTTCCTCGGCAAGCTGGCGCATCACTTTGAGCACTTCCCCAACCAGTTCTGGATCAAGAGCCGATGTGGCCTCGTCAAAAAGCATCAGCTTAGGATTCATGGCAAGCGCGCGCGCGATGGCGACGCGTTGCTGCTGACCGCCGGAAAGCATATGTGGGTAAACGTGCGCTTTTTCGGCTAGGCCCACTTTTCTGAGCAGCTCCATCGCTCGCTCGGTTACTTCGTTTCTGGGCTGGTGCAGCACATGGATGGGAGCCTCAATCACGTTTTCAAGAGCAGTTTTATGCGGAAACAGATTGAAGCGCTGAAAGACAAAACCAATCTGAGAGCGCATGCGGGCAATTGCCGATTCTTTCTCCTCCACCAGCCGCCTGTTTACCTCGCGGTACCCAATCAATTGACCCTCGATATATATGCGCCCACTATCGATCTTCTCCAGATGGTTAATACAGCGCAGGAGCGTTGTTTTCCCAGAACCGCTCGGCCCAATAATTACCACAACCTGGCCACGTTTGACAAGGAGGTCAATGTTATCGAGGACAACCAGGCGACCAAAATGCTTCACGATGCTCTCAGCACGCACCATTTCAGACGATCCGCTTCCATTTATCTGCGAGGCACTCATAATCTCCTCCCTTTCTACCGCCCGCTTACTAACTGACCCGCGGGCTGCGAACCAAAGCCCAGTATCCGCTGAGTCCAGCTTTTGCCCTCCCGGATCTGGGCCTTATTCGTCCGGTTAGGATCCAGGCGCTTCTCAATCCAATTCTGAGCATAGCCCCAGAGCGTGGTCATAAACAGGTAGTAGAGCGTTGCCAGGATAAGCAATTCGAAGACAGAAAAGGAGGGCGCACCCAGTTCGCTAGCAGCATGCGTGAGTTCAAAGAGGCCAATCACCGAAGCAATCGAAGTGGTTTTGAGCATATTATTAAATTCGTTGCCCAGCGGTGGAATGATCACTCGCGCTGCCTGAGGGAGGATGATTCGGCGCATCGCGAGCGCATAAGGCATGCCAAGCGATTTGGCCGCCTCCATCTGGCCTGCATCTACCGACGTAATGCCAGCGCGGGTAATCTCAGCCATATACGCACCTTCATTTAGAGAGAAAGCGATGAGTACGCAGGCCCAGTCGGGAAATAAGAAGAAAGGATTATCCGGGGCCACTCGTGGCAAGCCGTTGTAGATTAGCAGAACCTGCACCAGGAGCGGACTGCCGCGAAAAAACCAGATGTAGGCGCGGGCCGGCCATGAGAGGAGCGGGAAACGCGACATACGCATCAGAGCCAGAAAGGTGCCGAGCACGACGCCGAGCGACTGGGCCGCGACCGAGATCCACAAGGTAGTCCAAGCCGCTCTGAGGAAAAACCAGTTTGGGTCCTGGTAGAGGAAGTGGAAGAAAATGTCCCACCTGAACACAGCGAACCTCCTTAGGCAGGTTTCTGGCCTCTCACATCGCGAGAGGCCAGAAACGCCACTAACCTAACATTGAGAGGCGTTACCCCTGGGCGATCAGCCTCCGAGCTTCTGGGCAGCGTTCAATTGCCACTTGGCGAACAACTTATCATACGTTCCATCGGCTCTGATAGCGCTCAGGGCCGCTTGCAAAGCCACCAGCAGGGAAGAATCATCTTTGCGCACAGCAATCCCTTCAGCCGCGGCGTTGACCACCGTGCCACCTATCTCAAACTGACCGGGGTTCTGCTTAATGTAGTAGTCAGTAACGGGCGAGTCCTGATACGTGGCATCGACGCGATGGTTCACCAGCAATTGGATAACATCGGTCTGGTCGGTCAGCACGGTTAACTGAATGGCCGGTTTGCCCGCCTTCGTGCAAGCCTTGCTCTGAGCGTTCAGATCATCCAACTCTACCGTTCCGCTCTGCACACCAACCTTCAGCCCGCACAGATTCGGTACACACTTAATATTCAGCGGATTGCCTTGCTGAACAATCAGGGACTCGCCGGCATTGAAATAAGGGATAAAGTTTGCTTTTTGCAGGCGATCGGAGTTAATCGTGATAGCCGAAATGACCGTATCGAAACGTTTGGCGTTCAAGTCATCCAGAATGGTATCAAAATTTGCAGATACAACTTTCGTCTTGAGACCAAGTTTTTGAGCCATTGCGGTAATCAAATCGATATCGAAGCCGGTGGGATTGCCGGTAGCCGTATCAATATACTCCTGCGGCGGATAGGTCGTATCACTTCCCACAGTTAGAGTGCCTGGAGTAATCAAGCCCTGAGGTGTAGAAAGATTCGTTGTTGGCGGATAGGGTGTAGGAGTTGGGACGCTATTGTTTGGCGCTGTGGAACAAGGCAAAGCGTTAGAAGTTTGCGTCCCACCGGTAGAACCACCGCCACAAGCAGCCAGCAAAAGGGGGAGAAGCACAAAAGCTACTCCAAATAGAATGCTTACGGCGCATTGCCGCCACCTCCTCCGGGAAGAAATAGAAACCATGAAGAAGCTCCTTTTGGCGAAAAATACTGAAACAATCCAGCCCAGTGTAGCACATCAACTATACAGATACAAGAAATTACGCATGCTTACTCACGAAGGCATGCTGAGAAACCAGAAAGGCAGGTTTAGCAACGCCAGACCTGCCCTCCTCTGGATATTCGCCGGACGAGAAAAACTCTATCCTAGCGCCTCTTTGCCAGTTTCGGGAGCCAGATAGATCTCTTCGACATAATCGCTGGGAGAGGTCTCATCCGCGCCGCGCTTCGCGCCGATAAGCTCGAAGATAGGTGTCAGGATCACCGCCAACACCAGATTTAATATTACTGATGTAAAGGCCGCGTACATTGGCGGCAGGGAAAGGCCACCGATAGTAATCGCGTAGACCGAAGAGGTTGCCTGGGTCGCGATAAACATCGTGGTACCAGCAGCTATGCCAGCTGCCCAGCCAACCACCAGCGCCCAGCGATTGAACCAGCGCGTGTAGAGACCCAGGAAGACCGCCGGCAATGTCTGGATAATCCACATGCCGCCGAGCAACTGGAAATTCAACACGTAGGCGGTGGGAACGTAGACGATGAAAACCACCGCACCAAGTTTCACAATCAGCGAAACAAGTTTGGCTACACCTGCCTCGCGCTCAGGGCTGGCGTTCCTATCGAAGTAGGCTTTATAGATGTTCCTGGTAAACAGATTAGCTGCGGCAATCGACATAACCGCTGCTGGCACCAGCGCACCAATCGAAATGGCAGCCAGCGCGAAGCCCCAAAACCAGGCCGGGAACTGGTTGATCAGCAGCAGCGGAATGGAGGCGTTATTGCCAAAGCTCTTCATGAAGCTGGTCGTGGGATTAATATGTACCGCGATCGCCATATAGCCCAGCAGAGCCAGCAGGCCCAGCATCAGTGAATAGATCGGCAGCAAGGCCACATTGCGCTTGACTACCTTCTGGCTACTGCTGCTGAGAACGCCGGTTAAGGCATGGGGATACAGGAAAAGAGCGAACGCAGAGCCCACGGCCAGAGTCACGTAGGCTGGGAACTGTTTGGGTGTGAGAAGCTCGAAGAATTTTGGATTGGCCGCCGCTTTGCTCTGGGCTGCTGCGAAGATATTGCCGAAGCCGCCAAGGTGGATAGGAATATAGATGATCGTCACAAAGAGTACGATAAAGATCATGGTATCCTTCACCAGGGCGATCATAGCTGGTGCGCGCAGGCCACTGGTGTAGGTATAGGCAGCCAGGATGATAAAAGCAATGAGCAGCGGGATATCCAGCTGGAACCCGCCGAGCGAAAGCGAGATCGGGATACCCAGAGCCGCCAGGGAAACCTGGATGCCAAACATCTGCAGCGCGATGTAAGGTAGGGTAGCCACAATCCCGGTGATCGCCACTACCAGAGAAAGCGTATGGCTGCCAAAGCGGCCCTTCACAAAATCAGCCGCGGTCACATACCCATGCTCTTTACACACGGACCAGAAGCGGGGAACGAGTACATAGATAATCGGATAAACGAGGATTGTATAAGGAACGGCGAACCAACCACTCAGCGCGCCCAGGCCAAACATAGCCGCGGGCACCGCAATAAAAGTATAGGCGGTATACAGGTCACCACCCAGGAGGAACCAGGTAATGAGGGTTCCAAAACGACGGCCTGCCAGTCCCCACTCGTGCAGTTCGTTCAGGTTTCCACGACGCCAGCGTGAGGCCACGAAACCCAGAACAGTGACGAGCAAGAAAAAGGCGAGGAAAACGCCAAACGCGGTCCAATTAATGGAATTCACGGCACCCCTGCCTTTCTGAAACAATGCAATGGTTCAAATTCCATACGAGGCCGACTCTCAAGCGGAACCTGGAGAGAAGAGCCAGGACGTTAAGATCGTACCGGTTTCTCAGGTATCCAGCAAATACACTACTGCTGTGATAATTGCAGTAATGATGATCCAGAGCAACTGGAACCAGTAGAAAAAGGGCATGCCCACGAATTCCGGGTCACGAAAATCGTAGAACGGGGGCCAGCACAGTGCAATAAAGGGAATGAGAAGCAGAAGAAGTGCAGGCTTGAACTTCCTCTTTGAAGTACTGCTTACCACGGCTTTTCTCCTTTCTTAATGGCGATGCACCAGGGACAAGAAGAAAGCGATAAAAACGGCGGGAGCAACCAGCCTCGCGCGTTCAAAAACGAGGGCATAGCTTGACTGCTCTTCGCAGGCGCCATTCGCCCCTCCGGTCAGATTGGTGCTCAATGACAATAGTATATCATTACCTCAAGCGAGTCAATTCCTCGCGCCCATTGAGTCAGCACCCAATCCGGTTATTTCTGTTACATTTGCATCCATAAAACAGTTTATATTAGCAGAGTTCTTCTAGCATCTATGGCTACAAATCTTTCATGTTATGTAAACTTTCTTGATACATGTTTCTTGGAGGCTATCAATGGTATTTCGCTCAGCCGCCCGGAGGCGAGTGGAAAAAGGTTCTGCTCTCTGCTTGCTCCTCTCGCTATTCATCTTCCTACTCAGCGCCTGCGGAGGGAATCCACAGACTCAGCAGCAGGCGAGCAAGAATAAGCAAGCATTAGATACCGCTCTAGCCCAGGCCCGCAACATTGGTGTCCCTGCCAACCTGCTCCAGCCAATTATGCAACAGGAGCAGCAGCTCACAGTCACCCACGCTCCGCTTAGCCTGTTCGGGGACCAGCCCGTAGAAGTCTATTACCAGGACCTGGCCATGCGTTATTCTCAGCTTCTCACACAAGTTACGGGCCTGGAAACCCAGATCACACAGCAATTTGATTATCAGGCTTCGCAGGCGTTGCAAACCATGTCTAACGCGCTGGCAGAGCGTCAGGATCAGAATTTTGTTGAAGCTCAAACGTTCGCGAACGAGCTGACTACCTATCAGCAGGCGCTGGCCAAAGCGCAGTATCCGAAAGACTACGCGCGGATCACCGCTGAGGCTCAGAGTGGTACCCAGGCTCTGCACCTGATGGGCCCGGCCTACGACGCGCTCACTTCTTTCCAAAAGGTTATTAAGCAACTGCAATCCTCTAACATTGATGTGACAGGCTTTACTCAGGAGGCGCAAGACGACCTGCAGAGTTTCAAAAACGCGACGAAGCCAGCAGATTTCATTAAGTTGATCGATTTGATCAATAGCCAGTTAAACGAGACAACCACAGTCTCGACCGTAGCAATCCCATATGTGGGGCAGGTCAAGCTCAATCAATTCGGAAACGACATCCAGCTCATCAAGCAGTACGATGGTATGGACGTGAGCCTGTATGAGCACGAGCTGCAAACCGATCAGCAAGACCTGAACAGCGCTAAAACGGTCAGCGACTTTCTGCGCGTTTCAGCGCAAATTGACGCCGATATCGCTTCGATCCAGCTTCCATTGAGCCAGGCCCAAGCAAACTATCTCCTGCAAAAATTCCAGGACGAGGTGAAAAGCTGGGGTGCTACTCATCAGTACCACGATTCGTTCAACGGCCAGTCTTACCCATTAGACTACGAGTACGACGTGCAGGGCATCGGCTCCGATGCTACCGCCGCCGTCCAGTCTGCTCAGACGCTGGATGACTATCAGTCGGCTATTGACCTGATCAATAACGATCTGCTGCATTTACAGATGATGGAGCAGGACTATGCCGACAATACGCCTTATAACCAGCCGCACCAAGAAGACTTCACGCTGATGAATCACTATGGCATCGCCAATGCGAGTGAGGTGCTTGTAGTCTCCCTGGTAGAGCAGACCCTGCGCTACTACCAGTACGGCAAGCTGGTACGTGCGTTCCACATTACCTCCGGGCAATATGCCCTACCCTCACCGCCGGGATACTGGCAGATCATTGACCGCGAGTCGCCCACAGTTTTTAAATCGAGCGAGCCGAAAGGCTCGGCCTTCTGGTATCCAGATACAAAGATCAACTTCGCGATGGAATATCACGCCGGAGGCTACTTCTTCCACGATAGCTGGTGGCGTGTCAACTACGGGGTTGGCACCAACTTCCCCCACTACGATACAGGAGGGGATGAAGCGTTTGCAGGCGATGGTAGCCACGGTTGTATCAACATGGCCGAAAACGATATCGCCTGGCTGTATCCCAACACTGACTATAACGCAAAGGTGATTCTATATTAGCAATTAGCAGCACTCGCTCAATGGAGGATAGTGGAAAAATATCCTCCATTGAGCGAGTGAAGGCGAGGATGCTGAATTGCAGATACGCCTCCAACCACAGAAATAGCCCCGACTTCAGCCAAAAAATTCTTGCGTTCTGACCACGAATCTGCTATAGTGCGAGTATACTCTATTATGTTTGTTCCAGTGGGTTGTCTGGACATAGGGGAAAGCGTAGAATATGCCAACATTAGAACGTTCGAATCCACTTCCGTTGTACTACCAATTAAAAGAAGTACTACGACAACAAATTCGCGCCGGCCATCTGGAGCCGCACGCGGCTATTCCATCGGAACCAGAACTGGTTGCCAGCTATCACGTCAGCCGGGCTACTGTGCGCCAGGCATTGAACGAACTGGTTCACGAGGGACTGCTTTATCGACAGCATGGCAAGGGTACGTTTGTCTGCGAGCCACGCATCCAGCAAACCTTGAGCGAGCTTGCCAGTTTAAGCGAAGAGCTGAAGCGCAGAGGCAAGCGCCCCGGCGGTCTCCTGCTCGTCAGTGAATTAATCAGGGGCGATGACTCTGTTCGCGAGCGCCTCAAGCTGGTTGACGAAGAG
The DNA here is from genome assembly GCA_035294465.1 of Ktedonobacteraceae bacterium. Lineage (GTDB taxonomy): Bacteria > Chloroflexota > Ktedonobacteria > Ktedonobacterales > Ktedonobacteraceae > Paraktedonobacter. The sequence goes on along the minus strand of DATGKW010000012.1, from coordinate 10,825 downwards.
CAGGTGCTGCGCTTGGAACGCCTGCGCACTGCCGACGGTACGCCTTGCGCCCATGAAATTGACTATCTACCCTATCCACGAGCTAGCGGAATCTACCAGCGCGCTAAGGAGGTCGGCGATGGTTCACTCTATGCCCTCATGGGGTTCGAGGGACTCAGCCCTTACGCCGCCGAACAGACCATCAAAGGGGGCGCAGCCACCGAACGAGAGGCGGAACTCTTAAAGGTACCGGTCGGCGCGGTTGGCCTGCGCTATACCTGCACGACCTACGATTCGACCGGGCAGCCAATCGAGTACTCAGAGACATTTTTTCCAAGCGATCGCTTTGATTTCCACGTCACCCTGCGGGTGGCACATTAGAAAAGAGAATGATATCATAATGGACAATAAACAGGATTCGCACAATCCTAGCGCCGGACAGAACGGTCTGGTAGATGAAGAAATCAGCTCTGAAGAACAGGAATGGACCGATAGGGGTACTGCCGCTGCGCAGGCAGAGGATTACGAGGCAGCGGTTGATGCATTTCAGCATGCGGTCTCGCTTAATCCCGGCAACGCCCGCTCGCGCTATAACCTGGCGCTGGCTCAGCAACTTCAGGGAAACACTGAAGCGGCTATCGCGGGATATCGCCGGGCCATCGACCTTGATCCCCAACTGATCGATGCCTACACCAATCTGGGGAATCTTTACGGGGAACTGGGCCTGCAAGAAGAGGCGCTGGAAACGTTCCAGCAAGCGCTGGAGTTCGATCCCGATAACGACGAACTTTATACCAGCGTGGGGGATGCGTATCGCCAGCAATACCTCTATGCTGACGCCATCCAGGCGTATCGTCAGGCGCTCATCCTAAATCCCGATAATGAGGTAGCAGCGGATAACCTGCGCGATGTTCGTGAACGCGTAAATCACCAGCTGCGCCGCGTGATGGAGCAGGAGAAATCAATCGATGAGGACCCCAGCGATAGCGCGCGCTACGTTGAGCTGGTCAATCTCTACCTGGATATGCATCGCTACAACGACGCGATCTCGGCCGCGAACCAGATACTGGGTCTCGATCCTGACGAACGGGCTGGCTATGACGCGCTGGCCGCGATTTACGAGGCGATGGGCGACCGCGACCAGGCCGCCGGAGCATACGAGCAGATTGTAGCGCTTGCACCTGATGATGCCGAAGCCTGGGAACACCTGGGCACCTGGCGTTCCTTGCAGGAGAACACAAGCGGGGCTATCGACGCATACGCGCGAGCAGTCCAGCTCGATCCAACGCGCTACACAGCACGCTTTAGTCTGGCAGAAACCTACCTCGATGCCGAACGCTACGACGAAGCGCGCCAGATCTACCAGAGCTTGATCGATGACTCCGGCGAGCTTGATCCCGATGATCTGGCAGCGGCTTACGCCGGCCTGGCAGACTCATACAATAGTATGGAAAACTACGATGAGGCCATCAAAACCTGCCAGAAGCTCCTGGAGGAGTTCGAGGACGATCCCGAAGGCTACTATCAGCTTGCGACAGCGTATGACGCGCAGGGCCAGTTCGGGACTGCCATCGAGAATTACCGCAAGGCCATTGAGAGCGACCCGCTCAACGCCGACTACTATAACGACCTGGCGGACACGTTGCGCGAGGCCAAACGCTACGATGAAGCTCTGGAGTGCGCGCAGCAGGCCATCGCTATGGACCCCTCGCTGGTTCTGGCCTACGAAACCCTGGCGCAGATCTATCAGGAGACCGGCCGCTCAGAAGAGGCGGCGGCAACCATGGAACAAGTGAATACGCTGAAAACGGCTCAGGGATAAAGTGAATGGGGCGACGCCGCTTGTTCGCGTCGGCCGCCTACCAGCTTCTACGGGATGGAGCGGCGTTCTATCCCGTAGAAGCTTCCAGATCCAGGCAAATTTTTATCATCTATCGAACATCCAGTAAATGTCTTTTCAAACGTCTCTTGCAGCCGAGCAAGGTCTGATTGCTGATTCCCTCTCATTACTCGTAATAAACGTTTCTGAGTCGCCAGAATCAAACCGCTATTCCGCGCTACAGATCAGACCCAACCCCTGGGCAGCAGCTGCATCGACCGCTTGATGAAACTCAGCGGCGTAGAAAGGCATAACCTCGTCAATCAGCCGGCAGCTTTCAGGGACGCCTGGATGCTGATAGCGAAAGCGCAGATAATCAGCTTCGGCCTCGGCCTGATCAGGATCCGGCGTTCCCCGCAAACAGGTGCCAAGACTCCAGACCTCGTCTGGAGTGAGATAGCCAATGAAGATACCATAAGGCTCGCTGGGCTCATAGCCGAACGGCATGCTCCGACGCCCACAGGCCAGATATTCAAAGAGCGCCAGGGCGCGCACAGAGATGCTGGCCAGCCAGCCGCGCAGTTGCAGCACGTTAGGGTGTACCCCAAGCGAAATACCACCCGGCATCGGACGAGTATACTCCCCAATATCCTCCTCTTCATCCTCCAGCAAATCGCCCGTTTCTTCCAGATAGACAATTCCAACCTCATCAACCTGCCGTGATGAGCGTTTAGAGGCAAGCAGATGTGTATCAGGCTCCAGGCTACCCGTTTCTTCGTGTGCGTACCCAGACGGCGGCCATATTTGCTCGCCCATCTCATTTGCCAGTTCGTCCAAACCGGCCTCGCGAAGGAACGAAAGCACCTCGCTTCGTTCCACCTGTGCGCCGGATAACGAAAGGATCTCTTCCTCTTCATTCTCTTCCATGTCTGCCAGATCTTGATCCTCTTGTCGTTGATGCTCACCCAGACGACTCCAGGGCAGACAATACGTCTCGATTAACGCTCCCCAGACTGCACGGATCGGCTCAGGGTTCTGATAAAGCTGGGGCGCATGTTTATACATATAGCGATCACTGAGGGCAGTAAAATGTTCGGCGGTGCAGAGCTTCTGGTATTCTCGACGGCTATAGGGGCCAGAGGGTAAGGTTTCCACGAAAGCTCTGGCACGTGGCCAGATACGGGCACGCTGCAACGCAGGAGGTACAAAGGCCTCCTCGCGGGCGCAACGAGTCTCTTTAAACAGCCGATGGATCTCGCTCTCATCCCGCTGGATCAACCATTTGCCAAAGGCCGGCATGATCTGTTCCGCGTACACTGTCCAATCAAAACCATGCACCTGTATGCTCATACTCGCTTCTCTCCCATCGCCAGCGCGCTGTTTTCGACATCACACAATAGCCGCGCTTTCCATAAAATACAGTATAGTGCAGTAAGAGGATCTGCGCAAATTATCTGGCCGAAAACAAGCAGGAATGATAAACCTTCAGTTTATCCAATCCTGGCTTGGGGGACCTCCCCTCTGCTCCGACGGGAAAGGTTGTTGAGTCGGTAATGCCTGATCATTTTGATGATACTGGCGAAGAACTTCGCTCGGATATGACCCATGCAAATTCTGCGCGCCAGGTGCAAGGTTAGCTCCTGGCTGCCCCTGCGGACCGCCAAAGCCATTGCCATTCTTCAGGTTGGCTGGTTCGCCGGCCGCTCCATTAACCGGAGTAGCCGAGAAGAGGTCACCGGGCAGACCATACATGGCATTAAAAGCGTTGCTATTCGGGGCAAAACCGTTGTTTTCGTTTACGATGGGGAAAGCTCCGCTGCCAGGAGGAATCATGCTGGCATCGCTTTGCAGAAAGCTTTGCGGTGAGGGAGGGACAAAACCATCCGAGAAGCCGCCAAAAGCGGGCACCGGCGCTCCATAACCGTTTCCGGTTGGACTGCCGTAACCATTGCCTCCCATCTCTTGAAGAATGCCAAAACTGGCCGGCGCAGAGCCATCAGAGCCGTTATTGAGATAGCTATAATTCTGAGGCGCGAACCCGTTCTGCTGATTGGATACGTCGACCATCACAGGCGCATTTGCATTGGCCAGAACTGTGCCCAGATTGGGGCCAACAAGGCCGCCCAGTTCTTCAGAATCGGGAACACGCGTGCGCGACCAGGGGCGTGCCCCGCTTGGCCGCAACTTGATATTTGCCTGCGGCAAGAGCGCGCGGCGAAAAACATACCAGCCAATCCCCAGGCCAAGCAACAGCACCAGGAGCACGCCCCCTATAATCATAGCCAGGCGCGCGATACCACCTCCGGACGAATTCGACGTCGGATTCCCATTATTTCCTTGAGCCATCGTAGGTGCAGGTGCCGGTGTATTGCCCTGCATAGGCGTACTGCTGGCTGCAATAGTTGCAGTTGGCGTTGACAGGCATTGGACAGTATAACTAAATTTCTGTGTAACTGCACCTGATGTGCTTGTACTTGTGGATGAAGGTGAAGGAGACGGCGAGGGCGAAGGAGACGGTGAAGGTGAGGGCGAAGGAGATGGTATCGGCGTCTGCGTTGGGGTGGGTGTGGGCTTTTTAGTTGGGGTGGGTGTGGGCGTCGGCTGCTGGCCCATCGTGGGTGCCGCCGTGGGAGTCGTTGCGGGAGTCGCGCCGCACGTTGGCGTGTCGGTAGCCTTCACGGCAACCAACCCATTTGTGCTGGCATACGAATTCCTGAAGGTCAGAAGCGAGCCGGCGGATATGACCAGCAAGGTAAGCACCAGCACCCCAGACACCAGGTGCCGGGGCATCAGATGAACAGCACGGCTGCCCTTTGTATCCCGCGCTTGATCGGCTCGCTTATCCTGGTCAGGATCGACGTTATGTTCCATCATTCTTCTAGACTACTCCTCGACTGATTCCAGCAGCATCCAGGCTCCATAAGACCCTGAGCCACATTCTCATCTATTCTCTTAAATGTATAGACAAATTCAAATGTAAAAATATAACAAAACAGGAAAAAATGGTCATTTTTTCCTGTCACTGAATCCCTTTTCCGCTTTTCCAAACGACTTGATCGTCGCCTCCTCTGCAAAATCGGAGGAACAAGATGTTCAAAGATCCCGCCCGCGGACAGTGCCTATCAGGAGTGAACCGCTTCGGCGACCGGCGGTCTGGGGGTTGCGAATAAGCTCACCTGGGCCTCACGCATCGCCTCGGCCAGACCGGGATCGAATGGAATCACTCCTTTGCTCAGACCATCAGCCGGAGTTGCCAACCCGCGCGGCACAGTCACGGAATCAGGGCCAGCATGAGTGGCCAAAGGCAAACTGCCGGGCGGATAGGTGGTCCCCGGCATTGTCGGAGTGCTGGCCAGCATATCGGTAGTAGCGTGCCAGGAGGTAGGCCCACCGGAGGCAGCATTTACGGCCAGATTACGTTGCCTGCGCACTACGAGAACGCCAGCGGCCAGAGCCGCGATAATCAGCAACAGACCAATCAGAGCGATTACTAGCAACAGGCCGGAGTTAGCGGTCCCGGTCGGAGCAGCGTTCTTCGCAGGATTAGTTTGTACGTTCGTTCTCGTCGCAGTCGCTGTAGCCGCCGGGGTCGTCGGTACCGCCGTCGGGCTGGGTTGAGCTGTCGGCGTGGGAACAGCCACAATCGTAATGCCGTTCACCGGCACACTTGTAGAAGCGCTCAATGTTGGCGGCTGTCCGCTGCCCGCCGTGGCTACCAGAGTATAGGTACCAGTGCTCGACTTAGAGGGTACGGTAAATGTCTGGGTAAATGCGCCCGTTTCATCGGAAGCAACCGAGCCGAGAGATATACTCTGCCCGCCACCTGGCGCTTTCCAGGCGAGATTCACGCGCGTCCCACCTGGCAGGAAGTTCGTGCCGCTCACAGTGGCTTGCTTACCCGCGTCAAGCGTGGCAGGCGCAAGCGAGACATGTGGAGCCGAAGCCGAGAGAACATCGTAGCTGGCGCCGCGCAAGAAGAAAGGCTGATTAGAGCCGGCCGCGGCTGCGCAGAGCATGAAGGTACCGGTTCCTGTGCCGGAGGGCCAGCGAAACCACCCGCTGAACGCTCCGTCATGAACAACCCCCGGCTGGCTATCCGTGGCCGCTGTGCAGGTCGGGAAATCCGCTATGTAGCCGAAATCAACCTGCGTCCCATCAGGCAAATTTACACCTGAGCCGTTGACCACAATTACCGCGCCTACCGGACCCTGAGACGGGCTACTGGAGAAGGTGCCACCTACGTAGCCGGTAGCAAGATGGGACGCAGCCAGCGCGAAAGCAGTGGGAGCAGAGTCAGGAGAAAAAACGGCTGTCAGGGTAAGCAAAACGAGTCCAATAGTAAAAAGAGACCGCCAGGTATATTTGCGGAAAGAAATCGCCTTTCTCAGCGAACCAGAAGCACGTTTCATCGCCACTCTTCCTTGCGGAGTTTTCCAGACTTGAACACTCGTGCGGCACCAAAGGGTTACTCACGTAAGGTAAGTGTAAAAGGGGAAGCGTCGAGTGTCAAGCGAGAGGGTAGGATGTACTACCTGCCAAAGGCAACGGCGTTTCCCCCCAGCACAAACTCCAGATTCGAGAGATTCAGCGGCGTATTCACCCAGAAATCAAGAAAACCGTCCTCATTCTGCCCAGGGAGAACATCGGGCGAGATCTGGGCCAAATGAGACTGAAGCTGCGTGCCATCGCTGAGCACTAGGCGCGAAAGGCCGACGTAATCGATACCAAGCGCTCCCTGCTGCGTGGTTGGAGCCGTCACATGCAGATAGACGCGCAGAACGTATTTTGTATGGGCGTACTGACTCTTCCCATCATCCGAGAACGACTGCGCCTGCTCCACCCTGACGACTGTGATAGTCACTCCCTCGTAAATAATGCTGCGATTCACGTTGAGCGTGCTCGTCAGATCGGTGACCGTCACGGTTGGTGGAGGCGCGTCGCCTGTCGTCGTGTTGTCATCATCGTAATGGGGGCCATAGATCACCCCCAGAACGGTAATGATTGCGATAATAACAATGCCCAGGACTGTACGCTGGACTGGCGACATAGAGGCCAGCCAGCTCCGCTTTTGTGGTTGTGACATGGTTCGTGCTTCTCTACTTTTGCTCCGTTTTGTAGAATCCTTCCTTATTATAGAGCACTCTGCCAGTCCTGACCACGAACTAGGACCCTATTTTCTACACAATCTGAGGGTGTTTTTCACAAAACACCCTCAGATTTCGCGGAAAGGTCAGGGGAAAGGAAGCTATGGATTGGGCAGAAAGTTTTGCGAACCAAAGGAACCGCCGAGAACATCTTTGGACGAAGCGCCCATCCAGCGATCAAGCACAGTCGCATAGACCGAGCGGAAATCGATCGTATATTTGAGATTACCGTTCTCATCCAGATTGCTCAGGCTGGGAGGCTCGCCAAACAACCCCTTGTTCACGGCATTGCCAAGAACAAACAGTGGCGCAGCAGTTCCATGATCGGTGCCCAGGCTGCCATTTTCCTCAACGCGTCGGCCAAACTCAGACCAGGTCATGACCACCACGTTATCCGCCTTGCCATGTGCGTTCAGATCGTTATAGAAAGCCGCGAGTCCAGCGGCCAGGGTGGTCAGGAGTGTCTCGTGGGTATTCTGCTGGTCCGCGTGTGTATCAAAGCCGCCCAGTGTGACATAGCCCACACGCAGGCCCAGATTCTCGACAATCGCCTCCGCCAGAATTTTCAGGCCCGCGGCAAACGGCCCATCTGGATAGGTCACAGCCGGCTTATACGCGGCATCGGCAGCATGCAGGCTGCGCGAGCCTCCCTGCGCGCTCAGGGCCGTAGCATCGAGCAGGGCTGCATACGGTGAGGTCTTAGGATACGAGTTATAGAGGTTCATCAGCGCCTGCAAACGAGTTTTGCCATGGTCGGGATCAAGCGGATCCGGAGCCAGCGCGTATGACTTCGTATTAGCAAGCGTCGGTACCTGAGCCGAAATCGATTGGAGCGCCTGCGCGGTCATCGTACCAACATCCAGAGCTTTGAAAGGATGCCCCTCCTGATCCACCAGGCCAGCAACCAGCTTTCCTAGCCAGCCCTCGCTGCCATTGCCGGTCAGATCCAGCGTCTGCCAGATATCCATGGCCTGGAAGTGTGAGAGACTCTGATTAGGATAGCCCACGCCTTCGACAATCGCCAGGCGCCCGGCGTCCCATAAATTCTTCAACGGTTGCAAGCTGGGGTGCAATCCCAGGCGCGTATCCAGGGGTAGCACTTTATTATCGGGAATTGCCAGGGTCGGGCGCATCTGCTTGTAAAGCGGATCGGTAAAGGGAATGACCGTGTTAAGACCATCATTCCCGCCCGCCATCTGCACCACAATCAGGGTATGATCGGTGGCAACCTGCGAAAAGCTCTCTCCCTCTTTCGCCAGCGCCATCGCCGAGGCAACTCCACGACTAAAGATAGCCGGCATCACCATACCCGCCGAGACCACCAGCATACCATTTTTCATCATTGCTCTGCGTGTTAATTTCATTTTTGCACCTCTAATTTAGTTGATACTCTGGTGAGGCCATCAGCAAGTAAAGCGCTCCCCGCACGCGATTAAGCGGATAGGACTTGCCACCACTCAGGGTAATCTGCGCGGAACTGGCGTTATCCGCAGCAGTAAAGTAGTCGAGCACCTGGCTGCGACGATCAGCAGGCAGGGGGCCATCCAGCAGGAAAGTAGAAAAGTGATCGACGAACTCCTCCGGCGAGCTTAGCTGATTCGCGTTCACCATCCCCTGCAAATCGACCAGGGGCTTGCCATGAGTCGCCGCTGTTCCACGTGCCAGCAGCATATCGATAAAATTGAGGCGCGTCATCCAGGCGCCGCTGTTGAGCCAGTTCAAGCTCGTTTTGTCTCCCGGCCAACCGGCCACATTGGGCGGGTCGAAAAGCGGTTGGCCCATCAGAGTGGTAATCGCGGGCAAGCCCTCCCCATCGCCCTGAATGCCCAGAGCGCGATAGGCCCCTACAGTGAACTCGACCGGCGACTTGATACGGCTGCGATACGCCTGGGCTGAGGAGAATTGGGGCGAAAGCAGCAGGGCACGCATGACTGCTCCCATATTGTGGCCGCTCTGGACGTAGGCGTCCACCAACGGCTTGAGATCATCCGTGCTGGGATTTTCATAGGCAAAAAAAGCAAACAGCCGGCGGCCAATAAACCAGGGTGTAGCGGGATGGTCGGCCAGAATGCGCAAAATGTCTTTATAGTTAAAGCTGCCCGTCTGGCCCATAAAACGCACTGGCAGATCATTATGATCCTTCGGATTATAATATGATCCGCTGATGCCCCGGATGTGCCAGCCGGTAAGAGCCGCCGCACCCGCGAACACGTCCTGCTGCGTATAATTGGCCACGCCAACCGTAAAAAGCTCCATCAGTTCACGCGCGTAGTTCTCATTCGGATGCGTTTTGGTGCTTTTGGTCAGATCCAGGTAAAAGAGCATCGCAGGATCGGCGGTAATGCCAAGCAGAATGTTATCGAACGTATCAAAGGCGTGAGTGCGTAGAAAATTGTTCTGGTTAATCATACGTATATAGGCTCTGGGACCGCCTACTTTGCGGAAACTGCTGGTCAACACGCCGCTCCAGAACAGGGTCATCTTCTCCAGCAGCGGGCGCTGAGTCCAGGCCATGCGCAGCAGCCACCAGCGCTGCTGGTCCTGTGGACTATTCAAATTGAAATTGAGCGCCTGCAAACGCTGCTCCATCGCGCTATCATCGACCTGCTGGTAGTTGAGCAAACGATCAACCGCCCCCTGATAGCCCAGTTTACTGTACATGCTCAGTTCACTGGCGGACGCGCCAAAGCCGGCCCGGCGCAAGAGATGACCAATCTGCACATTGCTGGCCACTTGAGCAGAATTCCCGCGATGAGTAAGCCATTCGGCCAGCGCTACGCCGCCGCCGATTGTGGCCACTCCACCAGCCACTGCCAGTCCGGCCAACGATTTCCCCATGAATTTACGGCGCGCCATGCTTTTTTGCGTCATAGTTCGCTGGTCGGCGATAGTTTGCATGGCTGCCCCGATACCTGGAGGAGCTGTAACCGCCTGAGTTAGAGGTATCGTTGGTTCCTCGTCAGGCAGCACGCGGCCAGAAGCGGGTAGAGGATCTCTGGTTGGTATCCCCGGCGTCTGCGGCTCGGTTGGCTGATCGTATGTATCCATCTCTGCTTGTCTCTCCATCCGTGTCTTGAGAATAGGTAGCTATGCTGGCCGCGTCTACACGAATTTTGTGTCCTCTCTTCTACAATCAATCCTTAACGGCCAGAATCTTCTTTTGAGGAGTAGTCTAACAGGAAAATCTCTAGAAAGCCTCAAGAAGCGCTCTTTTTTTCGTCACACAGACGGAATTGAGATGGAGAGGCTCTTTCCTTCCTAGTTGTTTATCCCATATATATTCATGTTATTGTATTTATATAGTACAAAAACCAAAGTTATCAATATATCTTCCCAGCAAATGCAAAGTTATCGCAAAATTTTAAGATCTTCTTAATATGACGCATATATGCCTTTCTTCAAAAAGGATAGACGATAAACAGGCATATTTCATTGATATTGCAACATATCGGGATTGTACTGTTTATTGTCAGGTTAAAAATAGTCTTGATCCAGGAAAAAGTAGCTACTTTTCGGGCCAGGGTCGCTTTCGTGTGGGTTAATATCGCACCACGCGCACGATCACTTCGGCAATCAGCAGAAACACGAGATCAAGACCCAGGAGCAGCAGAAATACGAAATTGATTTCGGTAGAAAAGTGGGAAATACTCTGGAGGAGATTTTCATTAAAAACAAGCACGCCATCTACCCAGAGCAGCACACCCAGGAGCCCGGCTACCACCACCAGGCCAGCTAGCAGCCAGCGCGCGCCATGCCAGTCCTGGCGGCTGGGCCAGAGCTCCGAAGTAACTGTTAGAATCAAATAAGGCGCGAATGTGAGGGTCCACCACGGCCAGCCGGGGCTGATCATTTGCCGGGGGTCGTAGTTCTGGCTGCTCCAGGC
>DATGKW010000011.1:0-3688 GCA_035294465.1 Ktedonobacteraceae bacterium | reverse complement strand
TCGAAGACGAAAACTCCGCCGGGAGCCAGAACGCGCGCAACCTCGGCGACGGTCGCGCGCAAGTCGTTGACATGTTCCAGTACGTCCAGGCAGACAACTCCCTGAAAGTGTGCTGAGTCGTAGGGAAGCGCCTCGGCGTATCCCTGCTCGTATGTAATACGTTCGGATAGGCCGCTCTGGTTGGCGTGTGCGCGAGCGGTTTGCAGCGCTGGCAGCGATGGATCGACGCCCACCATAGTTGCGCCGCGCCGGGCCAGTTCTTCACAGATCAACCCGCCTCCGCAGCCTACCTCCAGGATTGGCTGCTGCTGCCATACTTCTTTGCCGACGGCCTTTTCCAGGCAGGTCTGGATATAATCGCAGCGATCCCCGGTCATCTGTCCGAGGAAGCAACCCTTATCCCACCAGCCAAACGAAGAGAAGATCTCTTCTTGCGAACGTTTACGCCAGTGCATCATCATTAACTCCATTAGTAAACGGATGTGACATTTCGACACGTTTCTCGATTATATATTATGGGAGGCTTCCTGGGGTTGCCTGTCTGAGACCATACAGGGCGATGCTACCTAGAAGGAAAGCGGGAGAGACGTGATATAATTGAGGAAATTTTAGTTGATAGGCGGAGAGAGGATCACGCACTCATGGCGATGTTTGAAAGTTTATCGAAGCGACTCGAAGGGGTTTTTAGCGAGCTAAGTGGGAAGGGCAGGCTGACCGAAGCCGACGTGAATGAAGCAATGCGCGAAGTGCGCCTGGCGATGCTCGAAGCTGATGTCAGCCTGAAGCTGGTGCGGCAGTTTGTGGAGCGTGTCAAGGCCAGGGCGATTGGCGCGGAGGTACTGGGCAGCTTCTCTCCCGCGCAGCAAGTGCTGCAGATTGTCAATGATGAATTGATTGAGATGCTCGGCGGGAGCGATAGCAAAAGCAAGCTGGATCTGGGTGGCCCGCCGCCCAATGTGATCATGCTGGTTGGTTTACAGGGGTCAGGGAAAACAACCGCGGCTGCCAAGCTCGCGCGATATCTGAAAAAAGAGGGCCAGCGGCCCTTGATGGTAGCGGCGGATATGTATCGGCCCGCTGCCGTCAATCAATTGCAAACGCTGGGCAAACAAGTTGCTGTGCCGGTCTATGCAGAGCCTGCTGGAGCTGATCCGGTTGATATCTGCGTTCGCTCGCTTGATTATGCCCGTGAGCAGGCGGCCAATGTGGTCATTCTGGATACTGCCGGTCGCCTCAACATCGACGAGCGGATGATGAACGAGGTCATGAGCATCCGCCGGCGCGTTCAGCCGCGCGAGGTGCTGCTAGTGGCCGACGCCATGACCGGACAGGAAGCAGTGAGGGTGGCAGATGACTTTAATAAGGCGGTTTCGTTGACGGGAATGATCTTGACGAAGATGGATGGTGACGCAAGGGGCGGAGCCGCGCTCTCGATTCGTTCGGTCACGGGCGTACCGATCAAGTTTATGGGCGTGGGCGAAAAAACCGACGCGCTGGAGCCTTTTTATCCCGACCGCCTGGCCGGGCGCATCCTGGGAATGGGCGATGTGCTCTCGCTGATCGAGCGGGCGCAAGAGACAATCGATCAGGAAGAGGCGCTCAAAGCCCAGGCCAAATTGCAGCAGGGCAAATTTGACCTGGAAGATTTCCTGAGTGCAATGCGCCAGTTGAAACGCATGGGATCGCTGCGTTCGATTATGGAAATGATGCCCGGTTTCAACAAGATGGTCAATATGGAGGGGATGGAGGAGGCGCTGGAGGGTGATCAACTCAAGCATATTGAGGCGATAATCCTCTCAATGACGCCAGAAGAACGTCGTAGCCCCGAAATCATCAATGGGAGCAGGCGAAAGCGTATCGCTCGCGGGAGTGGCACAACCTCACAGGATGTCAACCAGCTCCTCGACCAGTTCGGCGAAATGCGAGCGATGATACGCCAGGTCAGCAGCGGCAAAGGTCGCTGGGCAAAGTTAGCTCAGCAGTTTGGTATGGGCAGTCTTCCCGGTATGACGGGAATGCCTGGAATGCCAGACGCGCCTGCATTGCCCGGCCCTAGTAGAAAAGGTGGAAAGAAGACAGGCAAAGCCGCAAGGAAAGAAAAGCGCAAGCAGAAAGCGAAATCCAGAAGTGGACGGAGGTAATCCACGATGCCAAAATCACGTTCTCTCCGCCTGGTGCAGATTCCGCTGGCAGGAGTAATTCTTGGAGTAATGCTCCTGCTCAGTGCCTGTGGTGGCAGCAGTCAACTGCAGCAGCAGGCCAGCCAGGCTCGTTCTCAGCTCGATCAACAGATACAGCACGCGAAAGATATTGGCGTGCCACTCTCGTCGATCCAGCCAATCATCCAGCAAGAACAAAAGCTGAATAATAATGGAGCGCCCTTTTCTCCGTTTAGTGATACTCCAGATAATACTTTTTATCAAAATCAAACATCGAGCTATCAACAATTATTGAGTCAGCTTCAGCAAGAAGTTGCCATTGTGACCGGTCAGGATGAGGGACAGGCCCGGCAAGATCTCCAGAACTTTGAGCAGGCTCTGAGCAGTGCGCAGGCCCTCAAGGTTGGCGATATGCAAGATTTCTCGCTCCGTTATACGACCGACGAAAACAGATTTGCGGCAGCCCAGTATCCGAAAGATTATGTAGCAATCAGTAATGACGCTGTGACAAATACGACTGCTCTTAATTCGCTTGATTCGGCTTATAAGCAACTGGTCATTTTCGAGAACACAATCAATCAGATGAAGCAAGCTGGCCTGGACGTGACGGCCATGCAAACCGAATATACCAGCGACCTGGGCGTTCTCGATACGTCCACAACATCGGCTGATTTCAATAAATTGAGCACAATGCTCGATGCACAGTATCAACTGGCTGTAGTAAGCTCGATCCAATCCTTGCCGTATGTCGGCGCTGCCAAGCTGGCTGAGTTCCAGGCCGATATTGACGATCTCAAAAAGTACGGGATGGACGCCAGCCCTTACATAAAGCTCTATGACGCCGACAAGGTCGCCATGGCAAAGGCCACGACTATCGCGCAGTATCTCGCTGTATCGAACAAGATCGATAGTGACATGGCTTCAATGCAAGATGACCTGACCCAGGGTGAAGCCTCATACCTGATCACAGAACTGAACAATGAGGCCAACGCCTGGGGCAATGCTCACCTGTATCATGATAAGACCGATGGTCAGAATTATATTCTGGACTCAGGCTATACCATGAACGGCATTGGCTACTGGCTGCAGCTTGAGGTTGGCTGGTCCTACACGCCATCCGACTACCAGTCGGTCGTGACCGATGACCAGAATGAACTCTTCAATTTCCAGATGATGCAGCAGGATTACAGTGATCCGACGCCCTATAATCAGGTTCACAAGACCGACCTGGAGATGATGCAGCACTATCCAAGCTTGCAACATGGTACCGTGATCATGGTGAACATGACCGAAGAGGCCCTGCGCTTCTATGATAACGGCAAGCTGGTGAGATCGTTCCTGGTCACTACCGGCCAGGTGGCGCGTCCGACCCTGCCGGGCGTGTGGACCACGTATTCTCGCGAGTCACCTACCGTATTCAAGTCGGACGATCCGCCAAATTCGCCTTACTGGTATCCGCCCACTCCGATCAATTACGCAATTTCGTATCACTGGGACGGCTTCTTCGTGCATGACGCCTGGTGGCGCAC
>DATGKW010000010.1:0-30109 GCA_035294465.1 Ktedonobacteraceae bacterium | reverse complement strand
ATTAACAGAATTCGTGTAATTAAGGAAGCTGTTCCAGGCAATCCAGCACGCGGTTGATCTCTTCGGGCGTGTTATAGTGGACCATGCCCAGGCGCAGTGCGCCGCCGCTCTCCTCCAGGCCGAGCCGTTCCATGACGCCCAGCGCGTAGTAGTTGCCGTCCCAGGCAAAAATACCGTGGGTGGCCAGATGTTCGGCGAGCGCGCGTGGGGGGTGGCCGGCAATGTTGCAGGTGATCGTGGGCACGCGCCAGGAGAGCCGCGCGGGATCGGTGATTCCGTAGATCTGCATACCCTCGATCTCGCGCAGGCCGGCGAGCAGCTGCGCCGAGAGGCCGCGTTCGTAATCCATGATGGCGCGCATGGCAATTTTGAGGTCGCGCTGACGACCGCTGTATTCTGTTGCAACCTCGCTATACAATGCGCGCTGCTCGCGTCCAAGCATCTCTAGATAATCGATTGCGCCAACCAGGCCCGCCAGGCCCTCGTGGTTCTGCGTGCCGGTTTCCCAGCGATCTGGCGTCTGGTTGGACGCGGGACGCACTTTGTAAGCAGGGAAGCGCTCCAGATGCTCCCGCTTGCCGTAGAGTATGCCCAGGTGGGGGCCGAAAAATTTGTAGGACGAGCAAACCAGAAAATCTGCATCCAGTTCTTGCACATCAATCGGGCCGTGCGGCGCGAACTGAACCGCGTCGATCCAGCATAACGCGCCCACCTCGTGCGCCCAGCGCACAATGGTTGCGACATCGTTGATCGTGCCCACCGCGTTAGACGCGTAGCCAACGGCCACCAGCTTCGTGCGCTCATTGATCTTGGCGCGCAGGTCTTCCATATCCAGCGTCACATCCTGTGGATGAATATCCGCCGTATGCACGACCACGCCGCGTTCTTGCAGAGCCAGCCAGGGAGCCACGTTGGCGTCATGATCAAGCACCGTCACCACAATCTCGTCACCCGCCGCGAGCGTTCTGCCGATGGCCCGGCTGAAGGCAAAGGTCAATGTGGTCATATTCGGGCCGAAGACGATCTCGCCAGGATCAGCTGCATGCAGGAAATCGGCCATCCCCCGGCGGGCCGCGCCGATTACCTCGCCGGTGCGCTGGCTGGTCAGGAACGCGCCATGTGTGTTCGCGTTGGCCGTGTGCAGATACGTCACCATGCTGTCGATCACCTGCCGCGCCATCTGCGTTCCGCCAGGATTATCAAAATAAATGGCCGGCTGGCCATTCACCATCGTCGTGAGCGAAGGGAAATAGCTCCGATAAGAGCTGAGATCAAGCGTCCGGGACATGCTCTGGCCTCCTGTGAATGATGGGAAACTTCTTTTTGCCTGCATCATATCATATCGCCGGTCACGTGGTCCCGGCGAGCCTTATCCCTCGTTATTCGGGAACGTCTTCAATCAGTTCGGTTACGGGTATATCCAGAGCCTTCGCTATGCGGTTCAGGGTATTCATGTTGATAGTGCGGATGAGTTGATTGCAAAGGTTTACGCTATCAAGAAGCTGCTTGCTCTCTATGTGGGTCCAGGGGTGGCAAATGTGATTGTTGAGATTATCTATGAGAGCGTCTTCAGGCGTGTATAGCCGTGTATTACTGCTCGAAGGCAGGACGAAAACCAGATACGCTCTCAAATAGTCTATATATTTCTATCTAGCAGCATTATGGCATAGATATAATCAAATGAGAAATCCGTAGTTTTATCGATGGAAGGAGTAGCATATGAGAAAGCCTCTTCAGGCGATAGGCCGCGCCGGGCTGGTAGCTCTGCTGCTGGCTCTTGGCCTGATTTGCGGCTCGTTTGTATTCCGTACAAGCGCTCATGCGCAGGTGAAGATGGTCAGAAATCAGGCGATGAGCGCGGTTGCTTCATCGGTGGAGGTAGCCAGGTGGCGAGGCCGGGGCAAAGTGATTGTGGTCAGCCTGTCTCGGCAGCGGCTGTATGCCTATCGGCACGGGCATCTGGTCTTCAGCGCGCCGGTTACGACGGGCCAGCCTGCTCTGCCTACGCCGCTGGGCAGGTATCGCATCTATGCCAGGTTCCGCCAGATCACGTTTCATTCGCCCTTTCCTCGCCGTTCACGCTACTGGTACCCGCCGACGCACATCAACTACGCCTTAGAGTGGAAGCCAGGCTACTTCCTGCACGATGCCTGGTGGCGCACCGTGTTCGGTCGCGGCACGAATCGCCTGCACCGTGATCCCGTCTATGGCTGGGAGCCAGGCTCGCATGGCTGCGTCTCCATGTCGCTCCGCGCCGCTCGCTGGCTCTACCACTGGGCACCCATCGGCACAATTGTCCGTATTGTGTACTGATCATGCATCATTTCTCCTCGGCTGGTCTGGAGCTTGAGGGAAAAAGAAGAAAAGGGGCGCATTACGTCTGCTGTTTCACGACCACAGCGCCATTCATATCTGGATGAAAGAGGCAGGTGTAGGTATAGGTACCGGGCGTGCGGAAGGTATAGGACCAGGACTGGCCGGAGGCCAGAACGCCGCTCGCAAAACCGTGAGGAGTAGCGGACGCGTGCGCCCCCTGGGTCACTGTATGAGCCATCGGGTCATGGTTGACCCAGGTGACGGTAGTACCAGCGGTGACCAGCAGTGTGGCAGGATGATACAGTTTGTTGGAGATGCTGACCGTGACCCGCCCGCTTTGGAGCGGAAGGCCGGTAGTATTGACGGAAGTCTGCTGATTTGCCGCGTTTGCTGCATTCGCCGTCACCGCGAGTATGATTCTGAAGAGTACTGCGCCGACAATGAGCAGGCAAACAAGTCCCCATTCCCGTTGTCGCCTGGTCAGATGCATCATTTTCCTCAAGCCCTTTCAAGGGGAACGTCCCTAACCTTCTCCGTGCGCGTCTCGCACGAGGCAGCCTGCCGCAACGAAAGGCAGCGCTTCCTTGCCAAAGCGTACAGCCATCTCACATCTTTCTCCGAATAGTAGGTCGCCCTACTATCGTTTGTCAAGAGCGCCGTGCGTCCAATACCGCCAGATTACCCGATGCCGTTCTTTTGCATAGCCTGGATCAGCCGATAGTCCTGCCCCTGCATACCGATGACCTCGGCGTGACCAAAGAGACGCGAGAGGATCGCTCCGTGCAGCCAGTTCTGCCAATCGTCGTCCTTATTGGCCGTGATGATGACCGGGCGGCGGGTCAGGTAGCGCTGGTTGAAGAGGGTGAACAGCGTTGCCTTCTGGTACGAGCCGTCGCCTTTGAGCTGCATCTTGTCCAGGTCGTCCAGGCAGAGCAGCGAGGTCTCGATGGCCTGCTTGAGTAGGTTCTCGTCAAAATCGGAGTCGTAGAGCTTCTGGAAGAACTCGTTGCCGCTCAGAAAGAGACAGCCGACGCCTGCCTGACGGGCTTCATTGAGGATGGCGCAGGCCAGATGGGTTTTGCCCACGCCATAGGGGCCAAGCAGCAAGAGGTTCCTCTGCCCCGTGACCTGATCTTGCTTGAGATCGTGAGCATAGCGGCGCGTGCGCGTATAGGCTTCGAGTACGTCTTGGCCGTTGGCCTGTGGCTTGAACGAGGCGAAAGTCAGCGCTTGTAGTTCGCGCACCTGCTCCTCGTTCGCGCCCAGCCAGCAGAAGGTGCGAGCGCGCAACCGGCCAGTGTCTCCTTCCTGCTGGCACGCGCAGCGCACAATCTTGCCAAACAGCGGGTGCCCAGGCGGCACGTCGCGTCGCAACCAACCCTGATCCCGGCAGACCGGACAACGCACTTCGCCCGAAGGTTGCCAGGGTTTGGGAAGAGGCACCAGCGGCCCACTCATCGTCTTCTCCTGCTTCATTCCTGTTCATCTCCCTTCTGTGTGGTAGAGTAACGGCTCTTCTGTGCAGCCATGAGGGCTGCGAGACCAGACGGCTCCTCCTGAGCTTCCTGCGACTCGGCAAAGTAACGCGGGTTCTGCGCGGCGATCAGAGCGGCGAGGCTGTACGGGTCCTCGTGCAGCGTTGGCACCGGCCTCCGCCCGGACTTCTTGCGCATCTTGCGTTCCTGGGCTGTTTGCCATGCCTCAAACTCGCGCGCCAGATCGGGCAACTTCACCCCGCGCTGATAATACCCTGTTTTGTCCGTCTCGTAGAGCCAGTGGATCATCCGCCGGAGCAGCTCTGTCGGTGTGATCGCCAGCTCTTGCGCCCACCTGGCAACCGGCCGCGCCAGCGCCTGAGCAGCTCTAGCATTCGCTGGTGTCAACGGTACCTCGACCGTAAACAGGCTGCACCACGCGTCATACACCACCTGAGCTTCTGCTGAGAGAGAAGGGGCATGTGCGTCCATCGCCTGTTTTTCGCACGTGTCTTTCTTCCCCTGTTGCTCATACGTTTTTTTCTTCGGGTGTTTTTCTTGAGTGTCTTTCTCTGATCGAGGTCTATGTTCGTGACCGCTGGAATCTACCTTGTTGACTTCTCCGATCTGCGCTTCTGACTGCTGCTGTCTGCTGTGCTGACTGCTGGTATCTCCATGCTTGACCTCTGAAGTCTGCATCTCTGACACCTGGTGTCTGTTTTGCTGACTGCTAGCGTCGGCCTTGCTGACTGCTGGAGCGGGAGCAGATGTCTGCTCCTCACGCATCTTGAGCCGATAACATTTTTTGATACGTCCCCGGTCGGTTTCGTCGGCCTCGCAGATCAGGTAGCCGTCGGCCAGGGCGCGTTGCAGACCATCTACCACTCCTTGCCTGCTCAGACCTGTGCCTTGATCCATGCGGGAGCCATCGCGGCGTTTGCGTCCCCGCATGAACTCATCCAGCGTGAACGGCCGGGCAACGTCATACTCGTGGTAGCCCCAGGTGTGTCGCGCGACATAGGTAAGTACTTTGAGTTCAGCCAGGTTGGTGATTTGCGCACAGACATTCACCCAGCTATTGGGCAAAGGAAAGTACTGCGCGGTTGGGGAGTCAAAGCCGGCAAAGCTTGTGGCTGTCTCGTTCATGATCTCGCCTTTCCATCTTTTAGAGAAGCCAGACCGCAGCTTCTCTCATTCCTCATTTCATTCCAGCGCGTTGTGCCTGTTCTCAGCCCGCCTGGGCTTGTATGGGCTGTTATAGTGGATCTATGGGTATTTGATCGGGGTTCGTTTTCCCAGAGATCGAGCCTCGCGCGTGTGTGGAGTTCCCAGCTGGCACTGTGGGACTCCACATCTCCTGTTTCCCCCCACTCCTCTCTTGCTTGCTCATCGCCTCATAGTCAGAAGTTCGACCAGATGTCAGGACAGCAGGATGCAAAGAAAATCTCGTTTGTTCTCTCGCTGACGTGATGCTCACCTTCGGCTCCTCTCTTTTTTGATCTATGCTGCTTATTTTCTCTTTGTATTCTGCGGATAATCCTGGCTCCTATCCAGGATAATCATCCACATTTTTACTATACAAGAGGCCACCAAATGATATTCTTGTATGTAATATATGGTCTGATCAGATAGAGGAAAGATTTGCTTGAAAGGCCCTCTGTGGCAAAGAAGCCTCCGGCTTCCATCCCTTTCCCGCTCTTCGTTTGCACAGCTTTTCTCAGAGCAGAGCTTTTCCCTGAACAGATTTTCACAAAAACGAGAGAATTTTCACAGAATGTTCACAAACGTCGCGGGGATTTTCACAGTATTCTCACCCAATCTCTGCTACTATTATTCTTAAAGTAGACAGTTCGTAAAGCGCCTGCGAGATGAGAGCCGCAACGACCTCTTTCCTCTCCGGCTCTGGCGAAAGAGAGAGCATGATCGCTCTTTGCGAGGCCGGCATAAGGATACTAACGCGGTTGTGGGCATACTGAGCATACAAGGAAGGAGGCTCTGAGCGCTTGAATGGTGAGGACGATATGAAAACCGCCAACCAGACGTGCGAGCGCGCAGGTACCGGGCCGGCTGTGGAGAAAGCTATGGGCAGGGCCGTTCGTGGACACATTCTCCTGGTGGAGGATGAGCCCTCGCTGGCCGCCCTCGAGATGGGTGTCTTGATGGCCTGTGGCTATGTTGTGACACTGGTTGAAAGCGGCGAACTGGCCCTCAGCACTCTACGAGAGATCGTCCCCGACCTGGTCCTGCTGGACCTTGATCTGCCCGGCGCGGTGAACGGCTGGGATGTGTTGAAAGCCCTGCGTGCTTACTCTGGCACATCCACGACCCCAGTTCTGCTGACCAGCGCGGAAGCAACGGCGCAGAAGTATCTTCGCACTTGTGGCGAAACGCGGTCAACGCTTGATCACTTGCCCAAACCCTATCCTATCCAAACACTTCTCAAGCGTATTGAGCGCATGTTGGACATGAC
Organism: Ktedonobacteraceae bacterium; assembly: GCA_035294465.1. Classification (GTDB taxonomy): domain Bacteria; phylum Chloroflexota; class Ktedonobacteria; order Ktedonobacterales; family Ktedonobacteraceae; genus Paraktedonobacter. The sequence continues at coordinate 23,848 of DATGKW010000010.1, read as the reverse complement.
ACCCTAGTGGCTATAAAGGAGGTACAAACTATGGACCGCAAGGATGATCGTGAAATTTTGCGTAAAGGTGGCTTCGCAGAGGGAGAAGTACAGCGTCTGAGCAAGCTCCGCCAGGATTACGCGGAGCGAGAAAGGTTGCGGGAGGTTGTCGATAAGCGCCGGCTGGAGTTTATTCGCTGGTTAGTGACCAATGGGAGGCTTTCTGAGCAGATTGCTTCCTGATGCATTTACGAGGGGTCCTGCCTCTCGTTGCGCGTCGTGAGAGAATCCAGATCCTCAACCGGTTCGTCCGCCTGGGCCATTGGCGCGGGCGAGGCAGGCAATTGCTTGATGCGCGCAAGGATACGCGTGGTAAGCTCACCCGGAGGTTCGAGCTGAGATAAACGGTGAAATAGTTTATCAATGTCGTCCTCCGGTTGATAATCCGCCGGGGCCGGGCGCGATATAATACACATCATACCTCTTTCCCTCTTATTCCGTTGCTATGACGTCGCTTCGTATGGAATACGCACAGAACAGGAGGGAAGTTTCATTGAAGCTCAATTGACTACAGGTGTCGAAAGTTCAAACCTGAGCGCTGCGCGCAGAAGTGGCTTGGCCCGCTGGAAGTACGTTTTCGCGGTGGCCTCCGGCATCTGTAAGGCCCGCCCGATTTCTGAGAAACTGAGCTGAGAGGCATACCGCAGGAGTACGACCGCGCGAAACTTGGGAGGCAAGCCATTGATAGCTCGCTGGAGCATGTCCTGTAAATCGTGGCGCTCCGCTACATCTTCGGGCAGCGGACTGTTATCCGGGATAATCGCCAGGGGCGAAAGTTCCTCGTCCTCTCCAGGGGCTTGCAGTTCTGAAAAATGAATCACGCGCTTGCGGCGCAGTTCGTCCAGGCAGCGATTGCGCGCGACCTGGAAGAGCCAGGCTTTGAGCGGCTCACCCGTGCGCAGGTTGGGCAATGAGATATACAGCTGAGTAAAAACCTGTTGCAGGATATCTGAGGCTGCATCGTAGTCGTTCAGGAAACGACAGATGAAACTGAACAGAGAGCTGCTATAGCGCTGTACGAGCCTGGTAAAAGCTTCCTGGTCTCCTGCCAATGTTTGCTGAGCCAGTATGCCATCGGTTATCTCTCTATGATGGCCTCTTGCATGCTCTCGTAATTGCATGTGTTTCTCTCCTCTTTCTATTACCTGCCTGTAGCGTAACCTGCTCAGATAAGAATTACAACCTTTATAAGCCCCGCTGTAAGCAACTCTAAGCAGAAACTAAAGAGGAGTCGCCCAGATTTCCCGCTTTCTCAGCGAATTTTTACCCTTCTTAGCAAATTCTAAGGCAGGAGAGGAGCATTACTGCGCTGTATTGGAATAATCCTCTGTCTCTTCGGGCGCACTTTGCTCATTAGCGTCAGACCGGGATGGAAGGCGTTCGTAGCGTTGCGCTCTGGGCAAGTGCTTGATACGCTCAAGAAGCTGCTTTACTATATCGCCAGGCGGCTCCAGCCTGTGAAGCTTCTTAAATAGCCGATCAACGTCATCTTCTGGAAGATCTTCTGATGAGTGCAAATAGATGTCGGGTGAGAGATGCAACATAAGTCTTCCCTTTCGTCCTAGAAGCAGTCCTCTGTTAAAGAGAACGAACAGGACGAAAGGGAAGTTTCAGAAAAACTTTTGTGTGCTGAATCTTGACTAACAAAGAACAGCCGGTCTGAGTTGTTCAGCAAGAGCTGCGCGCAGGACCGGCTTGGCTCGCTGGAAATACGTTTTCGCGGTAGCCTCCGGCATGTGCAGGGCTTGCCCGATCTCCGAAAAACTGAGCTGGGCGGTATAGCGCAGGAGCACGACGGCGCGGAACTTGGGCGGCAATGTCGAGATGGCTCGCTGGAGAATCTCCTGCAAATCGTGCTGCTCAGCCAGCTCTTCGGGCAAGGGGCTGTCGTCGGGAATGATGTCCAGTTGTGAAAGATCCTCATCCGTCGGCGATCCTTGTAGCTCTGAAAAATGGATTGCCTGCTTGCGGCGCAGCTCGTCCAGGCAGCGATTGCGCGCGACCTGGAAGAGCCAGGCTCGCAGCGGTTCGCCGGTGCGTAGCTTTGGCAACGAAATATACAACTGGAGAAACACCTGTTGTAGAATGTCGTAAGCCAGATCGGAGTCGTTCAGGAAGCGGCAGATGAAATTGTAAAGAGGACTGCTGTACCGCTCAATGAGCGAGGTGTAGGCGCTCTCATCGCCTGCCATGGCTCGCTCTGCCAGTTCTCCATCCGTTATTTCGCCAATAAGCTTTTTCGATGTCTTTCCTCGCATATGTATCTCTCCCTTTATCCAGGATCGCTTAAAGATCCACTTTTCTTTCTTGCTCCACACCTCTCATGCCCATCCGCACCTGTCATTCTTACATTTCCCTGGTTCTCTTCCTGGGGAACCACTCTCTGTTTGTAAGAGTAATATGGAACAGTTGAAAAGACAAGAGATATAAGCTCTTCATTAAGCGGCTCTAAGCAGAAATTAAAGCTGAGTTGGGATATCTCAGCATTTTCTTAGCGAAAAGCGCCCGCTCTAAGCCATTTTTAAGGGAAAAGGCGAGCAGTTTGGGAGCGGGAAGGAGCCATTTTTGCCAGAGAGGGCCGATTGATCGGCCCTCTATAGTAAAAATGATAGAGTTGGGGCACTCATAACCCGGCTTAAGAAACGGCTGGAGGCGCGGGCATCGACGCGTTTGCCGATGCGAGCCAGGAAGACATTGGCGGGTTCCATGCGCACATTTGGCTCGGTGGTGGGATACTCTACGAAGCCCTGGCTGGCGAAGAGGCGCGTGATCAGCTCGCGATAGCGATCCATGCTCATATGTAACCCCTCGGTGTCCCAGTGCCAGGAGAGACCCACGGCGAAGAGGATCATGTCCTCCAGGGCATCGAGTTCGAGGGCGAAGGCGAGCAGTTGAGTGGCCAGGCGCAGCCCGCGCCAGTTGGAACTCACCTCGATAGCCACTTCGTACACATCGTCAAGGCCGTCCCACCATTCATCGCCGGGCGCGATGGTCACTTCGCCGACGATCTCTCCGGCGGGCGTGTGGGCCAGGGTTAGCGCGCAGTCCGGGCTTCTGGCAATGTTGAGGAGGAGTTGCCATTCGCGTTCGGGCAGGCGGGCGAAAGCGCGCAGCCCCTCGTCGGCGCGCAGGCGCTCGACCATCGAGGGCGGGCAGAAGTCGCGCAGAAGCACCGGACCTTTCGCAGTCTTCAGCAGCTTGCTGCGCGAAGGAGGATAGGTGCCGCGCAGGTGCAGCAGGTCCACCAGGCCGGTCATAGGCGAAACGCGGCGCGGCCTGCGGAAAGCCTGGCGCAGCGAGGAGGAGAGCAGAAGATGACGGGCCAGCGCGGCAGTTGAGCGGTTGGTGTGGCTGATCTCCCAGCGGCGCGGCTGCGGCTGAATATCTTCGCTCCGGTCCTCAAAAGTCAGCGGGAAGTTCGCGGTACTGATCTGTTTGCCCATGACCTGCTGCTCTTCGGCCTCCTGCTCCTGCACCTTGAGCCAGGCCGGGCGCCAGCGCTCAACCCACGCCTCCGGCAGCTTCTCCGGCAGCGCTTGCCCGGACATCCTGGCCCAGACCATGCTCCAGGCGCGAGGGACGACGCGGTAGAGATCATAGCCGCCGCCGCCCAGCGCCAGCCAGCGACCCTGACAATAGGTATCCGCGAGCTGGCGGGCGAGCTTGATCTGCGCGTCGATGCCTCGTGTCGTCAGGCTCAGATGCGTGAGCGGGTCCCAGGCATGCGTATCGCAGCCGTGGACTGTTACCAGCACGTCGGGCGCGAAAGAGACGAGCAGGGGCGGAAGAAGCGCCTCCATCACTTCGATATATGAATCGTCTTCAGTAAATGGCTGAAGCGGCAAATTCACGGAATAGCCGCGTCCAAGTCCCTGACCCATTTCCAGCACATCGCCGGTGCCTGGGAAGAGATAGCGCCCGGTTTCGTGCAGCGAAATGGTCATCACGCGCGGCTCATCGTAGAAAGCCTTCTGGACGCCGTCGCCGTGATGGGCATCGAAATCGAGGTAGAGCACTCTGGCCTCGGTGGAGCGCAGGACATGGGCAATGGCAATGGCGGCATCGTTGTAGACGCAGAAGCCGGAGGCGCGCGCCGGCCAGGCGTGATGCAGGCCGCCGGCGGGATGAAAGACGCGCAGGGGCCGTTCGTCCTCGCCAGCAAATTCGCCGCCAGCGGGCAGGCCCATGATCGCGCTCAGCCCAACCAGCGAGCCGCCCGCGATCAACGAAGCGACCTCGTGCATGCCCGGCAATGGCGGAGTATCGCCCTCGGCAAAGCCATAATCGAGGGCCAGGTGCTCGCGGCTGTGCAGCTCGTCGGGGCCGAGCTGGCTGAGATCCGCCGGCTCGCTCAATTTCTGCACGGCCTCGATATAGTCCGGCGTGTGAACCAGTTCGAGTTCGGCTCGCGTGGCCGCGCGCGGCGGCAGCAGGGTATTCTGGTTGGACTTGCTCCACAGGCCGCAGGTTTCCAGCAGATCGATCAACGCGACCAGACGCCGGGCCTGAAGCGGGTGCTCCGGTCCAAAATCGTAGTTCAGTTCCGCCGTATCGAACATGAAACGCGCCCTGGCAGGGGTCAGGGCCTCCGCCTTCTGTACCATGCTCCTCTTCTTTCTCCTCAAAACTCTCCAACATCCTGGTCCGCGAAGGAGTACACTATCTGCTCTTCTTGTAGACGTGTCAGAAAAGGGGCCGGATTGATCGTGCCCAGACGCAGCGTCGCCACGCGCGGGAAGGCTCCCTGCAAGGGGGCGGCCACCACGCTGCGCACCTGAATGTGCATCTCATCGGCCAGCGCGAGCGCCCGCGCCAGGGGTTGCATATTCCCATGACGCAGAGGAATGATCAATTGCATACCCGGCTCGAACGCGCCCAGCGAGCGAGCCAGCGCAATCAGCAGATCGCTGCGCGTCAGCAAACCCACCAGCAGCGGCTGGCCCTCCTGCCAGTTCTCCGCGCGTGCCTCCTGTTCGCTCCTCTTCTCCTTCTCCTGCTGCGCGGCCTGTTTGCCATCGGCCTGTACGTGCTGCGACTCGTAGTGAACGACCGGCAGGCAGTTCAGGTTGCGCTCCACCAGCAGCAGAGCAGCAGCGGCGACGCTGGTAGAGGGAGTCACGCGGATCAACGCGCGGTGCATGATCTCAGCGACGCGCCGGCTCTGCCAGGGCTCGCGCGTGCTCTCCTGCTGGCTCTCGCGCTCCAGAGCCACGACCATATCGATATCCTGTGAAGTCAGCAGTCCCTCGAAAACCAGCGGCGTTTTCTTCTCGCCCGGCCAGTGCCAGGTTGCCGCGCCGTCCCTGCCGCGCACCACGGGCAAATGGTGAAACTGATGCTGGCGCAGCAGATTCGCGGCGTGGCCGAGCGTATCATCGGGCGCAACCGTTATCAGCTCCTGGTATTCGGTATAGATCCCCTTGATGGTCACAAGCGACATGCGTTGCTCTCTCTGTGGTAACTGGCATAGTTCCAGCTAGCCCATAGCTGGCGCTTGTTATTATCGCACATTTCAATGGCTTTTCTAGTGAACTCAAGCGATGCATTGCTAGCTGGAATAACTTCATATGCTTATGCCAGCGTTCCCACAGGAACCTGCGCAAGAGAGGGGACCGTGTCTCCGGCGACAAACACATCATCCGAGGCCGATGCAGACCGATTTGACCTCGGTGTAATTCTCCAGGACCTCGTGGCCCATCTCACGGCCCCAGCCAGATTGCTTGTAGCCCCCAAACGGCAAGGCGGCGTCGAAGACGTTATAGCAGTTGATCCACACCGTTCCCGCGCGTAAATGCGCCGCCAGTTGATGGGCCTTCCCGATATCACGCGTCCAGATGCCCGCGGCCAGCCCGTAGACGGTATCGTTGGCCACCGGCAGGATTTCGTCCAGGTCAGTAAAGGGCAGAGCCGTCACCACCGGACCAAAGATCTCTTCTTGCACGACTTTCATATCCTGCCGTACATCGACCAGCACCGTGGGTTCCACGAAGTATCCCTGTTCTCCATGCCGGTGCCCGCCGCTCAGCGGTCGAGCACCGCTGGAAACGCCTGATTCCAGATATCCCATTACTCGTTGCAACTGCTCGTCGGAGACCAGCGGCCCCATCTGAGTGCCTGGATCAAAACCTGGACCTACTTTGATCTTTTTCGCCTGTTCTGCAACTCCTTCGACCACGCGATCAAACGCCTTTTTTTCCACATACAGGCGCGAACCAGCGCTACAGCATTGTCCGTGGTTGAAGAAAATGGCAAACGAAGCGCCCTGGATGGCCACATCCAGATCCGTATCGCTGAACACAATGTTGGGTGACTTGCCACCCAGTTCGAGCGAGACTTTCTTGAGGTTGCCGGCTGCCGCCTGGACAATCAGTTTGCCCACTTCGGTCGAACCGGTAAACGCGACCTTATCGACGCCATCATGCGCGGCCAGCGTGGCTCCTGCCGTTTCGCCATAACCGGGCACAATGTTGACGACGCCATCGGGGAAGCCTGCTTCGCCGATGAGTTCGCCGAGGCGTAAGGCGGACAGGGGCGTTTGTTCCGCCGGCTTGAGGACAATCGTGCATCCTGCCGCGAGCGCCGGGCCGAGTTTCCATGCGGCCATGAGCAGCGGGAAGTTCCAGGGAATGATCTGACCAACCACGCCAATGGGTTCTCGTAACGTGTACGCGAAATACTTCCCTGCCGACAGGGGAATAGTATTGCCTTCAATCTTGGTGGCCCACCCGGACATATAATGGAACAGATCAGCCGCGAGCGGGATATCGGCAACGCGGGCGACGGTCAGCGGTTTGCCATTGTCCAGCGATTCAAGCTGGGCGAACTCCTCACGATGCGCCTCAACCAGATCGCCCAGGCGGTGGATCAGGCGTCCGCGTTGCGAAGGTGTCATTTTGCGCCAGGGTCCGCCGTCGAACGCCTTGCGCGCAGCCGCGACCGCGCGATTGATATCCTCTGCATCCCCCTCGGCGACCTGCGCCATGATCTCACCGGTCGCGGGATTGTACACAGGAAAGGTCTTGCCGGAAGCGGCTTCCACCCATTTGCCGCCAATGAGCATCTTGCGCGGCTCGCTCAGAAAGCGGGCGACGGCGGGGTCAACGGTAACGGCTGTCTCAGAAATGGCCATGGTTCTTTCCTTTCATTCTCTCAGCACGGTTCATTGTGCCTCGATTGCACTCTCTATCGACGATCTGAAAGACGAGGCTCTTTCAGGAACCTCCTTCTCCGAAAGAAGGCGCATTGAGCATGAGCCTCTCGTTCGGAGAGACACCTGCGAACAAACAACGAGAGTTGGTGGCCAGGCAAAAGAAAGAGGTAGATGTGCCTCTAAAACCCCTGATGGGGGTGTGACATGATGGTCACCGCCAGGACGATGAAGCGCATGAGACCGGCGGTGACTCTACTCAATTATTGAGTATTCAGTAATTGAGTATAAAAGAAAAAGACCGCCCAGTCAAGAGGGTTGCCGCTCACCGCTTTTCCCCAGGTAAAATGTCAGGAAGCGTGATCAAGCCCATCACCCCATCCCTCGCGGCATATCGACGATTGCCTGATGTATAATGATGGAGCCTTTGCTGAGCCACCAACACCAAAGATACGGATGCTCGTGTCCCTATCTGGAAAGGTAACATTGTAGCATGGTCGAGCCTGTCCCTTTCTCCCAGCGCAAACTTGACATAATTCTCGTTGCCTTTTTTCTCGTCAACCTGCTCTTCGTTTCGTATCTGATCGATATTGAGCAGATTGTCATCGCCAATCCCGCCCATTTCACCTATCCCATCTGGCCTCCGCGTGTGGTGGTTGATGCCATTCACTGGTGGGGCAAGAATTTTGATCCGCTGCTCATGGCCCGCCCGGTCTTCTTTAAAGTGACCATCTGGATTGATAATCTTCTCTACGGGCCGTTTTACCTAGTCGCCATCTACGCCTATATCAAGGGCAAGGAGTGGATTCGCCTACCCAGCATCATCTACGCGGTTGCGATGATCGAGGGCGTAGTGATGATTCTGAGCGAAGAAGCCTTTGGCCAGGACGCCACGCCGCACCTGCCGGTAGTGATCGCCGCCAACGCCTCCTGGATCATTTTCCCGCTGATCATCCTGGTTCGTTTCTGGCGCAGCGAGCACCCCTTCACTCGTCCGGTCGCCGGCGCGCAGGTGGAAGGAGCGCAAGCATGAATCGGGCCGGAGCGTTTTTATTCGTATTCGTCGCCTACGTGCTGGCGCTGGTCGCGGCCATCGCTACCGGCCTGCTATTTAGCGCCCTGCCGCCCATCGCGCTTGTCGGGCTGGCCGACCTGGCGGCAACCATCGTTATTTTTCTCTTTAGCGTCATCACGCGTAATTCCAGCATGTATGATCCCTACTGGAGCGTCGCGCCCGTGCCCATCGCGCTCTTCTGGCTCTTGCAGCCAGGCTCCGCTGGCTTTGCCAGCCCGCGTCACGTCCTGATCTTCGCGCTGCTCTGCCTGTGGGCCATTCGTCTGACGGCCAACTGGGCGACACAGTGGCGCGGCCTGGACCAGGAAGACTGGCGCTATGTGGACATCCAGAAACAGAGCGGGATCTTTTACTGGCCCGTCAGCTTCATCGGCATTCACCTCATGCCTACCGTCCTGGTTTTCCTGGGCTGCCTGGCCCTCTGGCCAACCCTGAGCGACCACAGCGCCTCATTGAGCTGGCTGGACGTAGTGGCCGCGCTGGTCACGCTGTCCGCCGTGCTGATCGAAGGAACGGCGGATTATCAGATGCGGCAGTTTCGCAGCAAGCCAGAGTCGGCGCGGCAGGCGATCCCGCCGGGCCTGTGGTCGGTCTCGCGCCACCCAAATTACTTCGGAGAGGTGCTTTTCTGGTGGGGGCTGTATCTCTTTGTCCCGTTGGCATATCCAAGCTTCTGGTGGGCCATCGTGGGGCCGCTGGCTATCCTGCTGCTCTTCCTGGGCGTGAGCATCCCCCTGATGGAGCGTCACTTGCTGGCGCGCCATCCGAGCTATGAGGAATATCGGCGGCGCGTGTCAGCCTTCGTGCCCTGGTTTCCGCGCGAGCGATGAAAAGAGCTTTCTGAAGCAGGAGGGCTGCTTCAGAAAGCTCGCTCGCTACCGGCCGGAGGTGGTTTCTCGGCTCGTCTCTGCGCGAGCCGGAGCCTTTGCCCATGCGGGCTTCCGGCGGTCCCGGCGGAATTGCCGGGGTTGAGGCCGCCGGTGCCGGAGGGCGGCACCGAACGGCTATGCTGGCATTTACCAGACGGTGATGGCGGAATTTCCGCTACCGCCGTTGAACGCCTCGGTGGCGAGGATCTGGTAGTTGAATGTGCCCAGGTACATGCCGTGGCTGGCCCAGGCGTTGAAGTAGTTGCTGGCCGTGATGGTTCCACCTGTTCTGCGCGATTGCCGGACCGCCCAGTACTGGTTGAAGGTGGCAGTGCCGATAATAGAGGGCGCGTTGACCCGCGTGTCCTCGTAGAGATTGTACGTGCTGCCGTCGCTGTAAACGGTGCCCTTGAAAGTTGCCCCGGAGCCGGGGTTATAGCCGCTCCAGTTATCGACGATGTAGTACTCCACAAGCGGGTTCGTTGTCCACCCGTAGAGCGACAGGTAGGCGTCGCCGGACGGGTTGAAGCTGCCCGAATAGCTTACCGTCTGAGCTGAGCCGGGGTTCCAGCCTTTGCCGGCAACGAAGTCTCCGATGCCGGACCAGTAAGCATTGTAATAGCCGCCTGAGCACTCGGTCATCTGGATCCATCCGCTGCCCGCCGTCCAGAGCGAGTAGAAGTAGCCATCATAGCCCGTCTGGCTTGAGGTCATGGTTCGACACGAAGCGGGAGCCGCGTGTGCCGGCCTGGCGGAGAATAGAAACAGGGAGGTTGCAACGATTGCGAGCGTACACAGCATCAGCGCCGCTCTGGGGACAGTCAAAAGGTGAAAGCGTCTTTGACTCTTCATGAGCTTCTCCTTGCATCATAAGCGACAACGCTGATCGAAATCCTTCTTCGATCAATGAAAACCCTTCTGGCCGCAACTCGACTCGCCAGTTCCTGATGGAAATGTCTGTCCAGTTGTGCCCTGCTCACCCTCCGGGCAGTGATCCCTCCTTTGCCCCGACGATGAGCCTTTGTTTTGCAAGCGCTTGCAATCCTGTAAGTGATATACCATAGGAAAATCGCTTTGTCAACCCCCGATACCTGACAGGATTCCCCAGGAAGTGAGTGTACAGAGAAAGGAGCCGGAGGCTGCTTTGTCCGCTTGTTTTGCAAGCGTTTGCATTTTACTCGACCGTAAATGGCTCACCTGGAGCGAGCGGCCTGGCAAAACGACACCTGGGAAAACGGCATACATAGAAATCCATTTGAACAGGTAGCAGGCATAATAAGAAGAGAGAAAAAGGCCGGGTACATGCTTCGTGTGGTAGAAAGGAGTAACGATGTCTGCCCCGGAGGAAGAAATGATTCGCTATGACGGGCGAACGCTGGCGGTCAGTATTCGTCCGGTGATTCAAGTTGAGGCGCGTCGAGGGAGGCGCTGGGGACTGGTTGGGCGGCGCGGCTGGTGGGTTCACCTCTACCTGTTTCGCGGTTGGCATAGCAAAAAGTTTGTTCGGACGCTCTCCGAGGCGGGAGTGACACCGCTTGTCCCTATGACGCCACTCTGAGCAGTCGACCATTGCGAGCGAACGGGCGAAATGTAAGAATACAAAGAGATCTGGTAAAGCGAGTAAACGATTCACCAGCGAAAGAGTTAAGGATCAAGGGCGAGACGGGCAGACGAGGTTGGAGCCGGTCGGCTTCTGCCTCGCTTGTTCGCCGCGCCCTTGACCCTTTCCTTGCGTGAGGAAAGCCTAGTGGGCCAGCGGCATTTCCAGGGCTGTTGACACCTCATTCAACAACGATTGTTCAGCGTCAGAGATTGGCTGAGACGCGCTGCCTTCTCTGGCTGCCCCGGCAACTTTCATCGCTGTGTTATAGACAAACTCTTTGTAGGACCGGGCCTCGGACGCGGGAATCCTTCTCAGAAGCGCCAGAGCTTGCTGGCAAGCTGTGATCGCTATTTGCCGAGCATTGGCGGCATCCCGCCGGTCGCTGAAGGCGTGCCCTACATTCTCCCAGAGGGCCTGCACCGTCTCCTGCTGCTGCAAGTTCTTGCTGAGCTTCTGGAGAACAGGGGCCTGAGCTCCCTGGATGGTTTCTTTGAAGGCGTTGCGCATCGCCATAACTTCTCTGGTTGCGCCAATGGGGCTGGATGGAGAGACCGCTATGATCGCCCGGCACACTTTGACAGGCGTTTCGGCTAGGATATTCCACTCGTCGTGGGTGTATACCTCGCCAGCCGGAGCGGCCTGACCCGGCGGGACATTCATTTCGGGTCTGTCTTTATCAGGGACCTGCTGCATGGGTATTCTCTTGCTCCTCTTTGTGAATCACTGTTCAAGTAGACCTGTTTTTCACTGTGCTTGCCCGCTCGCCGGATAGGTGAGTGGTGCGCGAACCGCCAGCGAGAAGTTCTCGCAGGAAAAGGCGAATGCTCAGAGAAACAGGCGCACGCTTCTAGATGAAGGTTGTAGCCTTCTCCTGTTATCCTACACCTCGTTGAAAACCTCTGGCATTGAGAAAAAGGGTCTATCTTTTCCTGGGGTAGACAGTGCATAATAGAAGAGAGAGGTGAACCCCTTGTTTCCGTGTTGAGAAGTTGGTATCATTAAAGCGAGAGTAGTCTGACGAGTCCGCAGACTGGCAAGTTCAAGGAAAAGAACGGATATGCCGAATAAGTATGAGCGAGAAATTGAAGAGATTTTGCGCAATTTAGAGCGCAGCCAACCTCGCACTGGCTTCGGGCAGAGGATTGGCGGACGCATGCGCCGGGGGGTGGGTGCTCGCCGCAGCATACCCGCCATCCATTTCAGCTTCTCAGAATGGTGCCTGATCATTGCCGGCGCGGCGGCCCTGGCGGCGGGCGGTTGGGCCTATACCAATGGTGGAAATCTGATCACCGGGATTCTCGCGCTGATTGGCCTGGTATGTGTTGCGCTGGTGGCTTTATCTTCTTTTCTGGTAGGACGAGGTCCCGCTTCCTCCTCAATGCGCTACAACAATGTAATCCCTCTCCGCAACAATCCTTTCAGACGCCTGACATCTCGCTGGCATCTCTTGATGCTCAAGTTGCGCTATCGGAATCGGGGAGATCGAGAACTCTAGAACCTCTCGCCACTTGCCGGAAGATGGCAGGCGAGCGCGAGAAGAAGAGCAGAGCAAACCTTATTTTTATGGAGCCGAGCTTATCAGCGTGGTATACGCTGCTCTGTTGGTGAAGGGAAAGCAGTATGTTGGATCAGGAAGTGCGCAAATGGCAAACAGTACTCCAGAAGATTATCCAGTCCCCTAAGGAACGACAGCGCCTGGCCTCCGCCCTGGGCATTAACGTGATCACATTGACGCGCTGGGCAAAGGAGAACTCGAATCCTCAGCGCTCCTACCTGACCCGCCTGGTCCAGGTCGTGCAGCCGCAGCAGCGAGCGGAACTGCTGATTGCCCTGCTGGATGCCTATCCCGATATGCAGGAAAAGCTTCTGGCAGAGGCTTCCGAAGTTGTTCCCTCCGCGTTCTTTCGCCAGCTCCTCAAGGATCGAGCCTCGGTTGTTGAAAGCATGCAGTTCTGGCAAATCAGTACGGCTGTGCTCGACGAGGCGCTCAGGTTGCTCGACCCGCACCACCTGGGCCTGGCCGTTACTCCTGTGCTCTGTATGCCGCCAATTGAGGGGAAGATCCGCAGTTTGCGCGAGCATGGAGGCCGCGGAACTTTCCCCTGGGTTTCGGACCTGAGCCACCTTTCGACTTTCCTGGGTATGAATTCCCTGGCCGGCCATGTGGTGCAGAATGGGCGCGCGGCCAGCGTGCGCGATATCGAACACGAGCAGATCATCCCCGCCTTTTCGTATCCCGAAAATCTGGAGAAGAGTTCGGCAGCCGCCCCTATCTGGCTGGAAGGAAAAATCGCCGGCTGTCTCCTGGCATCCAGTGCGCAACTGGATTACTTCACCCAGTCCCGCATGGATCTCCTCGATACGCTGGCCAGTATCTACTCGCTGGCGCTCAATCCCGGCGATTTCTACGATCTCGACCAGGTCCACTTACGCTATATGCCTCACCCCGATGTTCAGCAGATTCATCTGCAATCCTATCGCGAGCGCGTGGCCCGGCTGATGACCGACGCCGATGAGGCAGGTCAGCCGCTCAGCTGCGCGCAGGCCGAGATGTGCGCGTGGCGAGAAATAGAGGACATACTGCTGTGCATTGGACAGGAGACGAAAAAATCGTCATTAGCGGAAATTGGCGTGACGAACCCACAGGCGAATGAATAAACAGGCTGCTACTCGATCCTGTGCTTACGCATCAAATACCGCAGTTGATCGACTTTGGCCAGGCCAAGAAGTTCGCAGGCCCGTGCGCGGTTGTGATCGGCGGCGTCCAGGGCCCAGCGTACCAGACGTTTTTCTATGAAGAGGAGCAGTTTGTCCAGGGCGAACTGGCCCGCCGGGCGCAGATTGAGCCATTGCTCCCAGGGATCGACTTCACGAGCCGGCGAGGGATCGGCCCGCCCGGCGATCTCCTGCGGCAGATGCAGCGGCGAAAGCTCTTCGCCGCTGCTCAGAATGAGCGCGCGTTCGATCACGTTCTTCAATTCGCGCACATTGCCCGGCCATTGATAGGCCATGAGCAAACGCTGCGCTTCCGGCGAGATGCACCGGACGTTGCGCCCCAGCGAACGGTTGAAATCCTCAAGAAACCGCGAGGCAAAGAGCAGGATATCGTCGGGTCGCTCGCGCAAGGGCGGCAGCTCGATTTGCAGCACGGCCAGGCGATAGAAGAGATCGCTGCGGAAGGTGCCCGCCTTTAACGCGTCCTTGAGATTGCGATTGGTCGCGGCCAGCACGCGAACATCGATTTTGACCTCTTTGTTGCCTCCCAGGCGATAAAACGAGCGTGTTTCTAGCACGCGCAGCAGCTTGGCCTGCATATCCAGCGGCATCTCGCCGATCTCATCCAGGAAAAGCGTGCCGCCATCGGCCAGTTCCAGCAGGCCGCGCTTCTGCTTTTTGGCGTCGGTGAACGCGTACTGCTCATAGCCAAAAAGCTCGCTTTCTAAAAGGTTGGTGGCAATCGAGGCGCAATTGAGTGGGTGAAACGGGCCGCGTGAACGCGGGCTTTGTTCGTGGATCGCGCGCGCGACAACTTCTTTGCCGGTGCCACTCTCGCCGGTAATCAGCACAGAAGCGGTATCGCTGCGCGCCACCCGCGCCACCAGATCGAAGACCTCGCGCATGCGTTTGCTGTGGCCGATGATATAGTGAAAGTGATAGTTATCACTCTTTTCGCGGCGCAGTTGGCGAAGCTCGCGATACATCGCGCTGGTTTCCAGAGCGCGCTGAACTACCAGCAGCAGCTCGGTCAGATCAAAGCCCTTGATGAGATAATCCGAGGCTCCCAGCTTCATCGCCGCGACAGCCGTCTGCACATCGCCGTAGGCGGTAAGCATGACGACCGGTAGATCGGGGTCGGCCTGGCGAATCTGCTCCAGAACTTGCAGGCCGCTCATTTTTGGCAGGCGCACATCAAGGAGTACCAGGTCAATCACATTCTGCTGAGTTTCGCGCAGGCCCGCCTCGCCATCGGGCGCAGTGAGGACCTCAAAGCCATGTTTGCCAAGATATCGGGCCAGTTGATGCGGCAAATTTGGTTCGTCGTCAACAATCAAGATGGTCAAACTCACGATGCACTTCCCCCTCCCCAACACCTTGCTCTTGCGACGCCTGCGCATCCAGTGGCAGACGCACGATGACGGTTGTTCCATAGCCAAGCTGGCTCTCTACCAGGATCGAGCCGCGATGGTCTTCAATCAGACGCCGGGTGATCGGCAGGCCAAGACCGATGCCGTGCGCCTTCGTGGTATAGAATGGCTGGAAGATGCGCGCCAGCATGTCCTGGCTCATGCCCACGCCGGTATCGCTCACCGTAAGCTCCAGCCACTTCTGCTGGGCAACCTGGCAGGAGACGGTAAGGATTCCTCCATCCGGCATCGCTTGCAAAGCATTCAAAAACAGGTTTGTCAGTACTTGCTCCATTTGAGCGACATCTACAGAGACAGCCGGCGCTTCTTGCTGCACCAGGTGGACATGGACGCCGCGCTCGTCAAGCTGAGGCTGAAGGAAGCGCAGAAGGCGCTTACTTAGCTCAATGAGGTCGCACTCAGTCAAGTGAAGCCGCTGCGGGCGCGCGAAGAGCAACAGGTTGCGCACGATGCTATCCAGGCGCTCAATCTCTTTGAGAATCACGGCAATCTCGCCCTGGGTACCTGCATTGGCCTGGAACGCGGCCTGCTCCTCCAGGTCATCGCGCAGCATCTGAATGGAGGTCTTGATCGAGGCCAGAGGATTGCGCACCTCGTGGGCCACGCTGGCCGACATCTCGCCTAGCGAGGCCAGGTGGTCCAGGCGGCGTTTCTCCTCTTCCAGTTG
Organism: Ktedonobacteraceae bacterium; assembly: GCA_035294465.1. Lineage (GTDB taxonomy): Bacteria > Chloroflexota > Ktedonobacteria > Ktedonobacterales > Ktedonobacteraceae > Paraktedonobacter. Next base: position 8,303 of record DATGKW010000010.1, on the reverse strand, counting down.
GTACATAGCCGTAATGTCGGCAAAGGTTGCCAGCACGCCCATTTGCTGGCCCTGGTCATCGCGCAGCGGCACCAGGGTCACGTCCAGGGCCAGATCCTGGCCCTGGCTCCCGCCGGTCAGCAGCGTTTCGTGCTGTGGCTGCCCGGTCTGCAAGACGCGATCCAGGTGCCGCAAATTGAGCACTTTCAGCACGGGCCGTCCTATGACTTCGCGGGGGTGATAGCCAAGCATCGCCGCCGCCGCGCGGTTAAAGGTCGTAATCAGCCCGTCTCTATCGCTGGTGATCAGCCCGCTCGGAATGCTTTCCAGGATCAGCTCTTTGAGCCGTTGATCGTCCAGCACCTGACGCAGCAGGCGTCTGGCCTCATTGCGCGCCGCGATCACATCGTTCATCAGGGCAATATTCTCTAGCGTGGCGCTGGCCTGGCCGGCCAGGATCTGCAGCAGTGCCAGCTCCTCGCGGCGCAGCTTCCAGGGCTTCTGATACGCGCCAACGATCACGCCCAGCACCTGTATGCCCTGCTCTTCGTTCCTGCGAGGTGCGTGAGACGCCAGCGTCTCACGCACCTGGCTTCCGCCGCGCTGGCCGATCAGGGGCAGCGCGAAGAACGTCTTGATACTCGGCGCGAGATACGCCATATACGCGCCGCCCTGGCTCTCGCTCGCCCGCTCCAGAAGCAGGGGAGTGTAGCGCAAATCGTTCAACCAGCGCTGCAAGAGCATCTCCTGCAATTCGCGAGGTATCCAGGAGACCGCCGCGGGCGGTGAGACGGGCAGCAGGACCTCGCAGAGGTCAGCCGCGGAAATCTCCCTGACGCGTTGAACCACAATGCGATGGACGCGCTCCGGCTCGTGCAGGGAGGAATTCAACTGGCTGGTAATGGCGTTCAGCAAAGACAGTTCGTGAATACGCTCGCGGTCGCGCTCCAGCAGCCGTGTATTCTCCAACAGCATTGCTGCCACATTCGCCGCCACTTCGACCAACGCCACCTCTTCAGGAGACCAGCTCCCCCCGCGCGCCGCCGCACGTTGTTCCTCTCCTTTCTGATCTGTTGCTTCATCAAAAGCGCCGCGAATGGCCGTCAGGACGCCAATGGCGTGCTGGCGATAGATCAGGGGCGCGCAGACCTGCGCCCGTTCGCGGTCTGCCAGATCAGCGGTGATGGCCCGGCGTGCGCGCCAGGCTTGTGTCTCCGGCAGGTCGCTGGTAAGTTCGATTGGATTGATCTGCGCGACGGCCAGCAGAGCCGCAGACCATCCCGGCTGATCGGCGAAGTTGCCTGCTGCGAATTGCAGCGTCTCGCCGATGCGCTGGTAGAGCAGGACGTAGCGGCAGCGCAGCAAGCCAGCCAGGCGTCGTGGAAGATTGTCGCGCAGCGTCCGGTAATCGGTTATGGCGCTGCATTCATCCAGAAGCGCGGCCAGAACGGCGGGTATATCCAGGCCAGCGGGAGAGCAATCCACTTCCATCAACACACAACCCCTGTTGCAAAATCGGGCCACCCCCGAGGGCAAGCAAGAGACATCCGGTATGGCACGAATCTCTTGTACGTGTATCTACTATACCAGATCCCTCGCAATCTTGCATGCCCGATAGTACCCGCCCCTCGAACAAGAAAGGAACCGCGCATCCTTTGCAGGAAAAAAAAGCAAGGGATGCGCCGGTCCTGATCCCCTTTCTTGTTTTCCTCCTCTTTCCTCATTCTCCCCGTGAAGGCAGAGAAAAAAGCCCTATGGCCTGAAAGTCACATGATGTTGAAGCTTTAGCGATTCCCGATTATTTTCCAGATCGTGTAGCTCAGAAAACAGAAGAGAGAAGGCAGAAACCGTTGCGGTCCGCTGAAATCGCAGCGTTCCTGGAGGAACATGCCTCGCTGGCCCTATGGCTGGATGTCTGGTTCTATGGATGAATAGACACTGCCTTTCCTCTGCTGATTCCGTAACAAGCAAAGGAAATAACCGATGAATTCTGAAGCAACTTTTCCTTCTCAGGGGTTTCCTCTTGCATACCAGAGCCGTGAACAGGCTCAGATGGTGCCGGAAAACGCTGTCGAGGATGAGCTTATCATCAGTGCCAGGAACGTCAACAAATATTTTGGAGCGAAGCAGGTGCTCAAGAACATTCATTTTGAGGTTCGCAAGCAGGAGGTTGTGGCGCTGATCGGTCCGAGCGGTTCGGGGAAGAGTACGCTCATCCGCTGTTTGAATGGCCTGGAAAAGCATACGAGCGGCGAGATCCTTATTCATGGTCATCGCCTGGACCCCCAGATGACCATCAAGGAGCTTATTCCCATTCGCCGCGAACTCGGCATGGTTTTTCAGAACTTTCATCTTTTTCCGCATATGACTGTTCTGCAAAATATTATCGAGGCTCCGCTTCTGGTACGCAAGATGCCCAGAGCGCAGGCGGTTGCAATGGCGGAGGCGCTGCTGGCCAAAGTGGGGCTTGCGGAGAAGCGCGACGTGTATCCGGGCAGCCTCTCTGGCGGGCAGAAGCAGCGGGTTGCGATTGCCCGCACGCTGGCGATGCAGCCGCGAGCGTTGCTCTTTGACGAGCCGACTTCTTCGCTCGATCCCGAACTCGTTGGCGAGGTGCTCAAGGTGATGCGTGACCTGGCCTACGAAGGTTGTACGATGGTAGTTGTTACGCATGAAATGCAATTCGCGCGAGATGTTTCAGATCGGGTGGTCTTTCTTGCAGATGGAGTTATTGTCGAGCAGGGTACGCCCGAACAGGTTTTCAGGCATCCTCAACAGGAGCGTACGCGCCTGTTTCTAGAGCGTATGCTTGCCACATTTCCCTAAGTATTCAACACGTGTTTGAGACAGTCGAGCTGTCTGCGCTAAGGCAAGGAGGCGCAAGGCGCAAGCTTCTTGCCTTGAGTTCTCTGAGGAAAAGAGAGGGTATGATGAACAGACGAACATTTCTGCAACGCGCCGCCGGCCTGGTTGTGGCGGGGGGAGCAATCGAGACGGTCCTTGCGGCCTGCGGCGGCAATATCACGGCTGCAACAGCATTGACGGCCCAGTCAGGTCCGGGGCATGCGGGCCTGATGAAAGCGGGCGTGTTGCAGTGGGGGGCGGACTATGTTTCCGGCGCTCCCTACGTGTTTCAGGATCCCACGAATCCGAGTCAATTGGTAGGCTTCGAGTGGGAGATTGCCGTCGCCATGGCAAAGTTGATGGGCGTCTCGCAGCAAATGGTCGAGACCGACTATGGCCATCTGGATGACGCGCTGGCCGCCAACAAGTTCGATATGGTGATGAACGGCTGGGAGATCACTGACGCGCGCAAAAAGGTCGAGCTTTTTTCTGATCCCTACTATCGCTACGGCCAGCAGATCGTGGTGCGTGCAGATGACCCGCGTTTCGCCAGGTATACCATCAACAGCGAAGTAACCCTGGATATCTTACAGGGAATGACTGTGGGCACCGGTGATGGCTATAAGGCCGCCATCTATTTGCAGGCCGATCCCCGGCTGACCACAAAACTCTACGATGGGAATCTGCCCTTTGACGATATCAAGCAAAAAAAGATCGATGCCAGCCTGATCGATTTCCCTCTGGCCGCGTACTATGTTGCCGGATCCGGTCCCGGCGCAACCAGAGATCCGGCTCTCAGACTGATTGGCAAGCCGCTCTACCCGGATGTCTATGTCTGTGGCTTTAATCGGAGTAATCCGCGGGCGAAGACCGTCCAGCGGGAGATCAATGCCTGCATTGCCCAACTGAAAGCGGATGGGACCCTCAAACGCATTTATCAGAAATGGGCGCTCTGGAACGACCAGCAGGCGGCGATTGGGATCAAATAGCGCCGTCCCTTTTCGGGGGAGGAGAGAGGAGCGCTGGCAGGCTGTGGAGCGGGAGCGATCCCTCCGCTCGCCATGCGGAAGCGCCTTCTCTCTTTCGCTGAGGAGAGATGGGAGGAGCAAGAATGGATCTTCTGATGACCTGGTTGCCGGCGTTTCTGGTAGGAGCGCGCAATACGCTGATCTATTGCTGCATCTCTTTCCCCCTGGCCTTATTGCTAGGGCTTATGCTGGCAGAGATGAAAAATGCGCGGTACGTCTGGCTGAGCATGCCGGCGAAGCTCTTTATTGAAGCCTTTCGCAACACGCCGATTATTACGCAGATTTTCCTGATCTACTATGGTGTGGGCGGCGTGCTCACCGCCTCGAATCTGGCTCATTTCGACAACGCCTGGGTCGCTGGCGTCGCTTGCCTGACCTTGAACTATGCCGCATACGAGGCTGAAGTGTTTCGCGCGGGCTTTCTCTCGGTTGAACGCGGCCAGAGCGAAGCGGCCTATTCACTGGGGCTTTCGGCCTGGCACGTCTTCCGGCGCATCATCTTTCCCCAGGCCGTTCCGCTGATGCTTCCGACCTTTGTTAACGATTTTATCTATATGCTCAAAGACTCGGCAATCGTCGCGGTCATTTCTGGAAGCGAGCTGACCTCGACTCTGCTGCTTGCTACGTTTCGCAATCCTGGCAACACGCTGCCATTGTTTAGCCTCGCCCTGGCGTTGTATCTGGCCATGAGTCTGCCAATCTCGTTCGTGGCGAGATATTGCGAGCGGCGTCTGCGCGCGGCTTTCTAGGGCAAGGGAGGTCTCTCGATGCACAAGACAATCACAGCCGGCGAGCCACTGGTTTTTCGACGTTCCGCGGCGCGTCGCTGGCTCCAGCGCGTCGATCTTCTCTTCTACGCGCTGCTGGTGACAGCCATAGGAGCTTTCGGGTACTATCTCTATTATTATCTGACAACGCCGCTGATTCATGGACTGTCCGGTAACGTGGCAATGGAGATCTACCTGCCTTTCCTGCTTCAACATGCTGGCCTGACTATCCTGATCTCGCTGGTGAGTATGGCCCTGGCGACGCTGCTCGGATTCGTGGGCGCTCAAGGACGCCTGGCCTCGTTTCCTCCGGCTCGCTGGCTGGCGACCATCTATGTCGAGGTTGTGCGGGGGACGCCTGTTCTGGTTCAGTTGCTCTTCTGGTACTTTGGGGTTGCCCAGGTGCTTTTTAGCCTGGGTTTTGATCCCTACAATGCGCTCTTCAATCTCATGACCATCCTGCAAAGCAACAGCCTGGTGGCGAATCTCGATCAGAACGTCGTGGACGCTTTCTTCTGGGGAGCGATTGGCCTGGGTTTTAACTACGGAGCGTATCTCACGGAGGTTTTCCGCAGCGGTTTGCAGAGCGTCGATTCTGGACAACGCGAGGCTGCGCTGAGCCTCGGCTTGAATGCGCGCCAGACTCTGCGCAGGATCATTCTGCCGCAAGCGCTGCGTCTCACCTTGCCGCCCTTTACCAACTACTTCATTACGCTGGTGCAGGACAGCGCCCTGCTTTCCGTGTTAGGGTTTGTTGAACTGGAACAGGAGATTGGCGCGTTAGCCTATCCGCAGAATGACACTAGTATCAAGCTCTTTATCTTCGTCCTCGGTGCGCTCTTCTATTTTGTGATCTGCTTCTCCCTGGCGCTGCTGGCCCGCTTTTTGGAGTCGCGCTTCGCAAAAGCCTATCGAGGTTGATATCCTGTCTCGGGGAAAGCATCTGTCGAAGGTATCACGTCACGATCTGCTTGCTGCGTTGCCTGCATTATACATTGGGCAGCGGGCTGTGAAAAGAGAGATGATCGCCAGTTCTCCGCGGAATGTCGTAAGATATGTATGCAGCTTCGCGACGCGTCTCCCTCGCTGGCGAGGAAAGGTCGGAGGCTGAGGTATCAGATATGCTTCTGGAGTGAAGAAAAGGAATGGACGAAACATCCCCGGCGCAGCTCGCCGCAGAGACGCCAGAGGTCAGGACGATGACCTACGCGAACTACCACAGCATCATTACCGGCGTGGACCGCGCCTGGCAGTATGGCGGCTTCCCCTTGCCCGATGGAACGTTCTGGTACTACCGCGAGCCGAACGCGACCGTTGTGGTAGAAGCAGATCGCCTGCGTGTAACCGCGCAGCTTAGCCGCTTTAACGACCAGGTTCAGATCCTGGATAATGCCAAGAATATGTTTTTCTCTACCCAGACCTTTGCCGTCCCTGAACACGGCGAGATCTCTTTTGCGTGGGAGCTAAAAGCCCGCTGCTCCGGCACCGCGCCCGGTGATCTCTATGACGGCTTTATCTCCGTCAACCTGCTGGACTTCACCACCGGCGCGGCTCTTGATTTCTTCGTGTGCAACGATATCATCTCGACCGTTTATGCTATTCTGCCGTTTCCCGGCCTGCCTGCGCTGCCCGATAAAGAACTGGACAGACCCAAATATTTCTGCGACTTTAACGAGCTACCTATCGAGACCCGCCTGGGCCAGCTCCATCGCTATCGCATCAGCTACCATCGGGGCAAAGACGAAGTTGCCTATTTTGTCGATGGCGACGAAGTGGCCCGCTTCAACAATGTGCCGGTCAAACTCAACGGCTTTATTATCGCTCTGGGCCTGATGACCGAGAAAACGATTGAAAACGGCAAAAGCGTCTCCGTCCACGGCCAGACGCTGATTGGCGAGTGGAGCACGTTTACCATCACCACGAGCGAGGAGTGAGCCAGGCAGAGGGTTTTCTGCCGCCCCTGAACGAGTAAGGACGACGGCCCAGGTAACTGAGGCTGAGGACGGAATGTTCGTCAATGCTGCTGGGAACTGCGAAGTGCGTCCCAGCAGCATCGTGCTACCCCTTCTTCAACGCACTACGAAATGGCACTCAAGAACGCTTTACTATATATTGCACCATTAACGGGCTATGATCATTGATGATGGAGGTGAGTCTGACTCGTGGTGAAGAATGATTTTTCCCCGTATTGCATTCGCCATGCTCGGACCTCCGCCAGAGGTGGTTCATTAGCGAGGCGGAAATCATATAATAGAGGTGACCGGATTACGCTTTAAAGAGGAGAGAGTATTTCCAGGATGACGACCATTTCCGATGTCGCTCGTCGGGCGAGAGTCACGACGGCGACGGTCTCGAATGTCATTACTCAACGGGTGCCGGTGAGCGAAAAGACACGCGCGCGGGTGCTCCAGGCAATCGAGGAGCTAGGCTATCGTCCTAACCTGGTCGCGCGCGGGCTGGCGCAGGGCAAAACGATGACGCTGGCTCTGGTCGTACCGACCATCACGAACCCATTCTTCGCGGAGGTGGTCGAGGAGGTCGGGCGCGTAGCTGATCTGCACGATTATGAAGTGCTCTTGAGCATGACCCACAACTCGCCGGGTGAGGGCAAGCGGCACCTGGAGCGCATGGCCAGTCGCTGGGTGGATGGTTTTATTGTCATGGGCATGGCGGGAGATATTGGGGATGTGCTCGCGCTCAAAAACGCTGGCAAAGAGGTCGTGCTCTGCGTGTGGAATGAAGACCCGCGCGCGCAGAGCCTGCCCATCGTCGATATCGATTTTCGCCTGGCGGGCGAACTGGCCACCAGGCATCTACTGGAGTATCGCCACCGGCGTATCGCGGCCATTCTGGAGGAGCCGGTGCAGTTGTCGCGCCGCCAGGGTTATCAAAGTGCGCTCGCCGCAGCCGGCCTGGCGCTGCCCCCGGACTATGTGCGCCAGGGCGATTCGTCTTTTGAAAGCGGCTATCGGGGGGCACTGGACCTGCTGGACCTGCCGGAGCCACCGACGGCCATTTTCGCCGGTAATGACTGGATGGCCCTGGGCGCGATGGAAGCCATTGCGAGTCGAGGGCTGAGCGTTCCCCGTGACCTCTCGGTGGTTGGGGTCGACGATATTAGCCTGGCGGCCCACGCTCACCCCCGGCTGACCACGATTAGCATTCCCAAGCGCGAGATGGCCCGCGCCGCCACAGAGCTACTCTTGCGCTACATCCAGCGCGCAGATATTCCCGATCAGTCAATGAAAATCCTGGTCAGTCCCCATCTGATCGTGCGAGATTCAACAGCCCCGATTGACCTCTGAACTCAGAGGAAATCCGCCGGGCTACTGTATGGAGCGCCGTTCCTGGCGCGCGTCGCGATCCCTGCTGGCGCCCGCCAGGAACGGCACTCCATACACGGATTTCATCTCAGACGACGCGGCAGGCTACCCCATTGAGGGAGAAAGCCGTTGGCGGAGAATTGGTTCCGTTCCAGGTGCCGTTGAAGCCGGGAGGAGAAGAAAGCGCCTGTCCTGCCGGAATGGAAGCGTTATACGAGACGTTGGAAATGGTGACGTTGCTGCCGCTCTGGGTGTAGCTGCCATTCCACAACTGGGTGATGGTCTGCCCATTGGGGAAGGAGAACTGGAGACTCCAACCATTGATGGCAGTCGAACCGGTGTTGGTGATGGTCAGGCTTGCC
>DATGKW010000009.1:0-34659 GCA_035294465.1 Ktedonobacteraceae bacterium | reverse complement strand
AGGATAACTACCGTAACTGCCAGCGCATCGAGCAGATAGACCGGAGCTGCGCGGCGGAACAGCGCGATCAGCAAGCCTCCGCAAGCCGGTCCCAGAACGGAGGCCAGTTGCCCCGCGCTGCTTTCCCAGGTTGCCGCGTTTTCGTATGCCTTGCCCGGCACTACCTGCGAAAGCATAGCCGAACTGGCCGGGCTGCCAAATGATTCCGCGACGCCAATCAGCAACAGACAGCTATAGATGAGCGGCAGCGGCCCGGTGGTATACGACAGGAGCGCCAGGCCCAGCGTGCTGAACAGCAAAGTTACGCGAGCGCCAATCACGATGCGCCTGCGATTCGCGCGATCAACGATATGCCCCGCAGGCAGAGAAAGCACCATCACTGGCACCACCATCACTAGCCCGACCAGACCAAGCGCCAGAGCCGAGTTTGTGCGCTGATACAACTCCCAACCAATCGCGACCGTGAGCATCTGTTCGCCAATCGAGGAGAGAAAGGTAGCGAGGATAAACAGGCGAAAATCTCGGTAACGCAGAGATTTGTAGGGATCGTGGCGTTCTGTAACGGCAAGCGTCTTGCTTTCAAGCGGGGAGATGACGCGAGGGTTTGTAGAGGAAAACGCGGGTTCCGGTTGATCCGTTGGCTTCACAATAGTCCTTTATAGCATCTAGCACTGTGCGTGTGAGCGAGCGATGAAGAACATGTATACCGCAAGGCAGAGCTTCTTCCTTATCAGGAAGTATATCACATGTTTTATTGCTTGCCAAAAGAATATCTATATAGCTGGCCGTCAGGCTGGTGACAACCATTTTGTTTTTAGATAAGATGACAGAAATATTCGATTGAGAGGTGTTCTTTGCAAGTAGATATTCCTGAAAGCTGGCATGCACATTTGAATGGCGAATTACAGCAGCCGTACTTTCAGAAACTTGCTCAGTTTGTCGATGAAGAGCGACAGCACTCTACGGTTTTTCCCCCTGAGAACGAGGTCTTTTCTGCCCTGCGCCTGACCCCTTACGAAAAAGTGAGTGTGTTCCTGCTTGGCCAGGACCCTTATCATGATAATAACCAGGCTCACGGCCTGTGCTTCTCTGTGCGTCCCGGCATCAAGCCCCCTCCTTCCCTCGTCAACATCTTTAAAGAGCTTCACGATGATGTTGGCTTTCGTATTCCCAACAACGGCTACCTTGTGCCGTGGGCTAAGCAGGGGATCTTGCTTTTAAACGCTGTGTTAACTGTGCGAGCACACGAGCCGAATTCGCATAAAAATCATGGGTGGGAGAAGTTTACTGATGCAGTTCTCAAGACCGTCAACGAGAAACGCGATCCCGTTGTCTTTGTCTTATGGGGCGGCTACGCACAAAAGAAGCGAAGTCTGATTGATACCACACGCCATACCATCGTACAATCAGCGCATCCTTCCCCCCTCTCGGCCCGCAATGGCTTCTTTGGCAGTCGTCCATTTTCAGCAATCAATAAGGCTCTGCGCGCTGCTGGCAAACCGGAGATAGATTGGCAGCTCCCTGATTTGTAGTGCGAAATCTGCGAGACAAATTCTTTTAGCAGGGAAGAACGGGTCTGCCTACTAGCGCTAGTAGGCAGACCCGTTCTTCCCTGCTTGCTGAAAGCTAAAGGACGTATGGCAGTCCTGGCAAGGAGAAACTGGGCAGCCAGTGCCAGTATGTTGAAATGGTCAGTGCTATGATCAGGAGAATAGTGAAAAGTGTGGCCAGTTTGAACGCCTGGCGCAGAGTAACATGCAGCGAGGCAGGCGTAGTTGTGCGGTACAGAGCAATCAGAATCGCGACCAGCCCTGGCAGCGTCCAGAGTGTTATCAAGACCAGGTGAGGGCCGTGCGAAGGCAGGCCGAGATAGAGTATGGGAACATAGGCCGCTAACAGGAGGAGTGTGCAAATGGCCCGGTTGGTGCGAACGCCGAGCAGCGAGGCGAGCGTATATTTATGCGCCTGCACATCGCTCTCCATATCGCGCATGTCGTTTATATACAGCACGCCCGAAAAGAGCAGGCCCAGTGAGATACCGCAGATAAGTGGCAAGCTATCGATTCTTCCAAGCTGAATAATGTACGCTCCCAGGGTCAGCAGAGGACCAAAAATCCAGAAGCTGACCACCTCGCCCAGCGTTAATGAAGAGAGCGCGCGCGGCGGAGCGCTGTAGAAGTATGCGCCCACCAGGCCAACAGCGCCAAAAATGAAAGCCATGGGCCCGCCGTAGAATGCGACCAGCGCACCTACGAACGCCCCAATGATCAGAAAGAAAAGACCCAGGGCCAGCACGCGCGCAGGCTTAATCTGCCCTTGTTGAATCAGCCCGCCGGGACCCAGTGGGTTGCTGGTATCGACGCCGCCTACGTAATCGTAATAGTCGTTGATCAGATTCGCGCCCAGCTGCAGAAGACAAACCGCAATCAGGGCTGCCAGGAAGCGCTGAGGATGAAACTCCCCGCGTGGGTGGCTCCTGGAAATCGTGGAAAGCCAGGCCAGAGCGCTGCCGAGCAAGAGGGGCAGAATGGCAAAACGAAGATAGCCCGGACGGAGGCCATCGCGCCAGATACGCAGCCATTCGCCTATGCCGCGGCGATACTCAGCCGGTTGAACAACCAGCGGTTCCGGCACCGCAGATGTAGAGGTGACGGGCCGGACAGACACTTCTGGCTGAAGGGTGCTGAGCGTTTGCAGTGAATCCATCGGGATTGTAGGAACTTCTTCTGCCTGTACCGATTCTGCGGCAATTACTTGAGAAGAGACAGGAGCTTTTTTGCTAGCTGTGGGGGTATCATCGGTTTTGGGTGCTTCGGGATCGTTCACGCGCTCCCCTCCTGATATATAAAGGTCATCTCTCGCACTGAGATGAAAGGATATGTAAGAGATACAATTTCTCTTGTAATGACACGCCCAGAACGAGAGATAAACATACTGAATAAGGTCGAATGGTTCCAATTCCAGTATACAGGATACAACGAAATCTGGACAGTCGAAAATGATAGCATGCCGGGAAGGAGCGTTACTTCCTCTGAAGTTCTTGCTGGAGAGCAAGGAGAGAACGTTGAAGCTGTGCTTGTCCAACAGCGGTCGTCAGATCACCGCGTGTCTTTTCCAGGATGCCGCGCGCCGCATCGGTTGTACGGCGCAGGCCGCTGGTTACTGCTTCAGGGAAATCGACTGTGGTGAGCAGGGCATAGATATCGTCCATTTGCTCAAGATAAATCTCGCCACCTTCGACGTTATCGCGGCGCAGCTGATCCAGAACATACCGGCGTAATTCGCCGATGGCTTCTCCCAGGCCATTCAGATATGGAACCCAATCAATGGCCAGATCTGAGGCCAGCGGAAGTGGTTGTTGCTGCGCCAGCGCAAAGAAAGTCGCGGCTTCGGCAAATTCTTTCTGTGCATCCTGGACAAAGCCCGCGTAAAAAACATCCTGATGTATACGCAGATCGTCGGCCATCTCGTTCAGCAGCTTGCCGGCCTCGTCAAGGAGCTGGCGAGCGTTCGCAAACTCGTGACGATGGGTCGCACGAATACTATTAGCGCAGTGGCGTATAGCAGCGCGCGATTTGGGCAGCGCGCGTTCGCGGGCCGCGTGCTTCTGCTCCAGGTAATTGAGCGCCTGTTGGCCAACAACATCGAGGTTGCTAATCATGTTCCCTCTTCCCTTTCCCAAGCATATAGAGAGTGTATCATAGTCTCATCATCTGTCAATGGCCGTCCAGAAAACGTCGGGCCGCTTCCCTCCTGAGATTGATTTATCCAAATATACTCAAAAGGGAGAAGATGAACATGGCAGTGACTCACACGGCCATGTTCGTCCTCTCCCTTTTGAGCAGCTTCGAGGTGTCGGTCTGAGACGCCTGAGCAAGAAATGGAGAAGCCTTGCAGAGAGCTTAAATCAAGCGCTGGACGGTGATTTCGGATGGGAACTCCAGGCTATCTAGATCCCCTGACCAGAAAAGTTGTTTCATCAGCTCGGCCACCGCATAGAGCAGATGTTGCAAAGTCGCCTCGCGCCCGCGTTCAAAGGCCGGGCTGCCAGTATAAGAGGCGACAGCGGCGAACAGCGTGTTCAACGGAAGCTGTTCGCTCAGCTGGACCAGGTACACCTCCATTTTTAAGGGACCATTATCGATAGGCACGATGATACGCAGCTGCGGCACCTGATCGATGATGTCGAGGCGATAGAAGACACCATAGTGATCGCGTGAGGACTGGAAAATGGAGACTTCGGGCAGTGAGTCTTCCTGGGGATGATAATCAGGCTGCTCCATCTCAACTCCTAGATCCGCCAGTATTTTGCCAAGTTGTTCGTTAATATTCATGGTATCCTCTTTCAATGCTCGTTTCGACTGACATACGCTCTCTTCTTGTACAGGAGTATTCCGACTCACGATCAGAAAAGTGGAAATGCATTTGAGCTAACTATGATACAATACTGGTCGTAGCCTTAGCGATGAGAGGGATATTCTATGCAAGATCGTCTGGTCTATTCGACGGAAAGCGGGCGGATTACAAACTGCCCCACATGTGGGTTGCCATATAACAGGTGCCGGTGCGGCCAACCCGCGAATGCTGAGCGCAAAAGCGATGGAATTGTGCGCGTGATGCGCGACCGCAAACAGCGTGGAGGGAAGACCGTGACCGTCATTCGTGGGATAAATAGCAGCGAATCCGATCTGGCCGCGCTGGCGCAGCAGCTCAAAAAATTCTGCGGCTCTGGAGGAACGGTCAAAGATGGAAATATTGAGATCCAGGGCGACCACTGCGATAAACTTATCACGAAATTAACCAGCCTGGGCTACAAAGTCAAGCGTGCTGGCGGTTGAGAAGAAAGTAACTCTTGCTTGATGATAGAAGGAGTGACTGAGAGTGTCTACGGATTTGAAAGTGGTGAGTACCTATCGTTTTACTCCCACGTCAGTACAACTGTTGCAAGAAGCTGCTGCTTCAGAGGTAGTTTGTGTGGCCAGCCAGGAAGAGCTGATCGCGCAATTACCAGAGGCAGAAATTTTGTGTTCTTTTTCGGTCCCCGGCAACTGGCGTGAGCTAGCGCCCCATTTGCGCTGGTTGCAATATCCAGGAGCGGGCGTTGATGGCCTGCGCGATAGCGGGCTTCTGGACGTAGAGAGCCGGGTAATCGTGACCACCGCTACAGGGATTCACGCGACTACGATTAGCGAGTATGTTTTTGGCAGCATGCTGATGTTTAACTGGAACTGGCCGCAGATGGTACGTTTGCAGGATAGCCATGTCTGGGCCAGGAGCGCCGGCTGGTATAATCTGGGTGGGCGCGAACTGGCGGGCCAGACGCTGGGCGTGGTTGGTATGGGCAGTATCGGGCGCAGAATCGCACAACTGGGGCACGCCTTTGGCATGCGCGTGCTGGGCATTCGGCGCTCTTTTCTCGATGAAGAGGCCACCGATCCTGACCTCGACGTGAGTTACTCCCCACGCCATTTGCACGAATTGTTGGGGCAGTCCGACTACGTTGTGCTGGCGGTTCCTTTAACCGCTGAAACGGAGCTGTTGATCGGCGAAGCCGAACTGCGAACGATGAAATCAAATGCCTATCTGGTGAATATTGCGCGTGGGCGCGTCGTTGACGAGCAGGCGCTGATTAGAGCACTGCGCGAAGGCTGGATTGGCGGGGCGGGATTAGATGTTGCCCAGATTGAGCCTTTGCCCTCGAACAGCCCGCTTTATGGAATGCCCAATGTGATCTTGACTCCCCATATCTCAGGCGTGAGCGTTCATTATGAGACGCGCCTGGCGGCATTATTCGCCGATAACCTCCGGCGTTACCGGGCCGGAGAACCTTTGTTCAATCGCTTTGATCCTGCGCGCGGGTATTAATTATCCGATAGAGGGGGATAATCTTCTGATGAGTATGAGAGATCTGGGAACGGCAGAAATTGTGAGTGCAGAAGCGCTTGGCCAGCCAGGCCAGCGCCGCTTCCGCCTGTTTGCGCGCACGAGGAGATCTTCGGCCATTTTATGGATGGAGAAGGAGCAACTGCTCAATCTTTCTCTGATTATTGACCGTATTCTGGCTCAAGTGTCCGAAGGGCGTATTCTGCGCACGGAGGCGCGCGCTGGTGGCCTTGCTCCCGCTGGCGAAGGTATGCCAGATGATTTTCCTCTGCCGCCGGATTATGATTTTCAGGTGGGACAACTGCGCCTGACCTTCGATGGAGAGCAGGATGCGTTCAGCCTGACCGCCGTTCCCTTTGATATTGTGGCAGACGAGAGTGGCGAGCCCCAACTCTCTCTTCGTTCCGAGGAAGCTCTGTCCTTTTTATTCACCATCGAACAGGCGCAGAGTTTAACCAGCCGCATCACGTTTCTGCTCAACAGCGGGCGGCCCGTTTGTCCTCTTTGTCATACCCCGCTTGACGGGGGTCCGCATGCCTGCATTAAGCAGAATGGGCACCGAGAGATCATTCAGGTGCTCAAGGGCGAAGAAGACAACGAGGAAAACGAAGATGAATAATCGGCAAATGCGGGATAGAGCGACACACCCTGCGGGAATCGCTCCATCCCCTGAAGTATGATTTATTCATCCGGGTGAATCGACGAAAATGGTTGATCAACGCAGAGGTACTTGTTCGCTTTTTGTAGGTAATGCTCTTCGTTGGCTTCGATCATAAGCTTGTGGAGCAGGAGTATATCTGCCTCAGGCAGGCGTTCAACTGGCTGCACACAGAGACGCATCACTGCTTTGCCATTTTCTATTACCTGGACAAAAGCTCCCCTTGCACGTGGCACCCGGTAAACACGGCCCTGCGCACTGGGGCTTGGCACCTCCAGATAGCCGTGCCAGAGTACTTGATGCCATTGCTCAGGAGTAAGTACATCGCGAAGCAAATGAGTCGCTCGCCGGTCAGCACGCGACCAGCCTCTCAGGTATGGCTGCACAACGAGCCAGACCACCGGAGAAATAGCCGCTAGAATAACGAGCCACTCCAGGGTGGTAAACACCTGAGCGCCCTCGCTTAGCCGCCAACAACTCGCGGAACCATAACGATCTGTTCGGCTGTCGCGTCGAACTGTTCAATGCGCTCCGGAGACCTTCCAGGACTCACGCGAAATGCCGTTGCCCCTCTGGCTCGTTCCTGTGCAAAAATGCGCTCCGCCTCGCGTATGGCCGCGACTGCTTCGGGATCACCTAGCAAAGCTCTCTGCTGATCCCAGGTTACGCGGTCATCGCCTCGCCGTGACATTACCCGTAACATTCCCACAGTCGTTCCTACCTTTCAAAATGTGTTCTAAGCACGCTCATTTTGATTTCTGTCCTCGTGGTACGACTCTCTATGGGAATTGTGCGGTTTGTCGTTTTACCAACAAACTGGAATTCCCTTACGTATTATTGTACGTTGCTATTCGACTGTACGTCAATGGCTAGCAGCTTCTTTCGCCAGGATTTTTCCAAAATTCCCAAGGGTTTTACTCAGGTGCCTGTCCTGGCTTTCACCATGGCAATTGCTGCGGTTCCTGGCCCGGTATGGGTGCCAAGTACCGCGCCAAGACGATAGATGGGAAGCTCACCCTTGTAGACCTCCCTAACGGCCTGGCTAAGTTGCTGACCAACCTCATCATTCGATTGGGCGATTCCTACGTACTCGATTGCTCCTGCTTCACTCAGCATCTGGGCGATGCGAGCGTAGGCTTTGCCGCGTGTACGCGGCCGTTCGAGGGGGATCACCTCACCGTCTTTTAACGAGACAATCGGTTTGAAGCTGAGCATATTGCCAAGCAGCGCGCTGGCCCCACCGATGCGCCCGCCGCGCCTGATGTACTCCAGGGTGTCCAGCACAGCCAGTATACTGGTACGTGAGAGGGTATCCTCGACGTAGGCTTTCAATTCTGCCAGATTTTTACCCTCGTGCGCCATACGAGCTGCGTTCAAGATCGCATAGTTCATACCAACGCTGATGCTGAGCGAATCGATGATTTCAATCGGTGTGTTGCTGGCAGCCTCGGATAGCGAATCACGGGCGGCGCAGGCTGATTGATAAGTACCGCTCAGTTTTGAGGAGAGGTGGATCGAAAGAATAGCCTCGGCTCCCTCGTCGATCAAAGCCTGAAACGCCTCCTGGAAGGCGGCCGGGGATGGCTGGGAAGTGCGTGGAAGCTCCTTGCTGCTGGCCAGCTTTTGATAAAAGCCAGCATTATCGAGGTCTACTCCATCGAGATAAGCGTCATCGCCAAAGAAAACGGTAAGCGGTACAACGGTGATCCCCAGGTCCCGCGCTACCTCCTTTGGGAGATCGGCGGTACTGTCGGTGACAATGCGAACAACCATACTAATGAGTCCTCCTGGTGCCAGGAAAATAGAAATGAAAAGGATTAAGAACCGGATGTTTCCTTCCTCTGAAATACCTTTATTCTGCTGAAACAATATAGGCATAATAGGCCTGGCCGCCATTGACCACTTGAATTTCAAGGTGTGAATAGCGACTTTTGATGCGCCTGGCCGTTTCTTCCGCCTCCTGCTTGGTAACTCCCTCGCCAAAGTAGAGCGTGACGACCTCCAATTGCTCGATCTGCATACGCTTTAATGTTTCGTCGAGCACATGTTCGCGATCCGGCCCGGCAATGGCCAGATCACCATTGACGATGCCGATACAATCCCCCTCACGTACACGCACATTACCCATCTGTACCGAACGCACAGCGGTAGTAATCTCCGCCGTCTGAACGCTGCGAGCTGCCTCTGTCATAACCTTACAGTTGGTCTCAAAGTCAGCCTCGAAATTAAAGCCGGTTAACGCGGCAATCCCCTGGGGCATGGTCTCGGTGGGAACGGTATAGACTTCCTTCTCGGTCAGGTTGGCGACCTGGCGCGCGCTCAGAATGACATTACTGTTATTGGGCAGGAGGATGACTTTATCAGAGGGGACGCTCTTGACGGCTTCTAACAACTCTTCGGTGCTGGGATTCATTGTTTGCCCACCTGAGACGATGGCACTGACGCCCAGGCCCTTGAAGACCTCGACAAAACCGTCGCCCGCAACTACGGCTACGGTGGCAATGGGAAGTTTCTCCGGCTCTGTGATCTGGCTGCCGGCGTGCTCTGCGGCGCTCTCGGCAGCGTAGGCAAGGCTCTGTTCTTGAAGATTCTCGATATTGATGTCGAGCAAGCTGCCCAGGCTGACGCCATAATCGAGGATCTTGCCCGGCCATTCTGTATGCGTGTGGACCTTGAGCATCTTTTCATCGCCCGCGACTACCGTGGAGACGCCCCCCATCTCGATAATCGTCGAACGAATCTTTTCAACGTCCAGCTTCTCGCCACGCAACAGGAAAACGACTTCGTAACCGAACTCTTCATCAACTGTTACCATGCCTTTTTTGGTCTCGTGCGCGGCGCGCTCGCTTGCAGATGCCGGGAGGGTAAGTGCGCCTGCCTCCCCGCGTATATAGCGCCAGATGCCTTCGAGAACGAAGCAGAAACCCTGCCCGCCTGAGTCAACCACACCCGCCTGTTTGAGCGTGGGCAGGAGATCGGGTGTGCGCAATACAGACTGCCTGGCTGCTGTGACCATTTCTTGCAGCAGGCCAACCAGGTCGTCACCTCGTTCCGCGCTAATCCGCGCGGCTTCTGCTGTCTCGCGCACGACTGTCAGGATTGTGCCCTCGACAGGCTTGATTACCGCGCGATAGGCCAGGCGCTGGGCTTCCTGCATGGCGGCGGCCAGGTCGGGAGCGGTAAACGTTGTTTTCTTGTCCAGACCCAGGGCCAGACCGCGCAAAATTTGCGAAAGGATCACGCCAGAGTTGCCGCGCGCTCCTAATAGTGCTCCGTGAGCCAGTTTGGCCGCAATAACGCTGGCGGAAGTCTCGCTGCTGTTCTCGATCTCCTTAACGGCCGCCTGCATAGTCTTGGACATATTCGAGCCTGTATCGCCATCGGGCACTGGAAAGACATTGAGTGCGTTGATCTGTTCACGGTGCTCTTCCAGCCAGACAGCTCCGGCCAGCAGCGCTTTTTTGAGATCCTGGCCATCAAAAACGCTGATGCGCCGGGGAAAAGCGCGCGCCGTGCGTAATGGAGGGCGTGATGTTTGATCCTGCATGGTGGCTCCCACAAATAGTCCAATCCTGGATCGGACTATTCCCGCGTTTTTCCGTTATGTATTGGTATGCTCTGTTACATCGCCCAGACCCTGCACGTTAACATTGACCTGCGAGACTGGTGTGCCAAGCATTTTCTCTATCGAAAATTTAACGCTGCTCATAATATTATGCGCGATCTCTGTGATCCGCAGGCCATACTCCAGCGCGACATAGACCTCAATGATAATCTGCTCGTCCACCAGATGGACCCGCACACCCTGGTTACATTGCTCCGGTGGCAACAGCACTGCTCGCCCATTATGCAGGCGCGGCGCGGTAATACCCACCACCCCATAGCACTCGGTAATCGCGCGTACTGCGATGCTGTGGATAGCATTTGGTAGTACTTCGATCTTGCCCAGAGGACGCGCTCCCTGTCGGGGCTGGATGGCGGCAGGTTTTCTTGACATACGTGGCTTGCCTCTTTCACACTTGCCAAAGCGAGGCCGACATGATATACTCGCAGGGCGTGCTCGCTCAGGTTTGCCTATTGATTCGGGCGTTGCCAGGCGATAGCTTTTCTTCTTAGAGCTATTTTTATCTGAGATAGAAAAACAGGTTGGAAAGAACATATCATAGGTCCCCTGGATAGTCAAGAGACGGGGCCAGAGATACAAGAGAAGGGCAGTGATCATGCTCTGCCATAAGAAGAGGGAGGAACGTTCAAATGTCAGGTCGTTGTGAAATATGTGAGCGTAAGCCGATGTATGGAAACAATGTCAGCTTTTCGCAGCGCCGCACTCGCCGCCGCTTTGTGCTGAACGTGCATCGCCGCCGCCTGGAAATCAACGGCGCGACGCGCACAGTGAATATCTGCACTCGTTGCCTGCGCACGATGAGTAAGCTGCCAAAGGCACGCTAGACTAGAAGCTTTTTCCTGAGGTAAAGAGGCACAGACGCTATCAGGGAAGCGCCTGTGCTTTTTTGTGATTCTCGAAACGTGTGCGCAGTTGGCCGCAGGCTGCGGCAATATCGTCGCCTCGCTCAGCACGCACGCTGTTGCTCACGCCATGCTGGCTCAGAATGGCGCGGAAAGCGCGAATGGTCTCTCCAGAAGACGGCTTATAATCGGCGGAGGTGGCGTTGACGGGGATACAGTTGACGTGCGCGAACTGGCGCAGGGGAGCCAGGAGTTCGCCCAGCCGGTGGGCATGTTCGGGTGTATCGTTGATGCTGGCCAGCAGAACATATTCAAAAGTGACCTGGCGGCGTGTGGCTGCGATATAGTCCTGGCACGCTGCCAGCAGCTCTTTCAGGGGATACTTGCGATTGATTGGCATGGTCGTGCTGCGCAGCTCATCGGTAGGAGCGTGCAGCGAGATGGCCAGGTTGACCTGAAGTTGTTCCTGACTCAGCTTGCGAATGGCCGGGACCAGGCCAACGGTAGAGACGGTCATGTGGCGCGCGCCGAGGCGGAAGCCCTCAGGACTGTTGAGGATGCGTAGCGCTCGCAGGACGTTCTCGTAATTGTGCAGCGGCTCGCCCATACCCATCAGGACGATATTCGTAATGTGATCGATTGGCTTGCTGCCGGGCAATCCTTGTGCAGCCCAGGGAGCAGCTCGCAACTCGCGGGCAAAGTAGAGGACCTGGGCGACGATCTCGCCCGCGCTGAGGTGGCGATCAAAGCCCATCTGGCCGGTAGCGCAGAAGGTGCAGCCATACGCGCAGCCTGCCTGCGAAGAGACGCAGACTGTAGCCCGCTCGCTGCTCTCTCCCAGCGGTGGGTAGAGCATTAAGACCGACTCGACCAGCTTGCCATCTGCAAGCTCCAGCAGGATCTTCCGCGTGCGGTCATCCTTCGAGTGTAGCTCGCTGCGCACAATCAACGGCCCGATGCAAGCCTCTGCCGCCAGCTGCTCGCGTAAGGCTTTTGGCAGATTGCTCATCTGGGCGAAATCGGTTGCCAGATGCTCATAAAGCCAGCTATAGATCTGTTTGGCGCGAAACGCTGGCTCTCCGTGTTCTGCCAGCCACTGCTGTAGCTGGGCCAGGCTCAGCCCCAGCAGATCGAGTTTGCCTGGGGTTATGTGTATGCGTGACTGTGATAATGATGTCATGGACATACACGCATTATAGCACCTCTGACCAGCGTGGAGAAGCGAGGTTCCTGACTAACCGGCGCTTTCCTTTTCTGGCATCAGTCTTCTTACTCAGAAGGGGAGTGGGGGTGGACTGGTCTATTTATGGAAAAAACTATTACAATAGAGTGTAGAGAGCCTTTCTTTACCTCAGAAAAAGAGCATTGTCTAACCCTTTGCAAAGTGATATGCTCTTAGACGACTTCAGTATTCGAGTTCGCGACCCGGCGAACAAGGAGGATATTGTATTTATGGTTTCTTCTCGCAGGCAACTTTCTCCCTGCCCGGTGTGCGGTCGGGCAGATCAAGTGAAGAAAATGCAAACAGCTTATGAAGCTGGTGAACTGCATATAGCGCCTCCACCCATGCCTGAAGCGCGAATATCTATGATGAAATATATTGGCGTCGGTATGATTCTGGTGGGCATTGGTGCCTTTCTCGTCCTTGTCATTCTCGCCAGTGGCCAGTTTTCGTGGCCGCAGATGATTATAACGCTGGCTTTTATCGTCATAGCGCTGGTGCTGTCCTTTGTGGCTGTCCGCCGTATCGGCCAGGGCGATGAGGAAGCCCGCCGCCGCTATCCCGTCTGGGATCTGGCAATGGCGAACTGGAACCGTTTGCTCTATTGTGCGCGCGATAAGGTCGTCTTTGACCCGCAGAGTAAAAAAGCTCTCTCTGATACGGCTGTGAAGACTCTGTTGGACATGGATCAGCTCGAAGAGCGAAATGAGCAACAGGTGATGGTTTCTCACTAAACGTGTGCGTGGATAAACTCCCTCGCTCTTCCCTGGAGTGGAACGGGGGTTATCTGCGCTCTTTTTTCCCTGTGTATGATGAAGAGAGAAGAGAATTGAGCGTTTTTCCCTGAGTAGAATAGTTGCGTGGGAGAAAGATGTGCAGTGGCGTCGCAGACCCTCTTAAGCCTGGTGGCACGATTGCAACAGGGCATGTCGGTGGCTCAGGGACGAGCGATGTTGCTGGAATATGCACGCAAAAGTTGCGGTTCGCGCCTGGCGCTCCTGTTTGAGCTTAATCGCCAGCGCCAGATACTGGCGCTGCTGGAGCACTCTGGCCGGCCTCCGCACCCTGCCAGCTTTTCCCCGGACAGCGCCCCGATTGAGCTCCCGCTTCAGGGGCTTTTTGCTTCGGCCTTGCGGCACAAAGGCTTCGTCAATATTCCTGATATTACGCGTGATAGCTTGAGTTTGCCCGAAGAGCGTGCTCTGGCCTGGTCTCATGGCCGCGTGTTGCTTCACGCTCTACGCCAGGGCCGACGCCAGGGAGTGCTGGCTTTCTGTTTTAGTCCTGCTGGTCCGCAGACCGAGCCAGCCTCCGAGGTCCAGGAAGAATTGTTGATCTGCGTCTCTCTGCTTTCGGCATATCTCGTGAGGGAGGAAGAATTTCAACCTGTCCGCAGAATACCAGGTCTACCAGAGATGCTGAAGCGCTCCGCAGAACGTTCGGTATATCCAAAAAAAGCGCGAAACGGGCAGAAAAAGGAGTTAGAGGCTGGCGCTCCTCTGGATCTCGCAGAAGTTCTTCGCCTGCTAACGGCGCTGTGTGATCTGGGCCTGAGAGCGGGTGCGCATATGGAGAGGCAAGTCCTGGGGGAGCAGATTCTACTCTTACTCTGCCGGACTTTGTATACCTCTACAGGCTGTCTCTGGCGCTATCAGCCTGCTCAACGAACCTTTCTCCTGCAAGCATCTGTTGGCAATCCGGGCTTGTTCGCTGAACATGCCTCCGCTGAACTGGACAGTCTGGCGAGCACGTTTGCAGGGACGCAGGAAGCTCCGGCCTCCGGCCTGATTATTTTGCCCGAAGACAGCGAACATGTTCTGCTCTGGCATCTCTTGCGCTACTACGACCGGATTCTGGGAGCACTCGGCGTCGTGCTTCGGCAGGAACCAGAGCCTTTGCCTGATCAGTGCTTGCTCTTAAACGCGGCCTGCGATGTAGTCGCTCTCATCCTGTTTTATTACGATCAACGGCTTTCAGAAGGGCAGCAATTAATTGAGCAAGAGCGCGCTCGTATCGCTCGCGAGATGCACGATAGCATTGTGCAGGATGTAGCTTACGCCACGCAGAAGCTAGACTATACCCTGCGTATCCTGGAGAAACAGCCGCAGGCGGCGATCAACGAGATCAATCAAGCGCGATCGCTCCTCAATCGCAGCCTCCGTGACCTGCGCACCGGTATCTCGGCTCTCTTGCCTGCTCCTCTGGAGGAGCAGGAGTTTGGCGAGGCGCTGGAGGCGCTACTGCGCGAATATAGTTTGAATTCGTCGCACCTCAAAATCACCTATGATCTGGATAATCTCTCCCTCTGGCCACAGGCGCTCCAGGCTCCGGTCTATCGCTTTATGCAGGAAGCATTAAACAATATTCGCAAGCACGCTGATGCCAGCGAAGTCAACATTCGCATCCATCGTACTGCGGGCCTCGGAGTTGTCCAGATCAGTGATAACGGCCGGGGATTTTTGCTCAGCGAAGTACAGAAAAGCGCACCAGACCACGAAGCTGCAACCCGTCATATGGGCTTGCTCACTATGGAAGAGCGTATTCGCCAGGCTGGGGGGACGCTGGAGATCTCCAGCAAGCCGGGCGAGGGTACCACCCTCAAAGCGCGTTTCCCGCTTGCCTCGTCTTCTGCTCTGCTCACCGAGCGCGAGCGCGAAGTCCTGCGTTTGCTTGTCGAGGGTCTGACCAACCGCGCCATCTCTGAACACCTCTCGGTAAGCCTCGAAACCGTCAAATCTCACGTTCACCATATCATGCAAAAAATGCATGTCAAGGATCGCACGCAGGCTGCTGTAGTGGCTACGAGACAACAGTGGCTCTAGATATTTTCTGCCGCTGAATCGGCAAGCTCGCGCCAGGGAATACGTAGAGATGAATACAGATCTCGTAAATGCATGGTGTCGTTGTAGCGTTCCAGCATCCAGCCGGAGGGATAGTCTCCCTGGTCGGTAGTACTGTACCAGTGAGTAATAGAAGTGTTGTGGGTATCGAAATAGGCGGGAGGCAAATGGAGGGTGCTCAGCCGCAGAAAAAAATGGAAGGAGGCATCGATTATACCTCCGTGGCAGACCACCACGATGGTTTTGCCCTCATACTGCTGGATAAGCCTGTTGAGCGAGGTGCAGGCGCGCAGCATAAACTGTACCCAACTTTCGGCACCGGGGATGACCTGGAAAAACGGCTTCTGCTCGTGTGGAATCGTTTTGAAGTGCTCGATATATTCATCGACATTGAGCGTCTCATCCTGGGGAAAACGCCATTCCTGCAGATCATCATCATAGAGAATAGGCAGACCCAGGGCAGGAGCAATAATCTCGGCAGTTTGCCTGGCTCGCAACATCGTGCTGGCAATCAGGACATCGGCCCTGATCTCGCGAGTATCTGCCAGACGGTCACGCAGTCGCTCGGCCTGAGCTACCCCCAGCGTAGTCAGGCGCGGGTCCTCCAGCGGGTTGGTGCTCGTTGTTGTGGCGTCTCCATGACGAATAAGGTACAGGTGGGTCATGGCGTTTCTTTCTCCTGAGTAGGTGATAGTTATCGTTATAGATGTTTCTATTGTATCCTATTCTATGATTCTAATTGGGACTCTGCCTGGGAGCGGGCTCGTGGGGAAGGACACACCCATCACAAACTTCCAGCCGGGAAAGCAAGTTTATTGACTTTTTCAGAAGGACCATATACAATTGAGAGAGATAAAAGCCGTTCGCGTTAGGAACAGGAGGCAGTTTTATGGCCGTTGTACAACCGGATTTTTATCGTCATAATAGCCTAGTCCGCAAATCGATACAGATCCCCTCAACGCAGCATAAAGAACTCAAGGCACTGGCAGCCGAACTCGAATCGTCCCTCGGAGATGTTGTAGAAACCATTATGGAACTCATGCGCCAGGACAATTATGAACAGTTAAAAGCAGCCATTCTACAAAAACGCGAACAAGAACTCTCCTCTTTCAACAACACCCTGGACGAAGCCTACGCCTATCTCGGTTCCCTCCCAGAAACCCTCGATGATGCCAGATTTTTTTTCGCAGCCGGCCGCGAAGGCATGGTCGCCTGAGAAAAGGCCGTCGAGGTTTAAACACGAGCAAGCAAACAACGAGCAAAAAAATGTAGTATAAGGTGTAATACATGAGTAGTGAGGCGAAGGCATCCACGCCCGGTCTCCAGCAGAGTGAGATTCGTCATCCAGCGCCCCCAAGTCCCCGGCGCGGTGAAATCTGGGA
Organism: Ktedonobacteraceae bacterium; assembly: GCA_035294465.1. Classification (GTDB taxonomy): domain Bacteria; phylum Chloroflexota; class Ktedonobacteria; order Ktedonobacterales; family Ktedonobacteraceae; genus Paraktedonobacter. The sequence goes on along the minus strand of DATGKW010000009.1, from coordinate 18,207 downwards.
TGTCAACTGGTCCCCCGGTCGAGGAGCTGAACAGCAGGGCACGCGCCCGGCCCTGATTATTCAGAACGACCGTGGGAATGCTTCTCCAAGCTATCCTCTAACCATTGTGGCTTCAATGAGTCGCACGGAGCGCGAGCTTCCCCTGCATGTGCGTATTGCGCCCACAGCCGAAAATGGGCTGACCGATTTCACCGATGTCAAATGCGAACAGGTTATGACCATTGAGAAATCGCGCCTGCTGCGCAAACGTGGCTCGATCAACGCTGAGGAGCTGGCACGCGTGGATCACGCGCTCAAATTGAGCTTCAGTTTATTTCCGTGATACCCGTATGGGATCTTCCAAAAAGAGAATCAAAATTGCTCGTATCAGGAAACTGGGAGATCGAGATACTCGGCATTACGCTTGTGTGGAGCTTTCCTCAATCAAATCTCGTCCAACCCTCAGCATCCAAACGTTTGGAAGTTGTCTAATTGTGTGCCTGGGCACTGAGAGCTTCTTTGTGGGTTTTGTGACTGCGATACTGCTTATAGATAAATTTCTAAATTCCCATCCCAGACCAGATTCCCCTGAGCTACTTCTAGAAAGAAAGAACGGGAGGAATTTGCCTGGTCCTCTTTTTATTCCTTGTTGGTTTGACACCTTGTTCTGATAGTATACCAGCCAATTGGAAGAGATGGCTGATCGACTCACGCGGACTTGGCTGTAGGAAAGAACCAGCCAACATGCTATGATCAGGTAAACGGATGTACTGCAAACTTAGCCAGGGAGGCTTATTCATCATGGAAAAACAACTAGGAACTACACAGGTTAAGCGAACGTTTCCAGAAATGCTCAAGGGTGGCGTCATCTGCGATGTAGTTACTCCTGATCAGGCCAAAATTGCCGAGGAGGCCGGGGCCTGTGCTGTCATGGCCCTGGAACGAGTGCCGGCCGATATCCGCGCTTACGGAGGCGTGGCCAGGATGAGCGATCCAGAGCTGGTTATTCGGATTAAAGAGGCGGTGACTATCCCCGTCATGGCTAAGTGCCGCATCGGGCACTTCGTCGAGGCCGAAATTCTTCAGGCCATTGGCGTTGACTGTATCGATGAATCCGAGGTTTTAACGCCCGCTGACGAGAAATATCATGTGAATAAACATCTCTTCCGTGTACCGTTTGTCTGTGGCGCGCGCAACCTGGGCGAGGCGCTGCGGCGTGTGGGCGAGGGCGCAGCCATGCTGCGCACCAAAGGTGAGCCGGGCACCGGCGATGTTGTCGAAGCGGTGCGCCATATGCGCACGATCATGGATGACATCCGCAGGCTGCAATCGCTGCCCGAAGAAGAGTGGATGACCGCTGCCAAAGAGTTGGAAGCACCGTATGAGCTGGTCTGCGAAGTGGCACGCACTGGCAAGCTGCCTGTGGTCAACTTCTCAGCCGGAGGAATCGCGACGCCTGCTGACGCGGCGCTGATGATGCGCCTGGGGGCCGAGGGCATTTTTGTAGGCTCAGGCATCTTCAAGTCTGGCGATCCCATGAAGCGCGCCAAAGCAATTGTGCGAGCAACCACGCATTTCGAGGACCCCGATATCATCGCTGAGGTTTCGCGCAACCTGGGCGAGCCAATGGTGGGCAGAAGCGCTAGCCTGCTGCCTCCTGAAGAGCAAATGGCGCCGCGTGGATGGTAAACCAGATGATGCACACCAATGCAACCGGGACACCCTCTCAGGCGTATACTCACAAGAAGCTACGCATTGGCGTTCTGGGGTTACAGGGAGATTTCGAGGCGCATGTGAAAGCGCTGAAGAGAGCGGCGGAGATGCTTCATTTAGATATCGAGGCAGTCGTCGTAAAACTCCCTGAGCACTTGAGCGATTTAGATGGTATAATATTACCAGGTGGTGAGAGTACCACCATAGGGAAACTGATGGTGCTGTACGGTTTGAAAGAACCGCTTCAGCGCATGATCGGTGAAGGGGTTCCCTTCTGGGGAACCTGCGCGGGGTTAATCTTATTAGCGCGAGAAACGGACAACGCGCTTGCAGGTCAGCCGCTGCTGGCCTCAATGAATATTCGCGTTCGCCGTAACGCTTTCGGCAGTCAGCGGGAGAGTTTTGAAACCGATCTCACTGTGCCTGAACTGGGAGAAGCGCCATTCCACGCAGTCTTCATTCGTGGCCCCTCGGTCGAAGATGTAGGGCCAGAGGTGAAGGTGCTGGCAACGCTCGACGATGGTACCATCGTTGCCGTTCGTCAGGACTCCTTACTGGGCACGGCATTTCACCCGGAGGTGGCAGGAGACCCACGTTTTCACGACTACTTCCTACGTCTAGTACAGAGCGCTAAGAAGTAGGGGGCTGCTACGGTCGCAGCCTTTGGAAAAGAGGCCAGGGCGTACTTATCGATCAGATTGGCCCCCTATGTAGGCGCGGGAGCACTGATGATACGACCGGTATTATATGTAGACCTGCCGGGAATCATCTACGCCATTGATCGACGTACTCGCAGCAGGCAACACGAATTCGCGAATTTCGTGTGCTGGCTGGAGCCGATGGAGAGTCGCGTTCTGCTCCCGCCTCTCCTAAGAAATATCATCCCCGTCAATTCTACTTCACGCACCTGGATCTGCGAGGATCATTGGCGTTTGCTGGGCTTTGCCCAGGTGCGCGAGCGTCCTTCGCGTATCGCCTGGGACCTGTCTTATCTCGCCTCTATGGCCAATCGAGATGTGCCTGGAGACGAGGTCCTGAGCGCTCTGCTCGAATATGCTCTGGGCGCGGCATCCACTCATGGAATACTGCGTATTTTCGCGAAGGTTGAAGATAACCTGCCTGAAATGGGCCTGTTCTATAAGGCTGGTTTCCAGCGATATGCCCGGCTGTTGACGTATGTCTTTGACCCGGATAAAGCTTCGCTGGAGATGGATCATGACGAGTCTTATCCACCTTCGCTGCATCGCTGGAATCGCCATCATGTGTGGGGATTACACCAGATCTATCGCGCCGTTACCCCGCAACGGGTGCAGATGGCGGAGATGCTGGACAACAGCGAAGAATATGCTAAACTACACGTTGGCTCACTGCGGCCTCTACCATCATCCTTTGCACGGGGCGATGAGAGTTTCGTGTGTGATGTTGGCGTGCGTTTAGGAGCATGGTTGCGGATCTACCGTGGACGCGGCTCGGACCCACACCAGCTCTCTCTTATCGTTCATCCTGAACATGCCGAACTGGCCGGTCCACTCCTGCGGTTCGGCGCCCGGCGATTGCTGGAAGGAAGCGTACGCCCCATTTGCTGTCAGGTGCGGGAGTACGAGTCCATTGTTATCGACGCACTGCGTTCCAGTGGCTTTGAGCATACCCTGACCAGGGCGCTGCTTGTACGCCACATAGCTCTGCTCGCTATGAGTCCTCGCGGAGTCCCCGCTCTGGAACAACGTGTGGTGTATGGTGTGAAGGGCCTGGGGACGGTCAATTCACGCACTATAACGAGGTGATAGAACTGCCTATGCAACACGCGATCACTGACGATCTGGAAGCTCTGCTGGTGACGTTACCGCCCGCGATCCATGCAGCGGTGAATCAACTGGAGAATCGGAGCGAACTACTGGAGATCGTAATGGACCTCGGACGTTTGCCCGAGGGCCGGTTCCCGGAGGGGGAGGTGATCCTGAGTAATCAGCCAGTGACCGAGTTCGACCTCGAATATGTGGTTGAGCGCATCGGTGAATTTGGCGATGACAACCGCGCTGGCATCGAACGCACGTTGCACCGCATCAGCGCGCTGCGCAACCGTAAAGGAAAAGTCGTTGGCCTGACCTGTCGCATCGGTCGAGCAGTGCTGGGTAGTATCGCACTCATTCGCGACATTGTTGAGCAAGGCCAATCAATCTTGATCCTGGGGCGTCCAGGCGTGGGGAAAACCACCCTGCTACGTGAGATAGCGCGCGTGCTGGCGGACGAGGCAAATAAACGTGTGGTGGTGGTGGATACCTCGAATGAAATCGCGGGCGATGGAGACATCCCTCACCCCGGAATCGGACGCGCGCGCCGCATGCAAGTGGCGCGCACGGCTGAGCAACACGCGGTGATGATCGAGGCGGTAGAGAACCACATGCCCCAGGTTATCGTGATTGATGAGATCGGTACCGAACTGGAGGCCGCAGCGGCCCGTACTATTGCGGAACGCGGTGTGCAACTGGTGGCGACCGCTCACGGTAATTCGCTGAGCAACCTGCTGGTTAACCCTACTCTTTCGGATCTGGTCGGCGGCATTCAAACCGTAACCCTGGGCGATGAAGAGGCGCGTCGCCGTCACACACAGAAGAGTATCCTGGAGCGCAAGGCACCGCCAACCTTCGATGTGGTAGTAGAACAGCAGAGCTGGCAGGAACTGATCGTGCATCGAGACGTGGCCGATACGGTTGATAGCATGCTGCGCGGCCAGACGGTAGTAGCCGAGGAGCGCACGCGCGATGAAGAGACTGGACGGGTAACTGCTCGCCGCATTACCTCTGGCGGCATGGAAGTGCCAACCTGGGGCGTCGAAGGCTTTGCCATGACTCCGCGCACGTTTGAGCGTGAACGCGGCGATAATGGTTGGAATGGCAACGCCATGCGCCGCGTTGCCGGTGGAAATGAGCGGGCGCGCGGGCGCGGTCAGGCTCCAGCCCCATACCAGGTGCATGCTCTCGCACCCACAGGTACTGCTCCCGGTGATGTTCGGGGGCAGAATGGTACCGAGGTGGTCACGCTGGCGCGTGCTATCCCTGCAGAAGAGGGTATCTACGCACCAGAGGGTGAGATCGAGCGCCTGCCGATCATGAAGACGCTGCGTGTCTATCCTTTCGGGGTTAGCCGCGACCGCCTGACAGAAGCAGCTCGCCAGTTGCGTGTACCGATCATTGTGGCAAAAAACCAGGCCGATGCCGACGCGGTCGTCACGTTAAAGAACTATTATCGCCGCCAGCCGGAGCGCTTGCAGGAGGCCGAGCAGGATCAGAAGTTGATCATCATCCTGAAAAATAATACCATTGCCCAGATGCAGCACGCGCTGGCGCGCATCTACAACCTCCCTACGGAGCGCCAGCCGGGCGAAGCCGAGGAGACTGACGAGGACAATGATGGCACAGCGAAGGATGATACGACGCGGGCCTTGCTGGAGACCGAGGACGCCATTCACCAGGTGCTGAACAAGGGCCTGACGACGGCTGAACTGGCTCCGGCCAACGCCTATATTCGTCGCTTGCAGCACCAGATGGCTACCCGCTACAATCTCAGCTCGCGCAGCCGTGGCAAAGAGCCGTTCCGGCGTGTGAAGATCTTCCGCACACGCGACTGATACCATCTTTCAAAACAGAAGCGCCTCCACTATCAGATGGAGGCGCTTCTGTTTTGAGAATAGTAGATCGTATGTATACTTCGTGAGCAGCTTCTTCCATATTGCGCGGTTATCTTTTTCTACAGCAGGGAAAGATTTCGACGGTCATCTGCGTATCTGGCCTGCTCTCTCTTCGTCCCGATTTCTCCTCTTTCAGCGCGATGTTACTGTGCAAGGAGATGCACAGGGCTTGGAGCAAGAGCAGATAGATGATCTCTTACAAAAGATTGTGCCGATCAATAAAGAGGTGTCGGATTCTTAACTCTTTCTCCCTGATCTTGCGAAGGTTGTTTCTTCCTCTCACTTGCGCTATAATAGCCCACATAATTTATATTTGGCCGGCCACAGCGTTCGTGGTATGATCCAGCGCGGGAATAATTAAGAAGAAGGACCGTATCACGTCATGCGCTCAGTTGAGGATAATACACCCACTGTCACTGCTCCGCCAGAAAGCGAAACGGCTGACAGCCCTGCCGCAACCACTACACTTACTCATCGCTCGCCAGTCACGATTGCCGATATCTGGGAGGCCCATAAACTCCTCAAGCCTCGCCTTCATCATACCCCGCTTGCTCCCTCTCGCACGTTGCACGAGATTACACATGCAGATATTTATCTAAAAGCTGAGAATATGCAGCGCTCCGGCTCATTTAAGGTGCGCGGCGCTAGCTTTAAAGTTTCGCGGCTGAGCGAGCAAGAGCGCAAGCGAGGCGTGATCGCGGCATCAGCGGGCAACCATGCGCAGGGCGTGGCCATCGCCGCTGCTCAGGCGAACGTCCCCTGCACGATTGTGATGCCAGAAGCGGCTCCGCTGGCCAAAGTCATGGCTACCCAGGGCTATGGAGCGCAGGTCGTGCTGTACGGCGTAACCTATGACGATGCCTACCAACGCTGCCTGGAACTGCAAGCAGAGTCCGGGGCCGCCTTTGTGCATGCTTTCGACGATCCCGATGTAATCGCAGGACAGGGTACGCTGGGCCTGGAGATGCTCAGCGATTTGCCGGACGCCGACGCGCTGGTTGTGCCCGTCGGAGGTGGTGGTTTGATCTCTGGCATCGCCATCGCGGCAAAGGCGCTGCGCCCAAATATCACGGTAATTGGCGTGCAGGCGGCAGGCGCAGCCAGCACTCGCGCCGCTCTTGACGCGGGCGAACTGCGTACCCTGCCTGCCATCTCTACCATCGCCGATGGGATCGCGGTCAAACGACCCGGTGAAATGACTTTCGAGATTATCTCGCGGCTGGTTGACGATGTGGTAGTGGTCGAAGATGAGGCGATTATCGGCGCGGTACTCTTCTTGATGGAGCGCAATAAGATGCTGGTTGAGGGGGCCGGGGCGGTAGGAGTGGCCGCGCTGCTAAGTGGTACGCTCAAGTTGCCCGGCAAAAAGGTGCTGGTGCCGCTGACCGGCGGAAATATCGATATTAACCTGGTCGGGCGCTTTATCGAACACGGCCTGGCTGCGGCAGGACGCTACTTTGTAATTCACACCTGCTTGATTGACCGCCCTGGCGAATTGATGCGCCTGCTCGCGATTATCGCTGATATGCGCATCAACATTATCGATGTGCGCCACCAGCGTATTTCCAACCGGTTGCCCATCATGCAGCGCGAGGAGACGCTCACTCTGGAAACACGCGACCGTGCCCAGTGCGAGCAATTGCTGCAGCGCTTGCGTGACGCGGGTTATGAGGTTGAAGAGGCCAATAGCTGGGATGCAAAATAGCCTGCACTATGGCAGCAGTGGAATAATGCGTTTCTTCAATTGTTCCAGCAGGGCATCTACAGGCAGACTGGCATCAAGTACCTGGAAATCGTATTCGGCTGCCAGGTCATCGAAGCAGGCCAGCAGACGCGTCTGGTAGTTCACGAAGCTTTCAAAGAGATCATCGCCCAGGCGCATGTCCATGCCCGATTCCCAGTAGTCAAACCCGCCTTTCTGCAGGACGCGCGGGATCAGATCTTCGAGGCTAATCTTGAGGTAGAAAATGGCGTCGGGCTTGAGCGCCAGGCCATAGATGGAGCGAATCCACTGAGGATTGGCTCCTCGTACTAGCGCGCGGGCTATCAGCGAGTAGATATAACGGTCGGTCAGGACAATAAAACCTGCGCGCAGGGCGGGAAGGATCTGGCTTTCAAAGCGATCAACGAAATCTGTGGCGTAGAAGAGATTGAGGGTGATCGTTCCAAGTGTATGACCCTCTTTGGCCTGTTTTAGCCCGGCGCCAACCAGTTCTGAGCGCGTCATTTCAGTGTCAGCCACGGCGTAGCCGCTGCTTTCCAACCAGGGACGCAGCAGGCGCAGCTGGGTTGAACGACCAACGCTATCGGTTCCCTCGATAACGATCAGGCGGCCAGGCAAAAGTTCGTCGCGCTCTTTTAAATGAATTGCATCGATGCCATAGAAGACCAGTTCTGTCATTTCGTCTCTCTTTTTAGCGTTTACGGGCGCGATGGACGCATCTCCCGCGCCAGGCCAGCCCAGGCCGCTTCTTTTGCAGAGGAGCGCATCCGACGCACTCCCTGGAGGTGGGGAAGGATAATCTCGCGCATGCGCCGCTGCTGTTCTGGAATCGGCAGTGTTGCGTCCATCGCCGTCAGGCCAAACTCGTCTACCATCGTTTCGTATTCGGATACGATACGTTGTTGAAAGAGCCTGAAGCTTTCCTGTGGGTCACTACTCAAGCCCAGATCCAGCCCGGCTTCGTAATATTTGAGTTCCGCGCGCCCGCTCAGGATGCGGCTCAGTGAGATCTCTAGAGGAATGCGATAGTAGAAAGCCACTGTTGGTTTCACCGCGAATTGATAAAGTTCACGTACCCACTGGCGGTCCACATTGCGCGCTACATCGCGCGCGAAGGCCGTGTAGATATAGCGATCCGCCAGCACGATAGCCCCGGCCTTGAGCGGAGGGATAATATCATGTTCCGTGCGGTCGGCAAAATCCGTGGCATGAATCAGGCTGAAAGTCGTGGAAGTGAGTAATTGTTTCTTCTTGCCTTTGCTGGTCGTCTTTTTCACCAGAGGTGAAGAGTTCCATTCGCTGAAGAATACCGTATATCCTTCGCTGATCAACCACTGGCGAAGTAGCGCAATTTGTGTACTTTTGCCCGATCCATCTACTCCTTCAACAACAAAAAGCCGGCCTGGATAAGCATGAGAGCCATAGGTTTGCATCGGCAGTCCTTCTCTACAAGAATGATGCTTAAAAGGTATATATCGATTATTACGAACTTTCTTACATCTTGTCAAGGGCATGCTCAAGAATGTGTTGTTTCCTTCGCGTTATTATAGACAGAGAAGGAGGCAAAAACGCCTGGTAGGGAGTGCGGATTCCTGTATGTCCCTTTTTGCCGACCTCTTCCAACGTGCTATACTATTTATCGTTCTGTTGCGGTGGAAATGCCATTATTCGCGCTGGCTAGAAAGGAAGGTGCGTCATCGGCCAGGTACTACATGTGAATATCTCGACGCCAGCGGGGCATCTGGAAGGCATTTTGAAGCCTGAAGAGGCGGGAGTGGAACTGCGTTACGCGGCGCTTGTCTGCCATCCTCATCCCCTCGGCGGCGGAACGATGCACAACAAGGTCGTTTTTAAAACTGCTCAGGTACTGCAAACGCTGGGTCTGCCAGCTCTGCGCTTTAATTTTCGAGGCGTGGGGCATAGTACGGGCGTGTACGACGAGGGGCGCGGAGAAATGGATGATGTGCGTTATGCCCTGGAGTTTCTGAGTCATCGCTATCCCGGCTTGCCGGTCGTGCTGGCTGGCTTCTCCTTTGGTGCCTGGGTGGGCCTGCGTGTGGCTTGTACGGATGATCGCGTCCAGGCGATGATTGGTCTGGGGACCCCGGCCAGGATGTTTGGCAGCGATCACCTGGCCGGCTGCCACAAGCCAAAGCTGTTCATCCACGGAACCCTTGATGAGCAGGCGCCTTTTGAATTAACTCGCATGTGGTTCGAGCGAGTTCCCGCTCCCAAAAGCCTGATCCCGGTCATCGGCGCTGATCACTTCTTTCAGAACCGGCTGGATGATGTTGAAGCGATGATCACGAACTTTTTGTACGAAACACTGCTCCAAGAGGATTTTTAGGACACAGACACCCGACCGGCCTGTGTCTCGTCTGTACACGCCTCTTCAAGAAAAGAGATCAATGTCTTTTCTTGTGGGGATTGGAACTAGAGCTTCTCAAGCCTGGCAAAGTCCATACTCAAGCGCTTTTTGCCATGCTTACCCTGGAACTGCACTTCGACGAACTCGGTCTGCTCTTCCATTTCGCTTTTGAGCACCACCCCTTCGCCGAATATCGCGTGGCTAACCCGATCACCCGGTTTGTATTGCTGCTCCCTGGGTTGTGCAGGCGTAAGGGAGGATGGCAGTGTGCGAGGTGGCAGGGTTGGCCGCTTCTCACCGCCGCTCTTGCGCGTGGGCGGCATGGTGGGCGCTTTGGGAGGAGTCGATGGGCGCGAGCTCCACTGCGGGGTGCCAGGTTTGCCTGAACCATAGACACGGCCGCTCTCCCGGGGGGTATACGGGTCCTGGTTGTAATCTTCTTCCCAGCTTGTGCGCCGTCCAGGAATCGAACGCAGGCCACCTACCTGCGTGGCTTTCCCATAACCGGGGCTGGAAATCAGATCCAGGGGAATATCCTCCAGGAAGCGCGATGGCTCCGTTACCTGAGCCTCGCCAAAGGAAGAACGCCGGTAGGCTCGCACGAGATAGAGCCTGCGCATGGCACGGGTAAAACCCACATAGGCCAGGCGGCGCTCTTCTTCCAACTGCTCTGGTTTGTCTACAGAACGCGCGTGCGGCAGCGAACCTTCATCCATACCGACGATGAAAACCACCGGATACTCCAGACCCTTGGCCGCGTGCAGCGTAATCAGCGTAACGGCATCCTTGTTCTCTTCCTGAATCAGCTTCCCGTCCTCGCTGGTCTGCGTGGTGTCTGCGCCGCCCACAAGCGCGACATTCTCCAGAAAAAGCTCAAGAGCCACGCCCGTTTCGATCTCAGCATAGTCGGTAGCCATTCGGCGCAGCTCCAGTACGTTGCTCCAGCGCTCTTCTCCTTCGGGCGTTTCGCGCAGGTCGGGACCGTAACCGCTGCGTTCGGCGATGCGGTCGAGCAGTTCGGGCAGGCGCAGTTCCTCCATAGACATTGTAAGATCGGCCAGGAGAGCGGCAAAGCTTTGCAGAGCGTTTTTCGCAGCCTTGCCCAATGTGGGATGCTGATCGGCTCGCAGAACCGCTTCAGCGAGTGAAATATGCTGGTCGTTGGCCCAGCGCTGCAATTCGCCGACGCTTTTGGGGCCAATTTTGCGGTTGGGCACGTTGATAATACGCTGCAAGCTCAGATCATCATGAGGATTGGCCAGCAGACGCAGATAGGCAAGCATATCTTTGATCTCTTTGCGCTCATAGAACTTGCGGCTGCCGATGACTTTATAAGGAATATTCGAGCGCATAAACTGCTCTTCCAGGGCGCGTGATTGCGCGTTGGTACGATACATGACCGCGATATCCCCCCGGCGCTCAACCTCGCCGCGAGCCAGCAGGCGCTGGATCTCGTGCGCGATCCAGGATCCCTCTTCTTCTTCGTTATACGCTTCGTGCAGCGTGATCTTTTCGCCGGTGCCCAAAGCGGTCCACAAACGCTTGTCTTTGCGCAGGCGGTTGCGCTGCACTACGTTGCGGGCAGCGTCAAGGATATTCTGGGTCGAGCGATAATTCTGCTCCAGGAGGATGAGCTTGCGTTGAGGAAAATCCTCCTCGAAACGCACCACGTTCTCCGCGCTGGCCCCGCGCCAGGTATAGATCATCTGATCATCATCCCCAACAACGCAGACGTTGCCCCGACCCTCGCGCCGGTCATCGGTGCCATAGCCTAGCAGGCGGATGAGCTTATATTGAGTCAGGTTACAATCCTGAAACTCATCTACGTGGATATAGTGCCAGCGGTGTTGATAGCGCCTCAACACTTCCGGCTCGCTGCGCCAGAGCCGTTCCGTAATCATCAGCAGGTCGTCAAAGTCCACGCCGTTATTCGCACGCAACAAGCGCTGGTATCGCTTATAGACCCGCGCCGCCACTTCTTCAATGTATTTCGTCGCCAGCTCGGCCATTTGATCGGGGTTGCGCATCTCATTTTTCGCACGCGAGATCAATCCCTGGAGAGTCGAGGGGCGGTATTGTTTCTCATCCAGGTCCAGGTCTTTAATCGCTTGCTTAATCAGCGTGGCTTGATCGTCTGTATCGAAAATCACGAACGAGCGATTCAAGCCAAGCGGGGCCAGATAATCGGCCTCGGTCCGCAGCACGCGCGCGCAGATGGCGTGGAAGGTACCAATGTGCATCTCCTTTGACTCGTTGATGCCCACCAGCCGCTCCAGGCGCTCGCGCATTTCTTTCGCGGCTTTGTTCGTAAAGGTCACGCCCAGAATGCGCCAGGGAGACACGCCCCGCTCGCGTACAAGATAAGCGATGCGGTGCGTAATCACGCGAGTCTTCCCGCTGCCCGGTCCGGCCAGAATCAGCACCGGCCCCTCTGTCGTCGTAACGGCCTCGCGCTGTGGCTCATTGAGTCCCGCCAGCAAATCTTGCGATTCTATCATGATGATCGTTCCTGACCTGTATTTTTGTGCAAATATGCGTTGAGATAACATGCCGGGCCGTATTCTGAGCAAAGGAAATTTCAACTGTCTTAGGACGGCCACAAATTTGCATGCTGTAATAGTATCTCAAATCGCTGCCGCTGGCAAGATGATACCGCTAAAATGCTGCTTGCTTGTCTATTTATTTCTTGCATTTTTTACTGCTTTCTGGTATACTCAGATAAATTTCTATGTGTGATTGTCATGATGGAAGGGGAATCTGTATGGCCTTGAGCACTTCCAAGACGGATGACTTTGACCCATCCAAAGCGCCCAGACGCCTGGAATACCACGCCACAGTTCATGATATGCCCAGCGCTGAGCGGCCTCGCGAGCGTTTGCAGATATACGGCCCCCAGGCGCTCTCTAACGCGGAACTCTTAGCGATTATCCTGCGCACCGGTACCACGCGCGATAATGTGCTGGAGTTAGCGGGCAAGCTGCTGGTCAGGTATGGTGGTCTGGGCGGGTTAGTAAGCAGTGATTTTGGCGAGCTATGCCAGATGCATGGTCTCGGCCTCGCAAAAACTGCCCAGCTAAAGGCCGCTCTGGAGATCGGCAAACGCCTGAGCCGTGAAGAGCTTGACCAGAGATATCAGATCAAATCGCCGCGTGACGCGGCCAATCTGGTGATGGTCGAAATGACTCACCTGGATCATGAACAGATGAGGATATTAGTACTTGACACAAAGAATCAAGTGGTTGAAAATAGTAATCGCTACAGGGGAACGGTGAATAGCTCTGTGCTGCGCGTGGCGGAGATCTTTCGCCCGGCGATCGCACGCAATTGTCCCGCCGTCATTGTCTGTCACAATCATCCAAGTGGCGACCCGACGCCCAGCCCGGAAGATATCGCGGTGACAGAGCAGCTGGTTGAAGCGGGCAAGCTGCTGGATATCGAGCTGGTAGATCACTTGATCATTGGCAACCACAGGTATATCAGCCTCAAGGAAAAGTTACGCTGGTAGAAGGAACCTCAAGTGGCGATTCTCCGTATATAGTTCATGAGGCAAGCGGAGGCGAAAGGACAACCAGCAGGTCCAGGCCGCTGGCGGATTGATGCGATGGTCCCAGGCTTGCAAAGTTACATTGACAGCCTGGAGGTTTAGCCGCTATAATTTACAAGACAATTTCAGGTGGAGGAGTACAGGGTCTTTTTATGAAACGTACCTGGCAACCCAAGCGCATTCCGCGCAAACGCGAACATGGTTTCTTGAAGCGCATGGCGACTCGCAATGGTCGGCGTGTCCTGAAAGCTCGCCGTGCTAAAGGCCGTTGGAAGCTCACAGTTTAGAATTGCGTTGTTATAACCGTTCGTCTTCAAAATAAAGTGGCACTCAAACGTGCATTACGCTTGCGAAAAAGTAGAGAGTTTCAGAGAGTCAGGCAGCAGGGACGGCGTGTATCCTCCAGGCTGCTTACCCTTGCATGGATACCAAATGATGTAGCACAGCTACGGATCGGGTTCGTGGTCAGCAAACGTGTCTCAAAGTACGCGGTCGAGCGGAATCGTATGAGACGCCTGCTTAGTGAAGCGGTCAGGCCCTTTTTGTCGGGCTTAGCTCCCGGCTGGGATATTGTGTTCACCGCCAGAGACGAAACACTTGCGGCTGACCTGCATACGCTTAAACAGGATGTTCCTGTGTTGTTGCGCCGGGCGAGCTTGCTCGCCCCGCTTCACAGGCAGGAAAGAGATGGTTAAAGAACCCAGATAAGGGACAGGCAGTGAAATACGTCGCTCTTTTTCTCATTCGTGTATATCAAAACACGCTGTCGGTCATTCTACCTTCATCGTGTCGGTTTACTCCCTCATGCTCGCAATATGGGTATGAGGCTATTCAACGTTTTGGTTTTTTCCGGGGCGGCTGGCTGGCAATCAAACGGATCGGCCGCTGCCATCCCTTTTATCACGGTGATCTCTACGATCCGGTCCCAGAACGGCTCGGCTGACTAGATTGAGGAAGGTAGGAAAGATCTCGTGGGCGAGATAGGTTACTTTTTTAATATTATCCTGACTTTTCCGATTTTTAATGTGCTCATGTTGCTGAATCACGTCTTCAGTGATCTGGGTCTTTCCATCGTCGTGTTGACGCTGATCATCCGTCTGTGCCTTTTCCCACTGACACTCAAGCAGCTGCGTTCGACGAAAGCTACTCAGGCCGTCCAACCGTTGATAGCTGATATCCGCAAGAAGTACGCTGGAGATCAGCAAGCGCAATACCGGGCAATGCAGGCATTATATAAGGAATATAACATTAATCCTTTGTCCGGCTGTCTACCGCTTCTTCTCCAATTGCCAATCCTCTACGGGCTGTTTTATGCCCTGAGACTGGCGCTTCCTTCCGGTGGCCACCTGACAGTGAATGCTGTCAACCAGTACATCTATCCGTTCCTGCCCAAGTTCAGTGTGCTGCCTAGCTTTGATCTGCGCTGGTTCACCTTTATCAACCATAACTGGTGGATCTCGCTGGCGAATCCTGATCCGACGCATATTCTGCCAGTTCTGGCTGGTCTGGCTACTTTTGCTCAGTTGCGCATGTCCCAGGCCCGTACAACTCAGCAATCGGGCCAGAAGTCGGATATGATGGCACAGCAGATGCGGATTATGTCGTTTGTGATGCCGTTCATCACGTTCTTCGTTGCTCTGAACTTCCCGGCCGGCCTGGCTCTCTACTGGACGACCTCTTCGATCTTCAGTATGGTACAGCAGTACTTTGTGACCGGTTGGGGTTCGCTGTTCAGTTTTGGCACTCCTGGCCTGGCTACCAGCGGCGGCAGTGTCCCTAAGAGTGATAGCAAGGCGTACTTCGGTGATGGGCGGCAGGAAAAAGCTTTGCTAAACAATGAGGCCGATTCTGACTCGACAGCCCTATCTGAACGCACTACGCGAGTCAATGGCTATTCGAAGAGGTCATCCGGTTCGTATGCCCGGCGTCACCGCCGTTCAAATAAAGCGAAAACGCAACGTTACGGCACTACTCCCAGACGCGACCCATCGCATAGTTAGTGAGAGGAAAAGAGCGCAGGATACCATCGCATGCGGGCCTCAAAAGGCCCGTTCACGATAGAAAGATATATGGAGGCAACAAAATCGTGGAAAGCATTGAGGTAAGTGGCAAAAGTGTTGACGACGCCCTGTTGCAAGCCCTGGTTCGTTTGCATAAACGCCGTGACGAGGTAGAGGTCACTATTTTACAAGAGCCTACGCGTAGTACTTTTGGCATGGGTGGCAAAGAGGCTCGCATTCGTGTGACGGTTCTTCCCCCTCGTGGCAGCGCAGTAATTACCCCTGAAATGGCCGACGCGCTCCTTGGTCCCGACGATGCTGATGAGGAGTTGTATACGGAAGAAGAGCTGAGTGAAGGTGAGGACGAAGAAGAGTTTGAGGACGAGGGATTTGAAGGAGGTGAGGAGTTCGAGGACGAGGCATATCAGTCTGCTCTACCTCTGGACCAGGTCGCTGCGGAGGTGGAGAATATCTCAGTGGCGGAAGGCGAGATACAGGAGGTCGAACACCCCAGCAATGAGGATATTGCTGTCACTGTCGATGTTTTGCAACATATTTTGCAGTATATGAATATTCGTGCGGCCATCCAGGTGCGTTCACAAAACCCGCTGACGCTGAATATTCAGGGGATCAACGAGAATCTTGGCCTGTTGATTGGACGGCGAGGTGAAACGCTCGCTGCTCTCCAGCTTCTGGTCAGCTTGATTGTCAGTCATCGAACAAAGCATCGCATGCGCATTATCGTGGACGCGGAGAACTATCGCGAGCGTCGCGAGGAGAATCTGCGTTCTCTGGCCCTGCGCGTGGCTCAACAGGTGCGCAACTATCGCCGCTCGATCGCGCTTGAAGCCATGCCGCCACACGAACGGCGCATTGTGCATATCGCGCTGGCCGATAGCAACGATATCAGCACGGAGAGCATTGGCGAGGGCGATGCCCGGCGCGTAGTCATTTCACTGAAACGGGTTGGACGATAGACAGCAATTTTTCTCCTGCGTTTCTGGCCATCGGGCATGTTACACGTGATCTCCTGCCGGGAGGTGATTTCACGCTCGGTGGCACGGTAACTTTTGCCGCCCTGACCGCCTATCACCTGGGATTGGCCTCGGCGATTGTGACATGCGCGGATGAAACTCTGCCCCTTTCTGAAGCGTTGCCGGGCATTGCTCTGGCCGTCCGCCGTGTTCCTGTGAGTACGGCGTTCGAGAATAGCTATGCAAACGGTTTTCGCGTACAGTTCTTGCGTGCGCGCGCTCCTGAACTGGCGCTCGTAGATATTCCCCCAGCCTGGCTGAGTGCCCCTGTTATCTTGCTCGCTCCACTGGCCCAGGAGATTCCTCCTTTCCTCATTCGTAACCTGCCCCGCCGGCCTGGCTCGCTGCTGGCGGCGACACCCCAGGGCTGGCTGCGCCGCTGGGATTTCGATGGCCGTGTCTGGCCCACACCCTGGGAGGCCGCAGAAGAGATTCTTCCTCTGCTCGATGTGCTGATTCTCAGCTGCGACGACCTGCTGCCCTTCGCGCAGAATCGGCGCGATACAGTCAATGAACTGCTCTCCAGGTGGAGTATGTATGTCCCACTGCTTATCGCGACCGATGGACCGCGTGGGGCTACCCTGTTCGAGCGCGGCACGACTACGCATTTTCCAGCCTATCCCGCCAACGAAGTCGATCCGACCGGGGCTGGCGATGTCTTCGCTGCCGCTTTTCTTGTCCATCTCCACCAGCACCGCGCTCCGCACGCGGCTATGAACTTCGCCAACTGCGCGGCCTCTCTCTCTATCGAGCAGCCGGGGATCAGTGGCATTCCTACGTTGGAGCAAATTCAGCAGCGTTTGATTCCTCTCGAAAAGAATCGATCACATGGAATGTAGCGGCGCTGCTTGCCTGCGTACTATCAATACTCGTCTTCAATCACCAGGTCGCGTTCTTCCCACCTCTCGCCTCGTTCGAGCAAGATAGGGCCGAAGAGCTTCTCCTGCTTGACGACGATACGCGCGTGTTTCCAGAGTTCCAGCACAGCCAGGAAGGTCACGATAATGACAAAACGCGAGAGTTCTCCTTCGAGGATTTCTGAAAGGTAGATGGTGCTGCGCTCGCTGAGAAACTCACGGATCTCGGCGATACGCTGGCTAACGCGTACACGGGCCAGGGGCATCAGCTCTTCACCGCTAGCCTCGTCGCGCGCGTGCAGTTCGAGCAGGCGCGCAAAGACCTGGGCGAGCGAAGCGACTTCAAGGCCGGTAAGGGTAGGAGGAGTCCAGGCGAGCTGGGCCTCGATTCCGGCGAGCAGGCTTGAGCGGCTGTAGGTTTGCAGACCCTTTTCGGCACGCTGGCGCAGGTGGTTTGCGATCTCTTTAGCGATTTTGTATTCCATGAGGTGTGTACGCAGCTCTTCAGCCATAGCGGCGGCATCATCCATTTCAGATGTCACATCTTCTTTTGTGCTATGCGGCAGCAGACTCTGCGATTTAATAAAAAGCAGGCGTGAGGCGATGGAGAGGAAGGCGGACATATTGGCTAGGGGCATCTGCTCAGGATGGTCCTGCCACTGGCGCAAGTACTCGATATACTGGTCGGTTACTGCGACCAGGGAGATTGTGGTGATTTCCATCTGCCGCTTCTCGATCAGATGGAGGAGCAGATCAAGCGGGCCTTCAAAGACAGGCAGGCGCACAACGTAGCGGGCCTGTTCGCCGGTTTCATTGAGGGGCGTCTCCCCGGTTTCGTTCTGGGTCCGTGTGGTCTGTTCAAGCATGATTCAAGAGACCTCGTCTATAAGGTGCAGTGCAGCCAGTTCAGGGCTATCGGGCCGGTGATGCATGCGAATATAATGCACAGCACGCTCGCTCAAACCGGCAGCGGCAGCGAGGTCCGCACCAACTTCGGCATGCCACCATGCGTAGCTCAGAGCACGCCGCCAGCGAGGTAAATGCGCGCGCTCAACTGGATAGACCGCCAGGCTCGTTAAAAGGCGAGGAGTCAGCCGCTTGCCGATTACGATGATCGGACGTGCCCAGAAGGACACGCGGCCACCGGCTTTCCCAACGTCGTGTAATAGTGCCGCTGTCAAGATATCCTGATCGCTCCAGCCGCGCGCCTGCAAGCCCCGGCAGACTCGCAGCGAGTGGCGCTGGTCAGCGGGCGACATGCTGGCAAACAGAGCCAGCGCGGCGGGTGCGAGCTGCTTTGC
>DATGKW010000008.1:0-6472 GCA_035294465.1 Ktedonobacteraceae bacterium | reverse complement strand
ACAATCGGCCGCGCCGGTCTGGCCATCAGTGCCGTTGCCGGCGTAAGTTGCTCGCAAATGATAGGTGTAGGTGGTGCCATACGCTGCTGGCAACTGCGCGAGATTTGTCCAGGAAGTTGCGAGGAAATGCTCAGTTGAAGCAGTCTGTTGGGCAGGATCATGCCAGCTAAACGAAGCTGGCCGGCCTCTGTCCAGAGTCAAAGCGTTCACAAACGAGGCCGCTTCTGGCGTAGTGGTAAGTGGCTGCACAATATAGAGATGGAAAGGTGCCCCTCCCAGGCGCGGCGGCTCGCTCACAAGCATCGTCGAAGCGAAGTGAGTGAGCAGAGCCGTGTCAAACGTATCTGCCGGTCCCAGCAGCATCAGCGCTGGACCCTGCGCTGGATCGGGCAGGAGGAGACAATGCGAGCCGCTGAGCACAGTGTGAGGCGTTTGCATCTGGCCGGACAGATAGGCCAAAGCTGCATGAGTGTACTGATCTGTATCTATATATACATGATGAAAATGGTGAGTTCGAGCTAGCTGGTCAGCCTCATTCAATGCATTTTGCAAATCTTGCAAAGTATTATAGGCAAAACTATGAGCGTATGCGCCATCGGTCTCGTCAAGGGTTCTGGTGAACGATCCTGCAAACTGTACCAGCACCAGAGCAACCATGAGAGAGTAAATCAGATAGCGAGCGCGGGACCAGGGAAACCTGGTTTGGCGCAGCCACGCTATCACCTGAGCGAAAAGTATCCCGATCAGCATAAAGGGGCCGGGCATCAGCACGAGCAGATAGTAATGGTAGAGAAGCAGTGAGTGCCGAGAGAGGAGAATCACCGGTCCAATCTGCCAGGCCAGGAGAACCAGTAATCCACATCGCCATGGGGTTGACAAAAGATCAATCCACCACCTCTGCAACTGCCCCCAGGGCGTTGCCGAGAACTCGTCGGGCCTCGTCTGCCACTTCGCTCCGCGCGGGGCAAAACGCAGCAAATCCCATCCGCTCAGGCAAGCCGCGCATAGAGCAAAGACAAAGGCACAGAGAGCCAGGACATCTGTCCCTCTACCTCCCCAGCGCAATCCCCAGAAAAGGACAGATTGCCAGGGAAGTAAATTGCCCGGTACAGGAGGATAGGGACTGAGGAAATCCAGGTAGGTGTGCAGAGCTTGCCCATCAATAGACGATTTGCTGTGTATATTATTGAGTAAGATCGATATATCAGAAAAATGCGTAGCAGGCTCCCAGATAAGAAAGGGGACGTATACTAGAGCCAGAAGGCCGGTGGCGAGAAAGATATCTCGCCAGCGCAGGGTCTTAAAGGCCAGCACACAGGCCACCGCCAGGGGGATGGCCAGAAGAACAGCCGAACCGTGCAGTTGAATCATTAGACCCCAGAGTACCACGGCTGGAGCCAGCCAGCCCTGCCGGCGCTCAATAACACCCCACAGCAGAGCAAAAATAAAGAGAGGCACAAAAGGAGCGAGCAGACTCTGATTCCATATAAGGCGGCTGTAAAGGACTATGAGCTGATCTACGGTAAAAAGGAGAGCCGCCATGGTACCCGCGATGCGTCCGTAGTAGCGGCGCGTTACTATATAGGTGAGAACGGCTGCCAGCACATTCAGAATACCTACGACTAGCAGGCCGGAATAGGGGCTGGAGGAGAAGATCGCCCCAAGCATGAGTAAATAAATGGTTGCAGGCGGATTCATAGTCCCAATAGAGGAGGCATTAGCTGTCAGCGGTATTAAGCCGTGCATGACAGCGCCTCGTGCCATCCCAAAAATTACAGCCTGGTCAGCATCAAATTCTGTGGCAGTAAAGTGATAAAGACGCAGGAAAAGAGCGGCTCCAATAATGGGATACAGCTCCCAGGTTGCCAGCCATTCAAGTAGTATCTGCCAGATATGGAGCCGAGCCAGTTGTCCCGGCTGTTTTACTTGCGAAGGACTGATAGTATCAGCAGCACTCATAGCCACCATCCACTTTATGCTTTATCGGGTACCGTCCAATGCTTTCTTCACCGCGTCCAGCGTTGGCTCGATGGCTTGGCCGGTCACATTTTGGGGGATGCCCGTCTGACTATCTTTGAGAAGGTGGCCGGTGAGCACAGCTACGACTCGTTCATCACGTTGAATAATGCCGGCCTCAACCAGCTTTTTTGTTCCCGCTAGAGCAGCAGCAGAGGCCGGTTCGCAGCCAATTCCTGAGCGGTCTATGACGGCTTTTGCGGCCAGGATCTCTTCATCGGTCACTTCTTCGACCAGCCCATTGCTCTCCTCGATTACCCTGCGCGCGCGTGTATAGCTCACGGGATCGCCAATTTTGATCGCCGTAGCCACAGTATGGGCCTGGACGCGTTCGCGCCGCGCGAATTGCTGTTTGAAGCTGCGATAGAATGGGTCGGCCCCGGTGGCCTGGATAGAGGCGATGCGCGGCAGATGAGAGATCAAGCCAAGCTGATGTGCCTGGCGAAATGCCTTGCCGATGGCCGAAGTATTGCCCAGGTTGCCCGCGGGCAGCACCAGCCAGTCCGGGGCCTGCCAGTCAAGCTGCTGCAGGATCTCTAGCCCGATAGCCTTCTGCCCCTCTACACGAAACGGGTTGAGCGAATTGAGCAGGTAGATGCCCATTTCATTGCAGACCTGTTCCACCAGTTGCATCGCGGCATCGAAATCGCCCTTGATCTGAATTGTGGTTGCGCCATAGGCGAGGGATTGGGCCAGCTTGCCGCCGGCGATCTGGCCGGCCGGCAAAAAAACGATGGCTTGCATACCGGCTTGAGCGGCGTAGGAGGCGAGCGAGGCCGAGGTATTCCCGGTCGAGGCGCAGGCCACCGCGCGCGCACCGCGCAAACATGCAACCGTCACTCCAACCGTCATCCCGCGATCCTTGAAACTCCCTGTAGGATTCTCTCCCTCATGCTTCAGGAAGAAATGCTCAAGGCCGGCAAACACGCCAATCTGCCGATGCCCGATCCTGCTCTCATCGCAATTTTTCAGGCCCACGGGATAGAGGCCGGTATTGCCCTCGGGGCGGCTGATAATCGAGGACGCATGTACCGGCAAGATCAACTCGCGATAGCGCCAGACTCCGCTGCGGTCAGCCAGCAGAGTGCCGGAATTGAGTGACCAGCAGGGTGAAGTGCAGGCACGCTCATCGAAGAGCTGGCGCCAGGCCGCGCCAGAAAGCGGAGAGGTGTCTTCTGCGACCTCTCTGGCCTGCGCCGTGTCGTGTGTGGGCGGGCTAAACGAAGCTTCAACATCCAGCACTCCGCCGCACATACAGCGATAGCGCGGCATTGCCTCAGAGCCGGGGTAGAGCGCACCACATTCCACGCAGCGCAAAGAAAGATCTACCAGGGCGTCCTGAAGCGCAACGCCTTTTACCTGACCGGGTTGTTCAGCGTTCCCGGAAATATCACTATCCACAGAGTTGATCCCCATAACGGAGCTTCTATCCTTTCATCAATTATACCAATGTGCCGGGGGCATGATAATATCCTTTTTTCTTGCGTGATCGCTTATGTGGAGCGATGATGCGCGCGCCGTGCTGGTCGGCCGAGAGAATCATGCCTTTGCCTTCTATTCCTAAAGAACGAGCGGTCTCTTGCATCGATTGCAGAATAGGATGAAAGTTCTTGCTGGCCAGCGCAATCAGCGAGGAGCCTCCTCCCGAAAGGCTGGCGCCGTAGGCTCCGGCTGCTACAGCTGCTTCGATGATCGCGGGCATGGCAGGGAAAAGCGCCTGGCGGTATGGCTGGTGCAACCGGTCCTGCATAGCCTCGCCTATCACTTCATAGTGACCGGTTTGCAGGGCGGTTAGCAAAAGCGCCACGCGACCCGTATTAAAAGTGACATCGGCTTTGGGATAAGCAGCGGGTAGCAGCTTGCGCCCGGCCACTGTATCCATCGGGAATGAAGGCGTGAAAACCACCGCCTTCAACACGTCCGGGAAACGAGTCTTGACAGCGCGTGTCTCGCCGTCAACTACTGTTGTCGCGACCAGGCCGCCCAGCAGAGCGGGCGCTACGTTATCGGGATGATTGCCGGCTTCCATCTCCACAGCAGGAGCCAGCAAGTCTTCTTTGGGGACGGCCAGCGACCTATCCCGCATGGACAGCAGCTCGTTGGCAGCCATCAACCCGCCGACAACTGCGGTCGCGCTGCTGCCCAGTCCGCAGCCTGGCGGAATGCTGATTGTCATACGGATCTTCACCGCTGGCAAAGCTACCTGGCGTCGTTCAAAAAGGAGTGCGAACGCCCGGAAGAAGAGATTATCCGGGCCTGTCGAGAGGCCGGAGCCGGCTTCTCCGTGTACTTCAATCTGTGGTGTGTACGGATCACGCCCCCCTATTTCGACATCGAAACGGTTATACAGCTGCAGTGCTAACCCCAGGCTATCAAAGCCTGGTCCCAGGTTGGCGGAGGTCGCGGGCGTCAGGACGCTAATGGAAGTAGGGGGAACCAGGACCACGAAAGATACCCTGCCTTTCTGTTGTAATGGATGAGATCCGAGAATACGGCCACATCCCTTGCGCGCGTTGCATAGGCCGCGACGTGTGCAAGGGGCGTCACTACATTCCATGACCATCTCGCGGATTTCATAAAAGAGATGCGCTAGAACAACCTGCTGTTTCTTTCTCTTTCTCTGCTCAAAAACCAGGAGAGACTGGTGCTTCTATTGTAACAGATTTTGCTCAGCAAAAATATAGGCGGCTGGCCTGTTTTTTGGGTGGAACTGAGATGGGGTTTCAGACCTGATCTCCGGCGGAGAAAAACTCTTGTGTGCTTTCGGCAGACTGCTTGATGTACCCGTTTCTTGAATCTAGCAAATTTCGCAGGTAGTCTGTCAAGATGAATGATGAGTTTTATGGCAAGGGCAATTGCTCTTGCCATAAAACTCATCATTCATCGGAAAGATTCCCAGCCTACGGGGTCGAGGCTGGTCCAGGGGCCGGGTGTAGCGGAAGGACCAGCGGGGGGCGCGGTGTCTGCGAAAAATCGAAGTCGTTGACCAGGTTGCCTAGAATGGACACGTCCTCGCGAACTGTTGGGCGCGGGTCCGGTCGCCCATCGGTTTTGGGGTCCAGGCGCTGGCCGTTAAGGAAGTCATCCTCGATAAACTTGAGGTAGGCATCGAAGCTGAGCGTCTGGTGGTCGATGTAGCCTTTTTTCGCGTATGGGCTGATCACGAGGCCGGGCACACGCAGGCCGTAGCCGTTCTGATCAACGGTTGGTGGAACCACGTGGTCATAGAAGCCGCCCCAGTCATCCCAGGCCAGGAAGATGGCGCTGCTATCCCAGTCTGGCCCCTGCATTACTGCGTCAATCAGACCTGTTACGTAGGCTTGTCCTGTGCTGATCAGCGCGGGCGGGTGCTCGCTGTTTGTTCCGTTGGGCACTACCCAGGAGACGGCGGGCAGCGTACCGTTTTTCGCCGCCAGGCTGAAGTTCGAGATGTCTTGAATATTGTTAAGCTGCCCATCTTGCTTTACTGTATCGAAGTTCGGGAGAGGATTCCAGATACCTGGCACCTTTACTTTCTGCGCTGGCTCGTTGCAGACCATCTGATCGTCGGGGCAGTCCGCGTCTGTGCCCTGATCGAGGTAGTAAGCCCAGCTCACGTTATCCTTGTGCAGCAGATAGGTCAGGTCGGTCCAGGCGTAGTCTTCCTGGCCGGGGCCGTCCTGGCTATGTTTGCCGGTGAGCTTGTCATTGTTGACGCAGCTATCCGGGTCGTCTTCCACAGTGCATACCGCTGACCAGCCGGAAACCATGAAGAGATGCGCGGGCAGGCTCCAGGAGGCGGTTGGCTCAAACATATGATCCTGTAGTACAAAATTCTCCGCGTAAGACCAGTAGTTGGGGATCTGCCGAGCATCGTGATAGCCCATGACGTCGATGCTTTTGGTATTGGTGCAGATGGGATTGGTAACGTTGAGACAGCCCTTGCGGCCCTTCTCTGCCTGGGCAATGAAGCCGTCCATCTTGCCGCCATCGATGTCGGCGGCCGCGTTAGCAGCTCCGTGAGGGCCACCGCCGTTCAAATCCTGGGGATTATAGTACGGCTTGACGCATTGTCCGGTTTGTGGGTCGTTGACGCAAACCGTCGGCACGCCGTTCTTCATCGGAATACCGTCCGCTCCTGGATAGGTGCCGAAGTAGGTATCGAACGAGCGATTCTCCTGCATGATCACAATGATGTGTTTGATCTTATGGATACCACTATCGCTGCTCTGATTCTGGTTTGTGCTACTGCATGCCGCCAGCAAAGGGCCGATCAGCAGACAGGCGAGCACGGCTGTAGAGAACGCGCGGAAGCGCCTGTTCACATGGTGTTCCCGTTGAGCCATAGTTACTCCTTGTATGGCGAAAAAATCCGCGACGACAAAGTTTTTGCTGCCTACACAGTAGCGTGTATTTCTCAAGGAAGGCTCAAGGGAAGATAAGGATTTGCTATAGATCAGTGTTTGTGAGATGGAGT
>DATGKW010000007.1:0-29901 GCA_035294465.1 Ktedonobacteraceae bacterium | reverse complement strand
TATATTTACTTGATCTTCGCTTCGAGAGCGCTGACTTGCTCCTTCAGTTTGCGATTTTCCTCCTGTACCTTTTCGAGATCCGCGCGTAGTTGTTTTAGCTGGTCATCTGTCTTGTCTCCGGCGTTCAGCTTTTTCGCGGCCATGCGCATTCTGAGCTGTACGTTGGTATCCGGTTCACGACCGGCGGCTCGTTCGAGTGCAGCGACGGCGCGTTTCTCGCCGAAGGTCTCCAGCGCGCTGGCCGAGATGGCTCTGACGACCTGCCAGGGGTCATGTTCGACGGCGTGACAGAGGGCAGTTACGGCACGCTGACGGGCTTCCTCGCTGTAGAGATGGCGCTCTTCCGCGATAGCTCTCATGCCCATGGCCGCGCCCATGCGGAAGGTTGGACGCCGCCGTGTGTCGGCAAGATGGGTGGCGATGATATCGACAACGCGATCTTCGCCGCTTGCCCCAAGACCTGGGAAAATGCTACGCTGCACAATGTCATTCCACGAGGGGCGCTCAAGCAGCTTAACCAGCAGGTCAACAGTTTCGGCGGTGCGGGTTTTACCCAGCGCCAGAGCTGCTGCGGCCTCGACCAGGTAGCTAACATCGCCTTTTTCCAGCAAGGCGCTGAGGGCCTGGGCAGAGCGACCGGCCAATTCGGCCTGCTGAGGCGCCTGAAAGCGTCCTAGAGCCTCGGCTATGGCCGCACGCACGCGGGAGAACGCTCTGGCATCAAGCTCTTGCAGGGCACGCAGGAGGATAGTTTGCGCGTTCTCGCTACCAATCGTACCCAGTGCTTTCGCGGCGGCCACGCGCACGCCCCAGAAGGCATCGGTGAGCAGAGCTGTTTGTAGCGCTTGAATGTTTTCCTCGCCACCTTGCTCACCGAGCGCTTCTGCTGCCTCGATGCGCCCAAGTATATCGGCATCGTGAGCCAGTTGATAGCGCATCATTCTGGATGAGCGCTCAAATTTGAGCGTTTTAAGCAGCCAGCCGTCAGGATCAAAACGGATCATCACCGGTTCTCGTTCTAACGGAAGATAGAAAGTTGATTCAACCTGTCCATCCTCACCCAACTGTACGCGCAGGGGAATAACGTGCGTCTCGGTCGTGTTTTCATCCTTTGCCGCCTCGTCGGAAGTAGGAACGGTAAAGGTGAGATCGACCGGCGTGACAAAGCATGGCGTGAGTTCATCGATCTGCTGCGTTTGCTTGATATGGATCTTCGCCAGCTTGCGCTCACCGTCCCATGAGTAGGTCACCTCGAAGGCTGGATAACCACCGTGATGTACCCACTGATCGAAGAACTGGGCAAGGCTGTGGCCCGTAACCTCTTCAAGGGTGCGTTCCAGATCCGAGGTGATCACCTCGCGGAAGCGGTAGCGTTCCAGATAAGCTTTGATCGCGCGGCGAAAGGTTGCGTCACCAAGCTGGTGACGCAGCATGTGCAGCACCCAGCCGCCTTTCTGATACGTGTGCCTATCGAATATCTCGAATCCATCGGTCGCGTACACATAGTACACAATCGGGCGGCGATACTTCGTATCTTCTTGCAGGTATACTTGCTTCATCTCCAGCATGGAGAGTTTGAAGTGATCATTGCCCCGGTCACTCTCGGTCCAGAGTTCCTCGAAGTAGGTAGCGAAACCTTCGTTCAACCACGCGCTGGCCCAATCGCGGCAGGTCACCATATCGCCAAACCACTGGTGCGCCAGTTCGTGCGCGACGACGGGAACCATGTCCACGTCCAGCGAGGCGCGTTCGTCGAGCAACAGCATAAAGCTGTGCGTGGTCGCGGTCGTATGCTCCATCGCCCCTGTATAGAGCTCAACAACGGTTTGATCGTAGGTATCGTAGGGGTATTCGACGCCGGTATATTCTGAGAAGAATTGCATCATCTGCGGCGTTTTACCGAGGTAGTAACGTGCGTCGTGTGCGCGGTCCTTGCGTACATAATAATTGACCGGCTTACCCTTGTAATTGTCCTTGATCACCGCGAAATCGCCCACCACGAGCGAGATCAGATAAACCGCGTGGGGGACATCGTGCCGCCAGTGGTGAGTTTTTGTTGCGCCGTGATCGATAACTTCCAGCAGGTTGCCGTTGGAGATCGTCAGGAACTGAGCAGGGACCGTCGCGAAAATCTCAGTAGTAGCGCGATCATTGGGAGAGTCGTGACAGGGGAACCAGGAACTGGCATATCCCGGCTGGCCAAAGGTCCATGCCTGCACCGGGCGCGTCGGGTCTTCCGGCGCAGGCTTAATAAAGTGCAGGCCGGTGCGAGGTTTGGCAGAGTACTTGATGGCCACCACAAACTCTTCACCGTAGGCGTAGGCACGGTCCAGCGTAACGGTTAATTTCTTTGTGCCCATACTGTAGGGCAGCTCTTTCCTCTCATCTCCACTCAGGCTCACGCTCTCGATATGCAGATCAACCGCGTCAAACGTCACGGTCTTTACTTCTTCGTAGAGCGCCGAAAACGTCGTGCTGACTAGGCCGGTGATGGTCTCGCGCTCGAAGTCGAGCGCGATATCGAGGGTAATGTGTTTCACGTCAGCCGGCCGGTCAGGGGCATACTGCACGCGGTCGCCACCTGTTTCAAATGAGCGTGCTTTGGGATGAGGCTGGAGCGCGCCATCTTGCAAGAAATAGAGACTATAGCCATTACCCAGGCTAATAGCCTGCGCGCAATTGCGATTTGCCATACGGGCCTCCTGGTTCTAGATGGATAGGTATTTCTCTCACTATACAACTCTTGTAGGGCTTTTGTATAGCCAGTGGATTATCGTTCAGCGGAAAGGGTAATCAGGAGACGGACCATACAATTACCGGTCCATTTTCTCGAAAAACTCAGCATGATAAATGGTCTCCCAGAGACGCTTGATAGGTATATTAGCCCTTCGATATGAGGCTTTGCATAGAGTTGTTGCGCTGTGCTATAATCTCACTGGTATAACAACGAGAGACAGCAGCAGGTGGGACGAACCGGATGAACAAAAAGAAGCCACCATCCTCTGTTTGGGAGGCGATGGCCCTGGTCGGCGGATTGGGGTTTACAATTGCGGTGCCCCTGGCTCTGGGTTCCTTGTTAGGAAATTACCTTGATACTAGAACAAACCATGGACCATTATTTTTGTTGCTCGGGCTGCTGCTTGGCCTGATTGTAGGAATATATGGCGCGTACCGTTTATTGGCACGTTTCTTCTGAGATCCTTACTACCGCGCGAGCGAACTGCTCGGTCGCGGTTCTTGATAGCTTGCTTCGATCAGAAGAGCTAGACGGACCCATCTATCACAACACAGCAGGCTGGCAGGGCACCGATTCTTTGGAGGATATGGCGTGCTCTGGAAACTTATCGAGATAAACGTCCAGCCAGATGTCCTTTTCACCATTCCCGGGATTAACTTGCAAGTGACGAATACGTTGCTCTGTACGTGGCTTGAGATTCTGTTGCTCATTGGGTTAACTATTCTCATTGTCCGGCCTCGGAATCGCAAGCTGGTGCCACGGGGCTTTCAGAACTTCGTGGAATGGGCTATAGAGAGCCTGCAGAACCTGGTTGAAGGGGTTTCGGGTAAGGAGAAAGGACGAAGGTTCTTTCCTCTGGTGGCGACGTTGTTTGTTTTCATATTTATCGCGAACCTGAGTGATGTTTTGCCGGGTATCGATACGATTGGAACGCCAAAGGGCGCAATCAACCCACCGAGCCTGGGGCCTATCCATTTGTTGTTCGGTGACAACTCCAACAGGCTCATCCCCTGGTTTCGCCCTCCTACTACCGATCTAAATCTGAATTTTGCGATGGCGCTGATCGTAGTGGTGTTCTGTCAGTTTATTGGTTTCTGGATGCTTGGCCCTCGTGTACATGCGGGCAAGTACTTTAGATTGAAGGCGCTATTCACGCACGGCTACTCTGGACCGATTGAGTTCTTTGTGGGCATCATCGATGTTATAACGGAGCTTTCCCGCTTGCTCTCGTTTCCTTTCCGTCTCTTTGGCAATATCTTTGCCGGCAGCGCGGTGCTTGCTGTCTTCGGTTTCCTCACTGTGGGCGTTGCAAATATCGTCTTTATCCCACTGGAACTATTCGTGGCATTTGTGCAGGCCCTGGTGTTTGCTCTCCTGACGCTCGTTTTCCTGGAGATGGCTTCAATCAGCCATGAGCATCCGCACGAAGGTGAGGCGGATGATTCCGCCGGGCACCAGCAGGAAGAAGTGCGTGAGTTAGCTGCGACCCACTAAGTTCGCGTTTTACCATGATTTTACCGTAGATTGCTACTCGCCAGAAGGATAGTTGTTTGTAAACTATCCAGGCGATTGCATAAAATTACTGACAACAGTTCGCTGTTGGCCCTTTTAAGGAGGTTCCATTATGAGTGGCAATATTGGCATTATCGGCATAGCTCTGGCAATCGGTCTGGGAGCAATTGGCCCTGGCATTGGCATCGGCATCGCCGGCGGTCAGGCTCTTAGCGCAATTGGGCGCAACCCTGAAGCGGCGCCGCTAATTCAGGTGAATATGTTCATTGCACTGGCTTTCGCCGAAGCTATTGCTATTTACGCTCTGGTCGTCTCTCTTATCCTTCTCGGCAAGGTATAGAGTGTGTCTGCTCTTCAGAGCCGCTGTCTTCTCTCGCCGGGAATTCGCGCGGCTGGGTCGCGCAGAGGATGTTGTTGTGTAAGAAAGTGCTTGAGGCATCTATTCTTACGCAACAACATAAATCGGGCGAGCGCCTAAGGCGCGAGCAGGTGGCTGTGATAGAATAAGACACGCTCCGAAGAAAGGAGGCATGTCCGGTGAGTTTTTCGTTTGTTCTTGCGAGTGCCGCAGCTGGCGGCGGGGGCGACATTTTCAGCGGTCTGGGTGTCAATCTATGGGCTTTCGTCTCGCAGGCCGTCAGTTTTGGTATTGTCTTCCTCATTCTCGCGAAATTCGCTTTTCCGGTTGTTCAGAGAACGCTGGAGCAACGCCGGGCGATTATTCAGGAGGGCGTTGAGAATGCTGAGCGGGCTAGAAAAGAACTGGCCGAGGCGACCGCACGTGCTGAACAGATCTTGCGTGAGGCGAGTATTCAGGGGCAGGAGAGAATCGCCCAGGCCAGCAGAATGGCCGAGAAGGAAGCTCAGCGTATTCAGGAAGAGGCCCAGGCTCGCGCCGCTCAGTTTGAGCAGCAGCAGATCGCACGTATCCAGCAGGAGGCCGCCCGCGCCCGCGCTGAGCTGAGCCGCCTCGTGGTCAATCTTTCGATCAACGCTGCTAGCAAGGTGATTAGTAAGTCTGTGGATACGAAAGAGAACCGCCGTCTGGTGGAAGAGTTCGTGGCCGCTAGCGATTCGGCAAAGGAACAGTAATGCTTAAAGGAGCGATAGCACGCCGTTACGCAGAAGCGATGTTCGATCTTGCGCTCAAGCAGAATACG
The DNA here is from genome assembly GCA_035294465.1 of Ktedonobacteraceae bacterium. Classification (GTDB taxonomy): domain Bacteria; phylum Chloroflexota; class Ktedonobacteria; order Ktedonobacterales; family Ktedonobacteraceae; genus Paraktedonobacter. The sequence continues at coordinate 24,492 of DATGKW010000007.1, read as the reverse complement.
CTTGACCGCACGCTCGGAGACGTGCAGGAGATTGCCCGGCTGTTTTCCAAACATACGCTGGCCTATCTCCTGCGCGAACCAAAAATTCCCGCCCGGCGCAAAGAGCAGGCTCTGCGCGAGGCGCTGAGTGCTAATGTGCTGTCTACGTCGCTCAACCTTGCCCTGCTGGTCGTTCAGCGTGAGCTGGTCGATTTGATGCCGAATATCGCTGCTGAGCTTCAGCAGATGGTGTTCGATTATAAAAACCAGGCAACCGCCGAAGTCACAACAGCAGTACCCCTGGATGAGCAACAGGAGGAGCTAGTGAAGCGGGCGCTCGAACGCAGGACTGGGAAGGCTATTTTGCTACAAACGCGAGTAGACCCAACTATTCTAGGCGGCGTAGTGGCCCGCGTGGGTGATCGGGTAATCGACGGCAGCGTTCGGCAGCGCCTGGAGGTGCTCAAACGGCAGCTGCTCAACGGCGTGGCCACAGCCAGCACTGATGCATTCAATATCGTGCAATAGATTCCCTCTCGTTGTAGAAGCGAGAAGGGGTTGCAATACACAGGAGGACGACGATGGCATCTTGGGCTGATGAAATCAGTGCCATCATAGAAAAGAACATCGCGGGCTTCGGAGGCGCTGAGACCTCCACAGCGAGCGTTGGCACTGTAATCGCGGTGCAGGACGGTATCGCTCGTATCTATGGCCTGCAGGATGTGAAATATCTGGAACTGGTTGAATTTACACGCACCGGCATCATGGGTATGGCTTTCAATCTAGAAGAAGAGTCGGTGGCCTGCCCGATCCTGGGCGATTATACGCAGATTCGCGAGGATGATGAGGTGCGAACCACCGGACGCGTGGTTTCGGTTCCCGTTGGAGACGCGCTGATCGGCCGCGTGGTGAATCCCCTGGGCGATCCCCTGGACGACAAGGGGCCGGTTGTTTCCAATAAAACCCGCCCGGTTGAGCGCGTGGCTCCCGGCGTGATTACCCGCCGCTCGGTGAATACCCCCGTGCAAACGGGCATTAAAATCATCGATAGCATTATCCCGATTGGTCGCGGGCAGCGCGAATTGATCATCGGCGACCGCCAGACCGGCAAAACGGCGCTGGCAATCGACACGATTATCAATCAGAAGGGCAAAGATCTGCTTTGTATCTATGTCGCAATTGGTCAGAAGAATTCTTCGGTGGCGCGCACGCATGCCATTCTGGAAGAGCATGGCGCTATGGAGTACACAACGATCGTAGTCGCGGGCGCCTCCGAGCCGGCCCCGTTGAAGTACCTGGCTCCCTACGCCGGGTGCGCGATGGGTGAAGAGTTTATGGAATCTGGCCGCGATGCGTTGATCGTTTATGATGACCTGACCAAGCACGCCGAAGCTTACCGCAATATCTCGCTGATCATTCGCCGCCCGCCTGGGCGCGAGGCGTATCCAGGCGATGTCTTCTATCTGCACTCCCGTTTGCTGGAGCGCGCGGCTCGTTTGAACGAAGATTACGGCGGCGGCTCGCTGACTGCTCTGCCAATTATTGAGACCAAGGCTAACGACATTTCGGCCTATATTCCTACTAATGTGATTTCGATTACGGATGGCCAGATCTTTCTGGAAACCGACCTGTTTAACGCCGGTCAGCGCCCCGCCATGAATACCGGCCTCTCGGTCTCGCGCGTGGGTAGTAATGCACAAACGGCTGCAATGAAGCAGGTAGCGAACACGCTGAAACTCGACCTCGCGCAGTTCCGTGAACTGGCCGCCTTCGCCCAGTTCGCCTCCGACCTGGACAGAGCGACGAGGAGCCGCATTGATCGCGGTCGCCGCCTGATGGAAGTTCTGAAGCAGCCGCAGTATCAGCCGGTTCCGGTAGAGAAGCAGGTCATGATCATCTATGCAGCCAACAGCGGCTACCTGGATGGTGTGCCTCTGGAAAAGATTGGGGAGTGGGAAACCAGATTCTATCGTTTTATGGATACGACACACCCTGAGATCGGCGAAGAAATCGTTGCCCGGTCGGTCAAAGGGAAAGAGAAGATGTCCAAGGAGCTATTAGAGCGCTTGAATGCTGCTATTGAAGAGTTCAAACAGACGGCCGAACCGAGTTAGGAGATTGGGTACATGCCATCAACTCGTGAAATCAAGCGGCGTATCGGCTCGATCAGGAACATCGCGCAGATCACCAGAGCTATGCAAATGGTGGCGACCAGTAAGATGCGCCGGGCACAGGAGCGGGTGCAGCAGTCGCGCCCTTATGCCGATCAACTGCGCGCAATGGTCTCGCGCCTCTCGCGTGCGAGCGGGGTTGATGTCGGCTCCGGCGCTGCCCTGATGGTTCAGCGGCCGGTGCGCAAGATTGGCTATGTGCTGATCACACCTGATCGTGGCCTGTGCGGTGCCCTGCCTAGCAACATCAATCGCCGCGCAGCTCACTCGGTAGAGGAGGTGCAGCAGGAGTTGCGGGAGCACGGGGGCGGGAGCGCGAGCGTCGATTTTGTGGCCGTGGGCCGCAAGGGACGCGATTTCGTAGTGCGCAGCCCGTATAACCTGCTGGCCGAGTTTACCAACTATGGTGACCGCCCTGGCCTGAACGATGCTGCGGCAATTGCTCAGGTGGCTATGGAAGCCTTTACCAGTGGCGATGTCGATGTGGTCTACCTGATCTACGCCAAATTCATCAATACGGTAACGCAGGTGCCAACCGTGGTGAAGCTGTTGCCGGTCGAGCCGCCCGAAGACGAAGAAGACGAGAAGAAGACTGTCGAGTACATCTACGAGCCCGATCCGCAGAGTCTCTTCGAGGCCATCTTGCCCCGCTACGTAGACTTGCAGATATATCAGGCGATGCTTGAGTCGCTGGCCAGCCAGTGGTCGGCGCAGATGGTAGCAATGAAAAACGCGACCGATAGCGCCAACGAATTGCTTGAAGATCTCAATCTTACGTATAATAAGGCCCGCCAGGCGAGCATTACGACTCAGATCCTGGAGGTTGTGTCAGGCGCCGGAGCTTTGTAGACAGGAGAAGACGAAAATTATGGTAACAAGTGTAGGCACGAAAGGTACAGTCGTGCAGGTCCAGGGGGCCGTCGTAGATATTGAGTTCCCCACAGATCAACTGCCTGAAATTTATAATGCTATCCATGTTCGCCCTGCTGGCGCCGAGAGAGATCTGACGCTGGAGGTAGAGCAGCACCTGGGCAATAACTGGGTGCGCTGCGTTGCGATGGGTCCGACCGACGGACTGCAACGCGGCGTCGAGGCGTTTGACACCGGCTCACCGATCACTATGCCGGTTGGTCCCAAAACCCTGGGGCGTATCTTCAATGTTCTGGGACAGGCTGTGGACAACAAGCCGGAGGTTGATGACGCCCCACGCCTGCCGATCCATCGCCCGGCTCCCTCTCTGGAGGAGCAGGCAGCCAATATCGAGATCTTCGAGACGGGCATTAAAGTCTTTGACCTGATCTGCCCTTTTATGAAAGGTGGAAAGATTGGCGCTTTCGGCGGCGCGGGCGTTGGCAAGACCGTGATTATCCAGGAACTGATCAATAATATCGCAAAAGGCCACGGTGGCTATAGCGTGTTCGCCGGTGTGGGTGAGCGCACCCGCGAAGGAAATGACCTGTATCATGAAATGATGGAGGCTGGAGTGATCGATCGCCTGGCGATGGTCTTTGGCCAGATGAACGAGCCTCCTGGTTCGCGCCTGCGCGTGGCCCTGAGCGGTCTGACAGTAGCAGAGTACTTCCGTGATGAAGAGGGCAAAGACGTGCTGCTTTTCATCGATAATATCTTTCGCTTCACTCAGGCAGGCTCTGAAGTCTCTGCCTTGCTCGGTCGTATGCCCTCCGCCGTGGGCTATCAGCCCAACCTGGCCGAGGAAATGGGCGCCCTACAAGAGCGTATCACCTCGACCAAGCGCGGTTCGGTAACTTCGATGCAGGCCATCTTCGTGCCTGCTGACGACTACACCGACCCGGCTCCGGCCACAACCTTCGCTCACCTGGACTCGACGATTGTGCTGGAGCGCTCGATCTCTGAGAAGGGCATCTATCCCGCCGTCGATCCGCTGGCCTCGACCAGCCGCATCCTCGATCCCAATGTTGTTGGCGAGGAGCATTATAATGTGGCTCGCGGCGTACAGCGAGTTCTGCAGCGCTACAAAGAACTGCAAGATATCATCGCTATTCTGGGGATCGATGAACTCTCCGATGAGGACAAGCTGACCGTGGCCCGCGCCCGTAAGCTGGAGCGTTTCTTCTCTCAACCGATGACCGTAGCTCAAGCGTTCACCGGCCTTGAGGGCAAATATGTGCCGCTGAAAGAGACGATTCGCAGCTTTAAAGAGATTCTCGAGGGCAAATACGATCATGTACCTGAAACCTACTTCTTTCTCAAGGGCGTAGTCGAAGAGGTGCAGGAAGCCTACGAGAAAGATCAGCAAAGGGGATAGGCTATGGCTACTATGCAGGTCGCGGTAGTTACCGGCGAAAGAGAGATCTACCGGGGCGAGGCCGAAGAGGTAGTTGCCCCTGGGGTCGCAGGGGAAATGGGCATTTTGCCGCACCATGCCGCGCTGGTCACTGCCTTGAAGCCGGGCGAGATGCGCATCAAGTTGGGCGGCGCGGAGGAAGATCTGTTCGTCTCCGGGGGATTTCTGGAGGTATATAACAACGTCGTCACGGTGCTGGCGGACGCGGCTGAGCATGCCGAAGATATCGACCGCGCGCGCGCAGAAGAGGCTCGCCGCCGCGCCCAGGAACGCCTGGCCGAAGTCCAGGACGAACGCGAACGTGCCCTCGTAACAGGAGCACTCGAACGCGCAATTGTGCGCCTGCGCATCGTGGAAACCACCCGCAGGCGCAGCGCTCGCCGTATTCAGGCTCCGTCATCCTCTTCGGAATAAACCTTGAATGAATATATTACGGGAAATACGTAGATATATTTCCTGTAATATATTCTAGCTCTAAACTCGTAACTTAAAAATTGCCGGTAAAATCATCTTCTCCAAAAGCCCCGCCTCCTCCCATCTCTCCATCTGCGTCTTTATCACCGTTACCGAACTGCCCCCCGGCACCAAACTGATCCCCAGTTTCCTGATCATCGCCGCCGAATTGCTCCCCGGCACCAGATTGGCTGTTCCCACCAAAATCTCTCTCTCCTTCACCATTACTACCGCCGAACCGTTCGCCAGCACCAGAATCTCTCTCTCCCTCAATGTTATTGCCAAACTGGCCGCTCGTGTCCGCCGCTCTCTCGCCTCTTTCTGTGCTCCGTTCGCCCCTCAGCTTGCCAAGTTCATATCCTGCAAGACCACCGGCTGCCGCGCCCAGACCACCGGCCAGCCAGGGTGAGCCTCGACCGCGCTCTGGCGAGCCAGAATAGGGTTCCTGGTCGCGAAACTGCTCTGGTGAAGTATATTCCCGACGCTGATCCGGCGGCATATATGGCGGCCTTCTGGGTATAGGGCCTTGACCGAACATGCCGCGCGTCACCTGGCTGCGCCGGGCGGCGAAGAGCAGTATAGCTCCTAGAATTAAGAGTAGAGGCACAATGCACCAGCAAAGCGCCGGGCTGAAAGCACTGCCTGTGGTCGTGCCCTGCATCGAGCGCTGCATTGAATTAATGGCCGCCAGGGACGCCCCAGTATAGTCGCCGTCGTGGTAATTCGAGCTGAATGTGTTGACTGCCTGATTGATCTCCGAGCCGGATAAAGGCACATTCGAGCCGCGCACAATATAGACATAGCGATGAGCAGTATCAATAGCCATCACTATTTTGTCAGGGTCGTTGCCAAGTTTCGCCCTTGCCGTACGCTCAAAATCAAGCTGATTTCCTTGAAAGGTGTTCGTGGTATAGATGGCCAGCGGATTCTGCAAGCGGGAGGCTGCGCCCACGACTTTGGACGAATTCAGTACATGAGCATTGTCGTAGATCTGTGCGCGGGTGCTGCCAGCCCCGCAAGCGCTTAGAGCCAGCACACCACAGACAACAAGAAGTCCCAGGAAGTAGCTTCCCGGGCTTCTTACGTTGAACAATGAAAGTATCGGTTTCATTCTCTCCTACCTCTCTAAGCCAGGAAAACGTCGATACTGGATGACAACAATAGTCGTCTTCATAGTAGCGGCACGTTTTTCTTTCTAGAGAAGTTTCGCCTAAAAATCGAGGGGAGCTTTATCTCTTAACCAGATAAAGCTCCCCAATTTTCGTAGGAAATATCCTGGCCGAAGGATTAACCTTCGGCGGAGACATTAGAGAGTGTTGAGCTACTCAGAAGGTTATCCAGAGTAGTTTTTTTCACGCGATAGCCGCGGCGTTTGCCCAGGTGGGGCAGCGTCACCGCATCGAGCACGCCGTTATTAATCCAACGGCGAACCGTCGTATCGTCAACACGCAAGCGGCGTGCGACTTCGTGGATAGTCAGGAGGTCTTCCGACGGTTGATAGGCGCGTTGCTCCTCTTCTTTATCCATCACTGCTGCATTTTTGCGACGTGGCATGGTTAGTCCTGCTTTCTTGATGCATGTCATGTGGTCAAAGCATGCACTCCCGGCTTGTTTGACCACCTTGTTCAGTTTCCTAATAGAAAGTGAAGAAACAGCTTCACTTTCTCAATAACGTTCATTGCAGTACTCGTAATCGTTATAGTATCCTGACCGGATACCTCATTGGATGGTGTACTGCTTCTTATGCACAAGTATAATACCTTTCTATGAACTGAATCTGTGAGTTTCCTGAGATATACCTGAGAGAACACGAAAAATACAAATAGCACTACTAAGACGGGATAGAACGAAAGCTCGGTGGTTTTCCATTTTGTATTGGATGAGGCAATATTTACTAAAAAGATGGATAAATAACCTAATAACTTACGTCTCAGTTATAAAGGTCCACTCTGCCTGTCTGGCGTCGGTGAGCAGGCGCTGGGACCCATTTACAACCCTGGAACACTGTGTTACACTTCGGTTGTAATTTCAGGCGGTTCATAGGGGTTATTTTTCAAAGGAGGGCGCTGTTATGGCTGGCTGGCAGGAAGAACTGGCCGAGCTGCTTCGTGAGCTAGGGGTGAGGCAGGAGGAGCCTCAGACGAACCTTCGCTCCACAGGCAAACCGGTGCATAGGGACACCAGGTGGCACTTGCATCCAAACAAGCTGGTCAGGCACCTGGCTGATATTCCCCCTTCCAATGACTCCGGGAGCGATGATGGGGAATCATCGTTAATGGATCTTGGCGCAATGCGTCGCGAAGTAGACTCAATCGTGCGGCAGATAGCCCGGTTAACACAGAATGGTGAACTGGACCAGCTGGCAAAGGAGGATATACTGGAGGTGTTGTCTGCCCTTCAGCGCTTTTCAGCGGTCGCGCAGCAAGTCGCCTCCGGTGACGAGGCTTACCTGGAATCTATTTCGGCTCTCTTACGCTTCTGTCGTCTTGTTGTACGCTTTAGCGAGACGACAATAGAAGACCTCTGAGTGCGTTTTTCCCTAGACAGATGAGGGATTGTTCTATTCAAGTTGTTTGATACCGGCCTCTAAAAATCACCGCTTCGTCTGTTGTGTATACTCGAAAGGGATTACCTGCGTTACAGAAATGTGCCTGAATGAGTCTGCACGAAAATTGTGCAGAGAAGGCAGCAGGCTATTTGTATTGAGAAGTGCAGTAAGCCAGATGAAAATGTGCAGACTACACAGAAGGGGACGTACACTATGCAAACAGACTTGGATACCCTTTCTCGGGAAAATCGCCGGAAGTTGAATAAACAGATCAGGCGTGTTCAAGCGGAGGCCAGGCGTCTTAGAGCGCAGGCACGCCAACTGCGCCGGGCTCAGCATGAGGAGGAGAAGAAGCGGAAAAAGCTGCTGCAACAGCTCGCGTCGGCCAGTAAAGAATGGAGCCAGAGTGTTCTGCGACGTGGCGGAGAACTAACTGCGGCTGCCGGTTCTCAGTTGATATCAGGCAAGCAGGTGGCATCTAAGCGCGGGAAAGAGATACTACAAGGGCGCGGCAGTCTGCTAGCAGATTGGCAAAACAGAACGGCGCAGCAGCTAGAGAAGTACACGAAGAGCGGAGCCAGGACTCTGCGTGAGCAGGCAGAGCGAGGACGTCAGTGGCGCTATGAGACTGCTCGCCAGCTCCGCCAGCAAGGAGAGCAGTTAACCCGCCAGGCTACCGATTGGAAAGACGAAACCGCCTACAAACTTCGCCGGCAGGGACTTGGCCTGCGCCAGTCTCTCATTGTTCTGGGGGACGAAATAACCTGCAAGCTTCTGCACCAGGGACAATATCTCATGCAGAGCCTGGCTAAGCGTAGCGAGGGGGCTGCTCAGAAGCTGCACAAGCAGGAGCATGAGGCGAGTCGAAGGCTGGCTGCCCGAAAAGCAGCGGCGGCGCTCCAGGTTCGCAAGCAGGAACTCCAGATGAGGCAAGAGTTGGCCCGGCGTCGGCGAGAAGCGGCCAGGCATGCAGGAAAGCCATCGCGCTTCCCCGGTAGCAGGATCTGGCCTGTGCTCGGTTTCGTCTCAGGTCTGCTGGTGGCCGGTGGGGTAACTTACTGGCTGGTGAAGCGGAATTTCGGCAGGGAAGAACTTAAAGAAGAGGAAGAGCATATTGAATTGACCTCATACGAGACATTGGATGGCGTCAGCGAGACCTCTGGTGGCGAAACTCGTCGCTATTCACGGCGAGGTGGGGCGGCGGTAGCCAGTGAACCTGGAACCAGGTTTATTGGCGTGTTGAGCAGCCGGAAATACTACCCGGCTGAGCAGGCACCAGATGTGCAGGATGTTGTTTTCTTTGAGAGTGAGAACGACGCCAGGGCAGAGGGGTTTACAGCGGGCCTGTAAGAAAGCCGAGAAGAATCTCGAAGAGAATGAGAAATCACTTATCTGGGAATCTTCGGGATTCTTCTCGCTTTCGCGGTAAACAAAACAGAATTGTACGTACTTAACCTGGAGGATCGAGCGGCTTGTTCTCAAAACCCTCGTTGACGATTCCACGCTGGACAAGATAGCGGAGAAACTCCAGGCGTTGTCTTGCATCTGGAGCGTTTCCTGGTTCTGAACTGGTGTGAGAAAGAGAAACCGGTGGAGAGGGAGGCGATACGTCTGGCGCTTCGGAACGGGGTTGAGACTGGCGCTCAGACCGATTTTCGAGACCGAAGCGGCGGGGAGTTATGCCAGCCTGGGGGATGGTCTCTTCTTTTGATGCGCGGAGGGCGGTCTCAGGAGAGGAGCCGCGGGCCGTTGCACTGGTAATATGCTGATATTCCATGAGAGGAGACTGCTTCCAGGGCCACCACGCGAACATTTTGTGGAACCATGCTTTGATTGCTTGCGTGATCATTGTCTTTCTGCCCTCGGTGTATTAGCACTACGATGCTACGGATCTGGCTGCTACGAAGAATGTTGATCTACCTAGAAACATAGTAGCACAATCATCAGGAACCAGTCAAACTCCTTTGCCTGGTTCAACAAAAAGCTTTTTCGCGATCTCTGGCAGAGTCTCAAAAGAACCGGGCAATATCAACGCGTGTTCATCTATTGCTGTCTCTCAGTCAACATGCGCTACTCCTTCATTCAGTATATACCTTCCTTGAATTCCACCTTCAAATCTCTGCTATTTCCGTAGAGGGAAAGTTGTATAGAGCCAGAGGCATCTGGCTCTTTTGGGAAACATGGAGGAAGGTGCAAGCCAGCTACCTCAGCTAGCTGGCTTGCACACCCCATCAGTCAGATAGAGGTTGTACTGAACCAGTACATGCTCTTCTAATGATGTGGAGTAGGAGTCGTTGTAGGCTTGCCTGGTGGGGTAGGGGTGACAGTAGGCTTGCCGTGGGGGGTGGAGGTCGGCGTGGGTTTATTGCCTGAATGGAAGCCAGGAATGTTAGTTATTAAACATTGCTCAAGCGGTGTCGAGCCACAGGTGTGCAGGGCATCGGCCAGATAACTGCTCACATTGCTGTCGCTGAGCGTGTCACCGGCCTGAGTTGCCAGATACCGTGCCAGAGTCAGCAACTGGTCGATTTCTCCATAACCATAGACCTGGCTGGAGGTGATGCTTATCCCTGCCATGGTTGTGCCCTTGAAAGTCCCTTGATGCAGCGCGCACAGAGCTATTACAGCAGCACCCGTACTGCTGGTACTCAGGTGATACTGGGCCGCGAGATTCTGGGCGTCAGCGAGGCCGGAGCAACTCGTGTGGCCTGTACCAGTTGTTCTTTGTGCTGTTCCCTGGGTGGCGTGTGTCGCTGCCACGGTTGCAGTAGAATGCGCGTGGGCTGACGATTGAACAACAGCTTGTCCCGCTGACATAGCTGCAAAGGCTGCCGTCGCGCTTCCCACCAGCAGCACGCCGGCGGCCACTGTGACAAGCGCTTTGGTCTGGAAAAGAGCTAACAACTTCATCGAGATTATGTCCTATCCTTTTTTCGTAAGATGGAGAAAGCAGGATCTTGAACGAGATTGCGTGCGAGCGAGCAAAACCGTTCAGAATGCGCTGCACTCAGAAGAGAAGTTGCAGATTGCCCATTTCTGGTTACGGCCTGTCCCTTTTTTGGGAGATTTGGTGAAATTGTTGTATGCAAACAGCTTTTTTTGAGAGAATGAGCCAGTTTACCCGTAACTACAGCCGGACAAAGTACAACCTTCTTGTTATGAGATCTCTATTTCTCCCGGGAAGGCCAGGGATCGATGGAAGCGATTGAACAAGTGTTGGACTACGCCCGGCAAGGGAATGCAGAGGCGTTGAGTGCGCTGTACCGCCGGTTTTTGCCCGGCATCTTTGGCTATATCGCCACCCGGGTGCCAGACCGAGCTACAGCAGAAGACCTGACCTCGGACGTCTTTTTGCAGATGGTTGAGGGCATTCATCGCCTCAAAGCAAAGGATGAGGCTGGCTTTACCGCTTGGCTCTTGCGCATTGCACGCGTGACTGTAGCAGGATACTACCGCGCGCGAGAGAAGCAGCCTGCCCATCTCTCGCTGCCGGGTGATAGCTGGGAAGATATGCAGGCGGAGCCTTTGGCGGTCCAGGGAAGCGACCCGGAGGCCGATCCTGTGCAGTGGACCGAAGCACGGGAAGAGTGGCAGGTCGTCGTCTCTGCCATCAATCAGTTAACCGAAGAGCAACGCCAGGTGCTGGTAGGCCGGCTGTTGCTGGGATACGATGTAGCGACAGTTGCACGTATGCTTGGCAAACAAACCAGCGCTGTCAAAGCCCTGCAATTTCGCGCACTCCAGAGTCTACAGCGCTTGCTGGGAAAATCACACCGTCCCCTGCCTGCTTTGCAACAATACAAGAAGGAAGAAGGAGAATGAAGCCGCTTGAAGAACGCCTGAACGACAGATTAGAGCAGGCCAGACTGGATATCAGGCGCAATGGACTGCACCCGGGCGGTCTCACACTGCCTGAGAGAGAACGCGAGTCTGACCCCGAGGTCGATGGCCTGGTGGTGCTGGCTCAGCGCTTACAACAGGCACACCAGATTCAGGTTGCGCCTGACTTTGCCGGGCAACTGGAACGGCGTCTACTTCGTCGCCACGCGGAACTTCGCCTCCAGCAAAGGATCCGCCGGTATTCCTTCTTCTCGCTGCTGCGCGCCCGCCCAGTTCTAAGCGCAGTGCTGGGTGTGTGCTTGCTGGTGTGCCTGATGAGCATCAGTGTGCTGGCCTTAGCAGCTCAAGTCACCAATCCAAGCAACCCGCTCTATGGACTAAAACGCTGGGAACAGCAGGTGCAGGTCCAGATGAGCGGCAGTTCAGTGGCTCAGGCTTCCCTTGATCTGCAATTCGTCCAAGATCAGCTCAAAGCCCTTCCTGCTAACTCGGCCCACACCGAAGCCTACCGTCAAGCTCTCATTGAGCTGGATGAGCAAATAGACACTGCCGCGGCAGCCATCGACAAACTCCCGGCAGGGGCGCAGCACGCCCGGCTGGCGAGCGAGTTGGCCAGTGTGAAGCGTGACGCCATTCAGGAATTGCGCAGTCTGCTCCCTCGACTTGCCTTGCCAGAACGTCTGGCAACCACCGGCGAACTGGCCCGCTTGGGAGATACAGTCCCAACGCTCACCCACGCGACGCTAGTCCTGCCAGAGCATCCCAATGGGCAGGCGACGATCATATTGGAGGGCAGTATGATCCAGGCGAAAGCGCAACTGCTGGTGAACGGTGCGGTCGTAGATGCAAGCGGGACGTTTCAGCCTGATCAGGTGGTCTTTGCCGTTGCCTGGAACGGAGAGTTGTATCCTCGGAGCCTGGGCATTCTCAATCCAGACGGTACAGCGGCAGAGACAACAGCGATTACGATCACCGGGGCAACGAATGGTAACCAGAGCGGCCACAGTAACCAGCCCACGCCACACGGCAAACCAACGGTAACCCCAACGCCGCACGGCAACAGGCCAGAAGCGATCCCGACCCCGCATCATTGAAGGATCAGGAACGGCTGCATTTGTGCCAGTGCCTGGCAGTACGATCTATGGCGAGAGCGAAATGTTTTTCTGTAACAAAACGCCCTTGCTTTTTTATGTGGCTCATGACATAATCAAGAAGGTTTCGCCAGAAGCCGGTTGGCAATCACCGGATAGAGGCCCAGCCTTGCGTTTCCCTACATTCGGTATACGGGCGATGCATAAGAATAGGAGCTGCCTCTAGAAGCCGGAGTTTTGTTGTGACTAGTGAAGAAAGAAGAAAGGCAGGTGTCGGCTATGCAGGAAGATATTCTGGGGACCCGACGAGCCGCCGTCACAGAAACATACGTCAATTGCGCGAGATGCGGAAAAGCGACCCGCTTGCGGGATGCTCAGATTATCCAGAGTGATGTGCTTTCGGAGAGCCACTCCGATTTTGAATACCTTTGCCCTGAGTGTCAAAAAGCCCTGGCGGAAGGCGAGAAGGATTTGCCTCTTACCTGAGTCGATCTTCTTCTCCTGGCAAAACGCCTGCTCTAGAGGCAAGAGGTAAACCGGCATTGCCTGTTTCCTACCTTTTGCCTCTTTCTTTAGCGATACCTAGATCGAGCGCGCCTTGATTCGGATCAACTGAGGAAACAAACTATGCGGATGCGCTATCGCTACGTGACCTATCGTTATAGCGATGGATCACAGCAAGAACTGGCCCGTCATTACCGGCAACTTCTGCATGATGCTTTGCGACAGAGTCAGCAGTCTCTTTTGCAGCGTTCGGTTACGTGGAGACCTCTGGCCGACATTCAAGAATCGGCAGAGACGGTAACGGTAAAAATCGAGTTGGCCGGAATGAAGGAAGAGGATATCGAGATCACGCTGTATGCCGATGCTCTGGTGGTGAGTGGTATACGCGAGGATGACGATAAACGTGGAGTTGGTATCTATTATCACGAGGCCCAGATCCGTTATGGCCCATTTCGGGTGGAAGTTTTTATCCCTTCGCCGGTAGATAGGGAAGCAGTTACCGTGCGCTATGAAAATGGATTTTTATGGGTTACTCTCCCTAAACTACCCGAATGATACATCCATGCATGCTGAGCATAGTTTGTCTCCGTTTCTCCCTGATTTCTGTCGTGCAGGAGAGAGATGGTGAAAGCTTGAATGGAAATAGAGAGATACATATTAAGAAGGTTGCATGATGAGTACGCGAACTAATCGTAAGCACCAGCGCCCGGAAGAAAACGAGGAAGTGCTTGCTGAGCAAGAGATAGATGAAACCGGTCCTTCCTCACCTGCGTTGGATGCGCAGGAGCTTGAGCAGGTGGAGACAGATGTGCCAGCTCCTAAAAAGGAGGAACCGAAAAAGGTTCGCCGCCCACGCAGGCGTACACGCTCGCTTGTGCAGGAAGAGACAAATGAAAATGAGGACGTGAGGGCAGGGCGAGGAAGCGAAGATGAAGAGCGCCTGAGCATTCCCGATGAGTTGCCGGTCCTTCCGCTCAAAGATACGGTTGTGTATCCGTTCGCGGTCCAACCGTTGGGCGTTGGTCAGGAGCGCTCCATTCGCCTGATCGATGATGTTATGCGGGGGAATCGCCTGGTGGTGCTGGTAGCCCAGAAGTCGGCGGAAGTCGAGCAGGCTGGCCCGAACGACATTTTCTCTATAGGTACGGTCGCGCGCATCGCGCGTATGATTCGCATGCCCGATGGTACGATCCAGATTATTGTGCAGGGCCTGGAGCGCGTGGTAATTGGCGAATTTACCGCGATTAAGCCATACCTGGTGGCGCGCGTAACCGTTAAGCCCGATATCCAGGAAAGTGATACGGAGACCGAGGCAATCAAGCGCAACGTGGTTAACTACTTCCAGCGCCTGGTGGCGCTCGTCCAGAACGTGCCCGAAGGAGTTGCGGCGGCCACGCTCAACCTTGAGGAACCGCGCCAGGTAGTTTACGTGATCGCGACATTTGTGCAGATGGAACTGGAACTGCGGCAGAAGCTGCTGGAACTGGATTCTGTCCACGCCAAGCTGGAGCAACTGAGCCGCTACCTGGCTCACGAGCTGGAGATCTTTGAGCTTGGCCGGAAGATTCAAACCAGCGCCCAGGAAGAGATGGGCAAAGTTCAGCGTGAATACCTGCTACGTGAACAATTGAAAGCGATCCAGCGCGAACTGGGCGAGGAGAGCGAAGAGCAAGCGACCATCAACGAACTGCGCGAGAAAATCGATGAAGCGCATATGCCCGAAGAGGCGCTCAAAGAGGCCAATCGTGAGCTTTCGCGTTTAGAGAAGCTGCCTACTGTTTCGCCCGAATATAGCATTATTCGCACCTATATAGAACTTCTGGCCAGCTTGCCGTGGAGCAAGAGCACGGGCGAACGCATTGATGTCCCGCGGGCCCGCGAGGTGCTGGATCAGGATCACTACGACCTGGAGAAGATCAAGGAGCGTATTCTGGAATACCTGGCTGTGCGCCGTCTGAAAGAAGAGCGTACCGCCGCACGGGTTGAGCGCGAGTCGGAGGCGGAGAAGGAAGAGCAGGAAGGCGCCCGGCGCTCTACCCAACCGCTGCATTCTGCTGAGGCTATTCGCCAGATTAACCGCGAGCCGATCCTTTGTTTTGTTGGCCCACCAGGGGTAGGCAAGACTTCACTGGGGCAGTCAATCGCTCGCGCGCTTGGCCGCAAGTTTGCCCGTATGTCGCTGGGTGGCATTCGCGACGAGGCGGAAATTCGCGGACACCGCCGCACATATATCGGGGCGATGCCGGGCCGGATTATCCAGACTCTGCGCCGCGTTGAGGCCAACGATCCGGTGATTATGCTCGACGAGGTTGATAAGGTCGGAGCCGACTGGCGCGGTGATCCCTCGTCAGCTTTGCTAGAGGTGCTGGATCCAGAGCAGAACTACAACTTCCGCGATAATTACCTGGATCTGCCTTTCGATCTTTCGCGGGTAATGTTTATTGCTACGGCTAACTCTCTGGAGCCAATTCCCGCCGCGTTACGCGACCGTATGGAAGTTCTCACGCTCTCCGGCTATACCGAGGAGCAGAAACTTCATATTGCGCGCAACTACCTGCTGCCCAAGCAGATCGAAGCCAACGGCCTGAACAAAGAAGAGCTTACAGTTGACGACGATGCTCTGAGGCGGATTGCGCGCGATTATACCCGCGAGGCCGGCGTGCGTAACCTCGAACGAGAGGTCGGCACGCTCTGCCGTAAGGTCGCGAAGCAGGTTGCGGAGGGGAAGGCCACACCTATGCATGTGGCGGCGGCTGACGTGCCTGAGTACCTGGGACGCCCACGCTTCTTTGAGGAAGTGGCCGAGCGTATCGACCGTCCGGGCATTGCCACTGGTCTGAGCGTGACGCCAGTGGGAGGCGAGATCATGTTTATCGAAGCGGCCTCTATGCCTTCCAAAGATGGCCAGTTGATTTTGACCGGGCAGTTGGGCGACGTGATGAGAGAGTCGGCGCGGGCTGCGCTGAGCTATGTGCGCTCACATGCTGAGGCGCTGGGTCTGCCGCCAAACGTCTTCGAGGGCCAGACAGTGCATATCCATGTACCCGCGGGAGCTATCCCTAAGGATGGACCTTCGGCGGGCGTGACTATGGTAACTGTCCTTGTCTCGCTGGCCAGCGGGCACAATGTGCGCTCCGATGTAGCTATGACAGGCGAAATTACCCTGCGCGGCAAGGTCATGCCAATCGGCGGAGTCAAAGAGAAAGTTCTGGCGGCCTATCGTTCAGGTATCCGCACAGTTATCCTGCCGAAGAAAAACGAGCAGGACCTGCTGGAAGATCTCCCCAAAGAACTGCGCGATCAGATGGAGTTCCTCTTCGTCAGCGAAGTGCGCGAAGTGCTTGAGGCAGCTATCGAAGGCTACACCGAGATCGAGCCTCATGGCCAGGCCATCAGCAATGGACGGCACACCGATCATGTGCCCACGCATCTCAAACGCAAAAAAAGCGAGAAAGCAGTGGCGGAAGCCTGAGGTCAAACATTGACCCTGTCCCTGGCAGGAACAGGGTCAATGTTGTCTCTGGCGTTATGCCTCTTTAAAACGCAGCAGGACACGCCCTAAGCGAATCTCGTCGTTGTCGTGCAGGGGCCGGGGCGTTTTGCCGGCGAGTTTCTCGCGATTGAGGAATGTGAAGTTGGTGCTGTTCTCATCCTCAAGCATATACTGGCCGTTCTCGTAAAAAATGCGCGCGTGCAGGCGCGAGACGCCGCCCTCTTCTCCGCCGTGTGGAGTGAGGTCAACGTCGGGATAGATGTTGCTCACGGCATCCTCGCGGCCAATGACGATGTTGTCCTTGCCGCTCAGATCAAACTCCTGGTTATCAGCTTCAACGATCAGACGGGCTGTAAGAGCAGCCGGCGTAGCAGTTCCCGCTGCTGCCGGAGCTGCCTGCGGAGCGGGCGCGCCGAGCATACTGCCGCAATTAGAGCAGAAAGCCTCTCCGGCAGGGTTAACGGAACCGCAGGATGGACATGTCTGGCTGCCGGCTGGCGCAGGAGCCGCCGGTGCCGGCGCGGGCGCAGGCACCGCTGTCGCGACTGGCGCGGCGCTGGCCAGCGGCTCGCCGCACTCATCGCAAAAGGCCGAGCCATCGGGATTCTCGTGGCCTAAAGAGCATTGTATCGTCATAAGTTACCTCCTACCTAAAACAATCACACCAGAACCAATGTGGCGTAATCTTTGCTTCACCCCGACGCATCAGGGAAGAATATCATCGAGACGCTGGGTAAGCTTGCGTGTTTTGTTGCCAATAGACTTGACCTGTTCCTGTGAGATCTGCCCGCCCTGATTGATCTGTTCAAGTGCGAGCTGAGTTTCCTCGTCGAGGACGCGTGTGACATTCGGCGCCAGCCGCGTTGTAGCCTTGCCAGTGCGTTTGTACTCGTCGAGGACGCGCGTGACCAGACGGTGAGCATTCGCCTTTTCGGCAAAGTTCATGACGATAGCATTGACCCCGGCAGCTTCGTTAGGATCGTTTGTGAATGTGACCTTGATGTCTTCGCGCACGCTCTCGCCAACAATGCCCATAATCGGCACGTCGTAGTTAAGCTCGGCCTGGGCGATACGGAAGAGGCCGGCCTGACGCGGATCGATCATTAGCTCGAAGAGCACGGACTGTGGCCTGTCCTTCTCCAGATCGCCCAGCGGGATGACCACCTGGCGGTCGGCAAGCACATTTGGGCCGAGGTCGCTGATAATTGGCAGGACTTTGACGGCCTTCTTGGGCGTGACGCCGGAGGGCAGGCGTAGGATGAGCGTGGCATTGCGGATCGCTACATCAACGGCGCTCTGAATCTGCTCCTGGAAAAGGTTCAGGGCGTCAGCCGGATTCTGAATGAATTCGGCCGGCATGCCGCCGCTGAGGTGTCCAATCGTATCCAGCAAATCCTCGTCCCAGTCCCCTCCGATGCCTAGTGGATAGATGGAGATCCCGGCGGCGGCGGCATCGCGAGCGAGCTGGCGGCAGCGATCGGAATCGCCATAGGTCACGCCATCGGTGAGCAAGATCATGCGGTTAATGGCGTTAGGAATGTTCCAGCGGCGCAGCTCGTTAAGGCCCTGGATCATGCCAAGCGACATGGTGGTGCCGCCTGCGTCGCGGATCTGATCAACAGCTGCTTTCATTCCCGGCTTGTCGTTACAGGGCATAGAAGGAATGATGACCTGAGATGTATCATCAAAGATGACCACCGAAACGTAATCGGTTGGCTCCAGGCGATCAATGACCATTTTGACCGCCTCTTTCACATTTCTGAGTTTGGCGCCTTTCATGGAGCCAGAGTGGTCGAGGACAAGGGCGAAGTTGAGCGGCATGCGTACCTGGGCCATCATCTCGGTTGGTTTCATTTCAACAAGTACGTATGCGAGCTGGCTTCCGCCCGTCACGGGCATATAGTCCTTTCCGACCTGATGCGTTAAGGTTACCTCACCGGGCATATCTACGCAGCTCCTTTCATATATTGGCTGACTAAGTATATCATAATCATGTTTTTAGCGCACATAAACGACTACCGCGCTGATATTGTCTTCGCCGCCATTGGCGTTGGCTGCTTCAATCAACTGGGTGCAGGCGGTCTGCGGATCGGGCGCGCTGTTGAGGATGCTCTCTATCTGGGGGTTGCGCACCATTTCCCAGAGGCCGTCGCAGCAACTCAACATAATGTCGCCGGGCAGCAATTGCTGCTTGAAGATGTCAATCTGAACGTTGGGCTTGTCTCCCAGGCTGCGGAAGATCTGACTGCGCTGTGGATGTGTATAGACGTCATCCGGCTCAATCAAGCCACCTGCGACCAGTTGCCCAACCAGGGAATGATCGGTCGTGAGCTGGTAGATCTGGCCTTCGCGCACCATATACGTGCGGCTGTCCCCGACATTGACGATATAGGCGTGTTCACCGACGATCATGTAGCCGGTGAGGGTTGAACCCATATCAGTTTTATCGCGCTGGTTTTGCTGGCAGAGGGCCAAGTTGGCCTCCTCGATAGTATTGCGTAGCAAACCAACCAGATCATCTTCGTCGAGCGGCTCAACAGTTTTGCCCTCTTTCTCTGCCTGCAAAGGGTTGCTCAGCAGTTCGCGTGTCATGCGCTCGGCGATGATATTGACGGCCATACGGCTGGCGACTTGGCCTTTGTCGTGGCCACCCATGCCATCGGCTACGATAAAGATGCCAACGGGTGTGGATCTGGACTCATGGATGCGTTGCAATTGTAGGATGAGCGTGCTATCCTCATTGGGTTCGCTCCGGCGTACATCTCCGGCATCGGAATCGCTGGCGGCCAGGAGTTGCACGCCGTTGGGAAAAGCGTTCTGAATGAGTGATGGCTGCTCAACGGCGTAGGTGCGGCCTCGATCCATGAAGGTATTGACGATAGCTCCCTGCAGCACGTTGGCTTCTTTCGCGGCGCTGCCGGAAGCAGGATACTCATGCAAGATGTAGATCACATTGAGCATTCCGGCACCGCAGTCATTGCAGAATTCATCGCCTTCGGCATTTTGCTCTGATCCGCAGTTCCAGCAATGCTGGTAGCCCTGGTGATCGACAGCCTGATAGATATGCTCGTTGGGTCCTGCTTCGAGTACCTGAGTGATCTCGTAGCGGCCAATCAATGTATCTCCTACGGATAAGGGCGCAAAGTTGCCCTCCTCTGCTTGCGGCTTTTCCCCGTCTTGAGGGGGCTCCTCGCCAGATACGGACTGATCTGTCATGCTTCCACTTACCTCCTTCTGCTCTA
Source organism: Ktedonobacteraceae bacterium (assembly GCA_035294465.1). GTDB lineage: Bacteria > Chloroflexota > Ktedonobacteria > Ktedonobacterales > Ktedonobacteraceae > Paraktedonobacter. Next base: position 4,845 of record DATGKW010000007.1, on the reverse strand, counting down.
ACGCAGGAGCAGGAGCAGAATCAAATGAAGGCTGCTTCTCCTGCTTTTGTTCACTCTCTTGCGGCTCTCCGGCTGTTTGCTTTTGCTCGTTGTCGCCGGGCGTAAGCGGAGCTGGCTGACCCTCTGAGGCTTCGGGAACGTTGCTCGCCGGTAGACTGCTACCAGACGGCATGATCACCGTAGGCATGTCTGCGGGATGCGCAGATGTATTCTGCCCCGTGGTTTCTCCCGCTTGCGAGGCTCGCCGTATCTCCGCTTCGTTCTGCCTCCAGAAACGAGAGCGATAGGCCATAACTTTCTCTGGCGAGAGAATCAGCGTGGGCGCCAACGAGAGATCTTCCTCCTCGCCAGAATCCTCTGTGGCAGACTGCTGTGGTTCTACGGTTGCAGGTGAAGCAGTGGCCGGTTCTCTTTCTTCTGCTGGAGCCGAGCTAACAGACTGCTCTGGCTCGGCAACAGAGCCTGCCTGCTCTGGCGCCCTGGCCTGCTCAGCGCGCAAAGGCTGTCCGCAGCTTTTGCAGAACTTTGCATCCTCACGATTTGGCGCGTTACACGACGGACAGAACATAGCTGCCCTCCTTTATAGCTTTTGCATGTATTACTGTCTAGTATGTTACTTACAGTTGTTTCTGCAGGCGCGTTGCCTCGTTATTACTTGGATTAATCATGAGCGATTGGCGCACCATATCCCGTGCTTCAGCCTTCTTATTTGTCTTTACATAGCACGTGGCCATCGCGCTATAGATTTCATCCGCGTCTGGATTGGATTGGCGGGCCTGTTCCAGCGCGCTCAGGGCGAGTTTCCACTGGCGAGCTTTCATGTGGGCCCGGCCAAGCTCATACCAGCTTTCCCACATCAGCGGCTCTAACTGTGTGGCCTGGCGCAGCACGTTAATGGCGTTCTGAGCCTGGTTCATCTTGAGATAGAGCTTGCCTAACGAGGCCAGGATCAAGGCATGGTTGGGGTTATGCTTGAGGCCCTCCAGGAAGTAAGCCTCGGCCTCCAGGTTATAGCCCTGCTCCATCGCGATCTTGCCCAACTGGAAATACACAGCGGCATCGTGCGGTGTAAGCTGCTGGACCTTCGTGAAGGTCGCGTTGGCCTGGTCGTATAATTCCAGGTCATGATACGACATACCAAGCTGGAAGTAGGAATCTACAGCGTCGGCTTTGATTTTCACAGCTTGCTCAAACTGCTCGATAGCCAGTTTAAGATTCTCTCGGTACAGCGCCTGGTCGGTTGACTTGAGCGAGTGGGCATACTGGCGGTAGGCCCGGCCGAGGCCATAGGTTATCTCGTAGCTGGTCTGCCCCGGCACAGCAGCCCGCTTAAACAGATCGATAGCCTCGACATATTTCTTATTGTTCAAATTCTGCAGCGCCAGGCGATAAGCGCTTTGCGGCGTCTGAGCCTGAGTGGCGACCGAGGTGCCAAGCGGACGTGCCTGGATCGACTGACGAGTTACTGGACGCGCCTGGATGCCCACGCTCTGGACGGGCCGCGCGCGCAGAGGCTGGCGGCTTGCTTGCTGGGGTGGCACCGCTCGCCTGTTCTGGTTGAGAGGCTGGCGGTTTATCTGCGGAGGTGGAGCGGCTCGTGCGCCCTGATTAAGCGGCTGGCCATCGCGCTTGCAGAACTTTGCGCCGGGCCGGTTAGCAAGTCCGCATTTGGGGCAGATGATGTTAGCAGCCGCGATGGGCGGCGCTTGTGGCGTCACCATAATCGTCGAGTTGGCTGAGATGGATGGGATTTGCACTGTGGTAGGCGCAACCACCGATCCGGCAGGCAGGCACTGAGCCAGAGCCATACGCATAGCCTCGGCGCTCTGGAAACGCTGAGCCGGCTCTTGCTGCATGGCCTTGATGATCACCTGCTCAACCGGACAGATCACGCGCCCGTTCACCTGGATAGTATGCAGGCGTGGATTCCTGGCCAGAATACTGCCGGGAGCGGGCGTCTGGATCGGTTCCGGCTCGTGATTGGTCAGCAGATGATACATAGTCGCGCCCAGCGAATAAATATCCGAGCGAGCATCGGTCTGAACCAGGCGGCCGGGGTTTTGCGCCGACCGGCGCTGGCCTGGTGCAGTAATCGAGCCAAGATGTTCCGGCGAAGCGTAAGAGATCGTGCCGAGGTTCTCAGTATTGGTGCGCTTGTTGGGATCAAAACGGCGTGCAATACCGAAATCGATCAACTGCACATTGTCGTCGGGCGTAACCATAATATTGCCCGGCTTGAGGTCGCGCAGGATAATCGGCGGAACGCGTGTATGGATATAGCTCAGAGCTTCGCACACCTGCATCATCCATCTGACCACCTTCTGTTCCTCCAGAGGCGCGCTCGTTTCCTCCAGTATTTTCTCCAGGCTCTTGCCGGGTACAAACTCCATGACGAAGTAGTAGTTGCCACGTTCCTGAAAGCTTACACTAATCGAGGGGATGCGCGGATTTTTCAGATTATAGAGCAGGTCTATCTCTTTATTGAAGCGCTCGATAGCAGATTTGCGTTCATCCTCGGGGGTATTCGGGTTGATCAGTAGCTCTTTGACGGCCCAGAAGCGGCCGGGTCTATCAAGCTGTTCGACTTTATAAACGGTTCCCATCCCTCCTTCCCCAAGCACCTGCACAATTTTAAATTTTCTATCAAGAATAGAACCTATTGGAAGCGGCATAGAACATATAACCTCAACAACCAGCCTGGCGCACCTGTACAACTACGGCGCTGATATTATCCTCACCGCCATTTGCATTGGCTAGATTGATTAACGTATCACAAATTTTTTCTGGATCTTCCTGTTCGGTCAATGCTTTAACCAGTTCCGGTGGGCGCACCATCTCCCAGAGGCCATCGGTGCAAAGCAGCAGTGTGTCGCCGACTTGCAGTGTCTCGTGGAATACGTCAGGATCTACATGTTTGTGCCCGGCGCCCAGCGAATGATAGATAAGGTTGCGATTGGGATGCGTATAGATATCTTCAGGATCAATCTGCTTTGTCTCTACAAGCTTAGCAACCAGCGAATGATCTTTTGTCAATGGGATCAATGTGCCCTTGCGCAGCAGGTAGGTTCTGCTGTCGCCCACGTTAGCGATATGCGCCTGCCCTTTGTATACCAGCGCCATTGTCACGGTAGAACCCAGGCCGCGCGCGCCCGACTGTTCTTCTCCATAGGAGAGGATTGCCCGGTTGGCCTGGCGGATTGCGGCTTTCAATTGCTCTTCCATGGCTTTGGTGGTAAGTGTTTCGGGCAGCTTGCTCGTTTTATTTCTGCTGCTCCTTGCCGGATTCATTTCGATTGTCGCGTCGTCATCCGGGGCAAGCGCATGGAGGCGGGTTGTTTCTTGTTCTGAGATGGGAATGAGCCTCATAGTTGGCTGGTCGTAGATAGAGACCAGGTAGCTTTTGAGCGCGTCGCGAATCTTCTCCACGGCGATGTGGCTGGCTACTTCTCCGGCCTGATATCCTCCCATGCCATCGGCGACAATGAACAGACCCGCCTCGCCGTCTTCTGCGAGAAGAGCGCAGGCATCATCTTCATTTTGTTCACGCTGTTGACCCACATCGGTCTTGCAGGCGGCGATCAGTTTTAGCGGCATAGTAGCAGCTCCCTCACAGAACATGTTTTTACGGTCTCGTTATGCTCAAAATATAGCATATATGATTCGGCAAGGCAAATACTATTATTCAGCCTGTCTGGCCGGTGGATTCTAGTGATCATTTCTTCTTCTACCCTCGACAACGTGAACTATTTTGTATACGTGAGCGAGCGTAGAAAGTTGCAACCAGCCTGCTCGCTCTCTGAAGGACTCTCCTAAAAAATCGGGAGAAGCAGTATGGAGAGTCGGAAGCAAGCTGGATTCAATACAGCTCAAGCGAAGGAATGTCTATTTTGCCTCTGGCAGCGTGCCATCAGATAGTACGCCAAAGTCTTCTGTGTGTTCTGGATAGAGTGGGAGGCCAGCGCCGGGGCCGAGCGCGGAGGGAGGCAGGTTCAGTCTGCCAGCTTTCATCTCCAGCGCTGTGCGAATCAACTGGACCGCGTTGTCCAGACTAAGGATTGCCGTGTTGATTACTAGATCATAGAGCAGTGGGTCGGTCGGATTCTGGTGGTAATGTCTTTGCAGGTAGCGAGCGCGCCCGCTGTCTTTGTAATGGATACGGCTCTGAGCGTGCTGAAGGCTCAGCCCCTCGCGCTGCATGACATAGGCAATGCGATATTCGAGAGGCGCGACGATGCGTACATGCAGGATATCGCGTCGCTCCTTGAGCAGCATCTGGGAGCCACGTCCCACAATGACCACGTGGCCAGCGGCCAGGGCTGCCTCAATCACCCGGTGCATCGTCTCATGGTACGCGAGATCGTATGCTGCCGCCGAGATCTGCATAGCGTCGCCCATCGGAGGCTGCAGGAAGCTCAGACCTTTCAAGAGCTGCATGCCCAGGCTCGCGGCCTGCTCATCGTGGACTGCTGCCTCGTCTACGCTGACTCCTAGTTCCTGTGCTACTTGCACAACCGCCTCGTGATCAAACAGCTTCCAACCAAGCACGCGGGCTAGACGCGCGGCGATTTCACCGCCGCCGCTTCCATACTCGCGTGAGATAGTCACGGCCTGCATCTGCTCGATGCTTGCGGGCGTGTCGTTCGACTTTTCCATTGTCTGTTCCTTCTGCCTGGAATACCAGCCTCTTTCCTGGGCCAGATCTGGTAGTGCATACCAGCCCACGCCTCTCTGTCGTTTCTCTATTTTTTGCACGTTGAGGCGAGGGAAAAAGATACGCCCTCCCCGCATGCTACGAAGCAGTAAACCTCTCCAGGACCGCACGGGCAGCTTGCGTAAGCTGCTCCA
>DATGKW010000006.1:0-36776 GCA_035294465.1 Ktedonobacteraceae bacterium | reverse complement strand
CGGAGAGAAATGAGAGATTTGATAGGTTCATTTTGGAAGAGCAAGATGCAATCTAACATGTTTTCTGGAAGCGTTGCTAATATCAGGGAATCTCTATAAAATGGGGGAGAAAGATACATTCTAGAGAGTTTTTTTTCCTCCCGATTCACGCTCAATATCGGGCCATAAGATCAGCGAAAGCTGAGTTGAACCAGAGGTCAGTTAGCATTCGAAGTGCAAGGAGGGAACCACCTTGGAGAAAGTAAGAAGACCGAACACCCGGTTACGAGATTATCGTTACCAGCGAGGATGGACGCAGGCTGATGTGGCAGAGAAGATTAATGCGAGTGAAGTAGAGGTTGGCCGCTGGGAACGAGGGGATGCTACTCCTCAACCCCATTGGGCGAGCAAGCTGTGCCAGCTCTTCGGAGCAACAGCCGAAGAACTGGGACTGGTGAACATGGCTGAGAAGATGAAGACGAGCGAAGGACGCGAGCATTTTGAGAACAGTCCAGGGCCTATTCCTCCCAAATCAGAGGCATCCTCTCTTGCCAGCGCTTCCTCAGCCTTCGCAGAAGCTGTTCCGCTTCCCAAAAAACGCCGGCAAGCCTGGCTCCCCATTGTAGGAGGTATCTTCCTGCTGCTTATAATAGCAAGCCTGCTCTCGGTGACTCTTGCTCCCTGGAAATGGTTTGCCCACACCAGTCCATCGCCTCGCTCCCCGGTATCAACTCCCGAAGAGAGCACTTTATATCAGGCGGACTGGTCAAAGGGTGCTGATGCGTGGCCTTTCCCCGGCAACTGGCACTGGTCGGGCGCCGATGGGGGAACAATGGAGAGCGATGCGTCTACAGCCAATCAAGTGATTCTGGCCCCTTTCAGTCCGCCGAGTACAGACTATACCGTTGAAGTGCAAATCAAGCGCCTGGGCTATGCGACTTTCGGCGGGAAAGCCTATGGGGTCGTTGTCAGAGACACGAACACCGCTGGCTATGTGTGCGGCACGGGAATTCACACGCTACCAGAGCATTTCTTCTTGAGCAAAATCGTGAAAGTTACCTCCTATTATGCCCTCTCAGATCTTGCCGATGTTCCCGCTCACCTGGATAATGGGTGGCACCTTTATCGCATTGAAGTCAGAGCGACAACGATGGCCTTTTACCTCGACAATCATTTGATTCAACAGGTGAACAATGTAGCCGAACAGGGAGGGGAAATAGGCATCTATGTAGATCACGCTTCGATTGCCCTCAAAAGCTTTAGCGTGTCCGCTCTGTAAATACCCTCCAGAACCTGGTATCAAGCGTTTTCTCCTTTCATTGAAGGTCGTTCGCAAGAAGGTATGCTCCTTGATTGAGAAGAAAGTCTCTGGCGAATCGGCAGCGGATGCGATTCTTTAGCACCAGTATGTCATGACCGAAAAGCGCTCGTCTAAAGGAACCCCTTGACAGAGCAAAAAAAGTCGTGCATACTTCTACTATCTTACTAGTTATTTAGCTATTCTCGGCGGCCAGAGGAACAGGCATGGATGGAAAAAAGGCAACCATCGAGTTCTACCTGGATCATCATTCAGGGATCGCTCCTTACTTACAGCTTGTTCAGCAAGTGAAGCAAGCTCTACGGCTAGGTTTTCTTAAACCAGGGGATCAATTGCCAACAGTGCGCGAGGTGATTGCTCAACTGGTCATTAACCCCAATACCGTCTTTAAAGCCTATCGCACTCTTGAGCTTGAGGGGTTGGTGGCCAGCCGTCCTGGTCTGGGAACCTTTATCTTGCATACTCTAGCGGACCCGGCCCTGGAACATCATGAAGTGCTTCGCCAGCGCCTGTTGAACTGGCTGCACGAGGCATTCGCAGCGGGATTACAAGAAGAAAGCATCAAAGCGCTTTTTACAAATGCTTTGCAGGAATACAAAAAAAAGAATGAGGAAGAGATTGCATGATACAGGCACTGGAAACGGAGCAGCTAGGTAAGCGCTACGGTCGAACCTGGGCGTTGCGCGATTGCACCTTACGCGTTCCCATTGGACATCTCGCCGGCCTGGTCGGCCCCAATGGCGCGGGGAAGACAACCCTCCTACATCTGGCAATAGGGTTGCTGGCCCCCACCAGCGGGACGGTCAAAGTCTTTGGGTATCATCCTGGCAAAGAGGCCGGGCAGGTGCTCTCAAAGGTTGGGTTTATCGCCCAGGAGCACCCGCTGTACAGAACGTTTAGCGTCGAGGAGATGCTTACGGCAGGGCGCAAGCTCAATGCGCATTGGGATCAAAGTCTGGCCGTGCGTCGCCTCAAGCAGCTCGGCATTCCCCTGCGCCAGCGCATCGGCAAACTCTCAGGTGGCCAACAAGCACAGGTAGCTCTGGTGATGACACTGGCCAAACGACCAGAACTCCTGCTCCTGGATGAACCTCTTGCCAGCTTAGATCCCCTGGCCCGGCGCGAGTTTCAACAGACGTTGCTCGATGCGGTCGCGGAAGAAGGTCTGTCCGTGGTGATTTCTTCACATCTTGTGGCCGATTTAGAACGATTCTGTGATCACCTGGTAATCCTATCGGCTTCACGTGTGCAAATCACTGGCGAGGTAGATCATCTGATCCAGTCCCATAAATTGCTTGTTGGCCCACGTGAGCGTGCTCACGTGAGCACGAGCGCATACACCGTGATAACAGCGAGAGAAGCCGAACGTCACTGTATGTTGCTGGTACAACTTCATGGCCCGCTGGTTGACCCAACCTGGGACGTACGCGATGTCTCGTTGGAAGAGATTATCCTGGCCTACCTTTCACAGCCCGAGAGCGGGACGAAGAGATCAGAAGAAAAACATCTGGAGGTCACACCATGATCTGGCTTACCTGGCGGCAGCACCGGATTGAGATCCTCATTATGGGCCTCATTCTGCTGGCGATTGCCGCTGTTTTGCTGGCAACAGGTCTGCACATTGAGGCCGAAGCTCGGAACATCACCATCTGTCTAAGCCGGCATACTGACTGCCTGGCGGAGCAAGCTGCCCTGGACAATTATATCAATCAGCTCACGGGGAACGCGTCATTCCTTGTACTGGGAGCCGCTCTTCCCGTCCTCGCCGGTATCTTTATCGGAGCGCCGGTCATCGCCCGCGAGCTTGAGCAAGGAACACATCACATGATCTGGACCCAGGGGATCTCATGGCAGCGCTGGCTCCTGATTCGCCTCGGCTTTCTCTTCTGTGTGGTGCTTTGTTCCTTCGGGATCTTATTTGGCTTGCTGACCTGGTGGAGCATCCTTGCCGCCGGTGCCGCAAAAGGAAACTGGTCCATCGATTTCAGTACTCACTTCGATGGGTGGGGCGTCGTTCTGATTGCTTATGCGCTGTTTGCACTTCTTCTGGGCATCTTCGCCGGAACAGTGCTGCGCAGAACCGTGCCGGCGATGGCTGTCACGCTGATCATCTTTGTGTTAGTGCGAGTGCTGATCGTGAATTTCGGGCGTCCTTACTTCTTTCCGCCAATGACGATGACCACTCCCGCAAATAGCGGACTTCAGATACCAGCAGGCGCCTGGATATTCAACATAGCGCTCGTGGATCGCCAGGGGCATCCGCTCCCGGACGACGCGCTCCAGGCGTGCGAAAACCTGCTCTCCTCAGTCCCTCCAACGAACGCGGAACAGGCTCAATATGATCACTGCATAACGGAACACGGCTTTCAGTATAAAGCGACCTACCAACCTGCGGATCGTTTCTGGCCTTTGCAGGGCATCGAAAGTAGCATCTACCTGTTTCTCACCTTCATCCTGTTCGCTCTGACTTTCTGGTGGATAAAGTACAGAATTATCGGGAATACAGTAAGGTTCAGTCTAGAAGACTAACTGTTTGCCCTGGTCGCAGCTTCTTGAGGTGCTTCATTGCCCCACTGCTTCCAACCAGATCTGGCGCGGCGTGCGAACAGCTCAAGATATGGTCCAGGGCTACAGCCTTCAATCACGTCATAGAGTTCATCGGGCTTCCTGGAATGCTCGCGTTTCTGGCTGATGATGACATTGACCTGGCGGCGACCGCGTTGAGAAGTACGCAGTGTACCCCGTGTTCCAAAAAGGATCAACTCTGTCACATTGCGAAAGTAAAAGCCTACACCGCGCCCATCTGGCCCACCATCCTTACGAACCTTGTACCACACCAGGTTCGTTTTGTAAGTAAATCCCCAGCGCTTCATCACCTCAAGCCCCTCAAAAATCAGGGCGTTGGGCACCCATAGATAGAGATGGCTTTGTGGAAGGCTGAGATCCGCCACAGGAAGATCAAGAATATCATCAAGCGTCATGGTGGGATATCTGAGCAATCGACGATGTTCCGGGGCCATTTTGCCGGTGCGATTGGTGAACTGCCAGGGGGGATCAGCCAGAATGGTACCAAAATGATGATCACGAAAGCTTACCAGCAAATCTTCGGCAGGTGTTGGAATACGGCGTATCGAATCAACCACGCTCGCCTCCTTGATACAAATAGATCCCTTACATACCATCTAGTATACAAAAAGTATACCGATTTTCCCTGGATGCGCGCAGCTTCTGGATTCAAAGTGTCACTTCAGAGGGGATCTGGCGGAAGATTCGTTGTTCTCCACGCCCAGAAAGAGCAATCCCTGCTCTCTCTGGTATGAGACACCGCTGTAAGGGGTAACGACAGAACCATAGGAAACGCTAAGCGATCAAGTGTCCTTGCTCCCCGGAACCTACACCCACCGGCAGGACTGATAGACGACGCGCCGCACGAAATGGCGAGTCCGGACATACTTCACGATCCGCACACATTTTACATGGCGCGGGCGATAGCGGCTGATGCGCCCATAGCTGACGCGATCATTCCACTGATTGTAGCCATGCTGGTTATATCCCTGGTATGTGGCGTGCGCAGCGCTACCCGGCGTATTCGTGCTTATGCTCTGGGCAAACGCACCTGATGTACACATCGTTAGACCGATCATCAAGCCAAGCGCAAGCGCGATGATAGTTCTGGTAAGTTTTGTCATAGAATTCTTCCTTCTTTCTGTCTCTTGAAACTTTTAACGGTTATAAGGGTGATAGTGCTCCGGTCACGTTTGCAGAAAGAATGGACGTACAAAACAGTCAGGCGTTATATTTTGTCGCCAGTACCTGCTACCGGCTCCATTGGAATATCACATCACTCTTGCTATTACTATAGGAGTTCACAAAAAACTGAACAGAATTTGAGAAAAAACATACTTTCACTTAGAATTAGTATATATCTATGTTATAGGTGTAACTTTATCCATAAGAGCGAGAGGTTCGAGGGTACCTCTCGCTCATCCTGCGAGCAAGGCCATCTGCGAATGTGGCCCGTCGCATCCAGGGGTGCGCTCCCGGCTAGAGCAGTAACCGGCGAGCGCGTGAAACCAGGAGATGCTCAGGAGGGGTCTAGCGGAGCTTCTATGAGGGTCTGCCGATGCGCTCGACGCCTGGCACCCTCTCCTTTGCTCTGGAAATCTCTCTTGTGGTACTATAAACCACAGGAGTTAAAAGATTTTTAGGATTCTGTTAAATATCCTTTATCGTTCGTCTCTCCAATTCTGCTCATCTATCCAGGAAATGTGGCCATGGCGGGGGGGACCATTCCTGTCATAGCCCCATTTCCTGGATAGGTGATATCTAAGACTCTCGTTGTTGACGAATGAACTTAGCGTACCAGTGACCGCTGTCTTTGATGATGCGGCGCTGAGTCGGATAGTCAATGTAGACCAGGCCAAAACGCTTGCGATAGCCCTCAGCCCACTCAAAATTATCCATGAGCGACCAGACGAAGTAACCCTTGACGGGCGCGCCCTGGCGAATAACTTCACTGATCGCCTGAATATGCGCCTTGAGGTAGTCTACACGCTGCGGGTCGTGAACGCTGTCGTTGCCGTCCAGATGATCGTTGAAAGCCGCGCCACTCTCCGTAATGGCTATGGCTTTTGGAGCATAATCGCGATGAATACGCATCAGGATATTGGCGAGACCATCAGGAAAGATCTCCCACCCCATCTCGGTATAAGATGAGCCGGGAATGTGTGCAAGAGCCTCATAGATCTCGGTATCAGCATGCACAGGTTGTTCTGCTTGAGAAGCTCCATTTGTGCGATTTTGCACAACCATCCGCGAATAGTAGTTGACCCCCAAGAAATCGATGGGTGTAGAAATGATGGCCAGGTCGCCATCATGGATTGGCGGGGGATTCACCCCAAGATCACTAAAAAGGGTTTCCGGGTACTTACCGCGAAACACGGGGTCCATGAACCAGCGATTACGGAAAGTATCGGCTCGCTGGACCGCGAGAAGTGTTTCGGGACGGTCATCGGCAGCATAGGCAGGATAGAAATCAATTGCGATGCCTACCTGTGCCTCGGGAGAGAGGTGGGCGCGCATGCGTGGCACAGCCAGGCCATGCGAGAGTAAAACATGATGTCCAACTACAATGGCCAGTTGCTGGTCACGCAGGCCAGGGGCGTGTATACCGAGGGCATAGCTCAGATAGGAAGTACACCAGGGTTCGTTATGTGTAAGCCACCAATCTACGCGGTCTCCCAGGCGCTTTGTCACTATCTCGGCGTAGTCGGCGAAAGCATAAGCGGTGTCACGATTCACCCAGCCGCCGCGATCCTGGAGAGCCAGTGGCAGATCCCAATGGTAAAGGGTAGGAACAGGACGAATACCGTGGGCCAGTAGAGCATCAACCAGACGGTCGTAGAAATCGAGACCGCGCTCGTTGACTGTTCCAGTGCCCTGTGGCAGAATACGCGGCCAGGCGATGGAGAAGCGATACGCATTCAGATTGAGTTGACTCATGAGCGCAACGTCCTCTTCCATACGGTGATAGTGGTCGGCTGCGATCTCGCCCGTCTGGCCCTCATACGTGGCGCCAGGCGTAGCAGCAAAACGGTCCCAGGTAGAGGGTCCGCGTCCATCTTCATGCACCGCGCCTTCTACCTGATAGGCCGAGGTAGCAGCTCCCCAGAGGAAGTCGGGCGGAAAAGACGCAGCTATCGGAGCGGACTGCGTATCTGTCTGTGAACTTGATAGGGACACGGTATCATCGGTAATGCTCATTAAGCCTCCTTATTATTACAAGGCACCTCTACGGTGTCTCTTGTTGGCAAAAGTATTAGTTGTTTCCTCTCTGATCGTAGAGAAAACAGTGGGCCCAGTGGCCGCCGCCAAAATCGGTGCGTGTCGGAAATTTCTGACGGCAAACCTCCATAGCATGTGGACAGCGCAGGTGGAAACGACAGCCGGATGGCGGGTTGATCAGGCTAGGCGGCTCGCCTCGCTCAGGAGTAGCCATGGTTGAGCCGTGTTCGCCCACCCGCGCCATGCGGTCCGGGTCGGGTGCAGCCGAGCGCAACAGACGGGTGTAGGGATGTTTTGGACGGCGAATTACTTCGTCCGATGGCCCGCCCTCTACCATTTGTCCGGCATACATTACCTGCGTCTCTTCAGCGAAATAGCGCGCGCTGGCGATATCGTGAGTAATAAAGAGAAAAGCCAGCCCCTCCTCTTCTTTTAGCTTGAGCAGTAAATTGAGCATATCCAGCCGAATTGAGACATCCAGCATAGAGACCGGCTCGTCGGCCAGCAGAACCGTCGGCTGGACCGCCAGGGCGCGCGCAATTGACACGCGTTGGCGCTGACCTCCGCTCAACTGGTGCGGATATTTATCCAGGAACTGCCGGGCGGGCGTCAGGCTGACTTTCTCCAGCAATGCCAGGGATTGTTCTTCGACCTCGCGCTTGCTGTGCGCGTGTCCATGTACCCGCAACGGCCTGCTGAGGTGATAGCGAATACTATGCACCGGGTTGAGCGATGAGAAAGGGTCCTGAAAAATGTACTGAACTTTGCGCAGGTAGCTCTTCTCATGCCCGTGACGAAGCTTAACTGGCCTCTCCTCGAACATGATCTCGCCTCGCGTTGGCACATACATGCCTGCCAGCATCCGCGCGACCGTGGTTTTACCACTGCCGCTCTCCCCCACCAGGGCCGTAGCCCGGCCGGCGTAGAGAGCCAGCGAGGCATCTTCTACAGCCTGGACGACCCTTCTCGATCCACTGAGAGTGACCTGACGCAAAGGAAAGTCTTTACGCAAATGGCTGGCGATCAACACCGGTTGATCCATCCTTGCAGCATTCAATATGAAAATCTCCTGTCTATTCATACTTCATCTCCCTGTCCACGTAATGCCGTTTCTGGCCTGGGCGACCTGTATCCTTGCTGGCTGTCATAGAGATGGCAGGCCACAAGTCGTTCGTCGATATCCTTGCCACCAGGAGGATTACCCAACGCGGGACGCGCTCTAAAGCAGAGATCCCACGCCTGCCCGCAGCGCGGCGCGAAGACACAGCCGGGCGGCAACTCACGTAGATCCGGCGGCGTGCCTGGTATGCCGCTCATGCGCACCAGCGGCCCATCAAGCGTGGGAAACGAGTGCAGCAGCCCGTTGGTATATGGATGCAATGGCAGACGGTAGAGAGCTTCGCGTGATGCCTTCTCGACTATTCGTCCGGCATACATGATGATCACCTCATCCGCAACCTCTAGCAGCAGCGAAAGATCGTGCGTGATAAAGATTACTGCGAAGCCCAGTTGCTGGCGCAGACGCATTACCTCGGTCAGAATATCGCGCTGGATCACAACATCAAGTGCGGTTGTCGGCTCATCCATGATAATGATCTCAGGCGATAACGCCAGGGCAATAGCGATTACCGCTCGCTGGCGCATGCCACCGCTCAGTTCATGTGGATAACTCTTGAGGCGTTCGGGCGCGATGCCAACCAGCTTGAGCAGCTCAATGGCGCGCGCGCGACGCTGGTCCTTGCTCATTTGTGGGCGATGGACACGCAGAACATCGGCAATCTGCGCTTCAATCGTCGCAACCGGATTAAGCGCATTCATCGCACTCTGGAAAACCATCGCCAGCTCGCTCCAGCGGAAGGCGCGCAGTTCCTTCCTATCCAGAGCGAGTACATCTATACTTTCGCCGCCAACAAACATGCCCGCACTACTCCCACTCGGAGAGAGACCTTCAGCCTCCCTCCCTCGTGGACGTGGGTAGTAGAGAATGCGGCCGCCGGTAACGCGCGCAGGTGGCCGCAAGAGGCGGGCAATGGCATAGGCCAGGGTCGACTTGCCGCTGCCGCTCTCACCCGCCAGACCAAGAATCTCGCCGCGCCTGAGCGTAAAACTGACATCGTTGACCGCGTAGACCTCGCCACCGGCGCTGTCGTAGACCACGCTCGCGTGCTGAACATCAAGCAACACACTTTGCCGGTCAGATGCTGCAAACTGTGTCATCAGGCCACCGCTTCCTTCCTCTGTTTAAGCATTTTGGGCCGCTTCTCACGGCGTAATTGTGGGTTAGCAATCTCATCAATACCGAAGTTAATGAACGTCAAACTTGCGCAGAGAATAGCCACGCACAGGCCCGCCGGGACGAACTGCCACCACTGGCCAACAATCAATGCTGAGCTATTCTGCGCCCAGAACAGGATATTGCCCCATGTGGTCTGAGACGTATTCCCAAGCCCGAGAAATTCCAGGGCAACCTCTGCGCCCACCGCGTAGACAAACGTGGTGATAAAAGTAGATGTCACCAGTGCTATCTCATTCGGCAGAATCTCGGCAAAAACCAGACGAAAAGATGTTTCACCGGTAGCACGGGCAGCCGCCACAAATTCGCGCTCTTTCAACGAAAGCGTTTGTGAACGTAAGACGCGCGCTCCATAGGCCCAGGATGTGAAAAGCACGACCAGCGTAATTGTCACCTCATTTTTTCCTGCGGCGTTGTTGACACTGGCCAGAGCCGAGATGACAATAGCGAGGGGCAGGCCAGGCAGCGCCAGGAACACGTTAATCAGCAGATTGATCAATTCGTCAATGAGGCCGCCAAAGTAGGCTGCGGTCAGGCCAAAAATCACTTGCAAGATAGTCGAACCAGCTGCCGCAGCGAAACCAGCGGCTATAGAGACGCGCGCTCCATAGAGGATCTGGGCAAACATATCCTGGCCCAGGCTGCTCGTGCCCAGAATGTGCGCCGGTGATGGAGGCAGCGAACCGCGCACAACGGTCGCGTTGGGATCGTAAGGCGTCAGCAGTGGCGCTGCCACTGCCAGCAGCACGAACAGGGCGACAATAGCCAGGCCGACAGCGATTTTAGGGTTAGACGTAATGATTCGCAGAACAGCATTCCCACGTCCCTGGGCCTTACTCGCGATAGCAGAAGTATCAAGCTCCTGATTCGTTACATTGGTGATTTGCATCGTTTAGTTCCTCCCTAACCGCACACGTGGATCAAGAAAGACGTAGACCAGCTCGGATAGAAAATTTGCCGTGATCACCGTGAGAGCGAGGATCAGGAAACAGCCCTCCATCAAGGGATAATCGTCACCCTGCACAGCGTTATAGAGTGCGAAACCAATACCAGGGTAGTTAAAGACGATTTCTGTCAGCAAAGAACCGCTGACCACCAGACCCAATGAGATAGAGAAACTGGTCACGCTGGGCAAAATTGCATTGCGAGCTGCATAACTGAACATTGTTTGTCTTTCGGGTAGCCCTTTCGCCTTTGCCATCAGAACATAATCTTCTGAAAGTGTAGTGAGCATACTATTGCGCATGAGGAGAACCCAGCCGGCCAGCGAACCAATAACGAGCGTGAAGACAGGGAGAATAGCGTGCTGAATAACACTGCCAATAAAGTCGAAGCTCCAGGAAGGCCCTGTGGGGAACTGGAAGATATCATACCCTCTCTCCGGTGGAAACCAGCCCAGGCTGAAGCCAAAGATGTAGACTACCGCCAGTGCCATCCAGAAGTAGGGAACGGCAGAGAGAAAGGTCAGGATGGGCGGCACAGCGGTATCATACCAGGAGCCGCGTCGCCAGGCGATAATCATCCCGCCCAGTGTGCCAATGATAAAGCTGATGGTGACTGCAGCCCCTACCAGACCAATGGTCCAGGGAATGCTCTCGGCCAGAATAGTTGCGACCGGCGTAGGATAGATCGAACTTGAGATGCCAAACTGACCGCGCAGCAGAGCGCCCAGGTAATTGAAGTATTGCGTCCAGATAGGTACGTTTGTGCTAACCCCGAACTCCTTGAGGAGTGCCTGGTATTGCGTGGGATTTAAATGATTTCCCTGCATTTTCGCCAGGTACGCCAGGGCGGGATTGCCCGGCATCAGGCGTGGGAGAACGAAACTCACTGTGATCGCGGCCCACAGCGCTACCAGGTAGAAGCCTATACGTCTCAAGAAGTAGCGCATGATTGTCTAATCTCCTTTGAAGTAGGTATTAAAGAGGCATTCTACCAGGTACTTGATTCAGTGGCGTAGACCCTTAGTTAGGATGCCTGCGCAGGGATGGTACATGCCCCGCTCTTGTTTTGCCAGCTTCCTGCACGCAGGAAGCTGGCAAAATTTCATCAGAAAAACGCGCTACGAACTAGGAAACTGGTTTCAGATGCAGGATAACGTATGCCGCGTCGGGCATCGTGGTGTCGGCGCCCAGGGCATAGGGATTAGACGCATCCGGCCAACCGGTGAAGTGCGCCGTCGTATACTCATCCCAGTAGGGATTGACGGTCAGCGGAAGCACCGGCAGATCGTTCACCATGATCGTCTCAATGCCTTCGATGGCCTGCAACTGCACATTCGGATCCGTGCTCGACGTATACTGCTTGAGCAGCGCGTCGGTCTGGTTCGAGAGTCCACCACTGGTGGCTGCATCCCAACTTTCAAAGTTGCTGCCGCCCGCCGGCGAGGTCTTGGTTGCTGCCAGGCTGCTCTCCAGCAGATCATGGTAGGCGTAGTACGGCGTAGGACCGTTGTCCGTCCAGCTAATAGCTGCGTCGTACTGACCGGTTGAGATCGCGGTGTAATACGGAGTATAACCACTCTCCGAGTTGACGCTGGCTTTGATTCCGGCCTTGTTCAGGTCATTCACAATGAACTGAACGTCCTGGTCCCAGTCGCTCCAACCGTTCACCACGTCTACCGACATGCTGAACGGCTGCCCGTTGGCATACTGATAGTAGCTGCCATTCTTCACGAAGCCGGCTGCCTTCATGTACTGATCGACCAGGTTCTGGCCGCTTGGGTACTGCAGATTCTGATACTGCGGGGCAACCCACTTGCTGACAAAGGTGGTCTTGACGCCGGTAGGATTGGCCACCGGAGCATATTGCGCCACGCCCTGCGGCAACTGCGAGCGATCAATCGCTGCGTTGACCGCCTTGCGGAAGTTCAGGTTATTGAATGGGGCCTTGGTCAGGTTCAGGTAGAGCATGACCGTGTTGCTGGCTGCAAACCAGACATGGTTGACCGAGGGGTTCTTGCCCTCGAAGATGGACGAGTACTGGCCCGACCATCCGGTGCTGGTCCAGTCATACTGACCGGCTGCCATATCCTGTACCGCCGTCGTGTTATCCTTGACGGCTGGCACCTCGATCTCCTTGACGGCCGGCTCGCCACCCCAGTAGTGGGGATTGGCAGTGTAGACGATCAGGTCAGAGTTGAAGCTGGACAGCTCATAGGGACCGGTGCCGACCGGATGGTCGTCATTCTGGTATTTGTCGGGAGTGACGCCAGCTATGAGGTTGGACCAGATATGCTGGGGCACAATAAAGACGCCGTCACCAATATAGAACAGCGCCGTGCTGTCGGGATGCTGCAGCGTGAAGACCACGGTGCTATCATCAGGAGCGCTCACACTCTTGATGAGGTTGGTCCACAACGCGTTATGATCCAGATCAGGATACTGCTTCATCAGATTGAAGGTGTAGACCACATCGGCAGACGTGAGAGGCTTGCCGTCATTCCAATTGACGCCAGAGCGCAAATGGAAAGTCAACACTGAGTTATTGTCCGAATATTGATAGCTGGTCGCCAGCCAGGGATGAGTCGAGCCATCCAACGTGCTGGTGAAGTAGAGTTCTTCGTAGAGCAGACCCTGTGCGCCCCAGTCACTGCCCTGGTTCGCGCTGTTAAACGGGTTGAAGAAATCGACGTTGTATTGCCCTGGGGCCGTAACAACGACCAGGGGCCTGCTAGAACTGGTGTTACCGCTGCCGCTCCCACCACAAGCGGCCAGGAACACTACCATTACCGCGGCCACGCACAACAGGGTCGCGGTCTTGAAAAAGCGGCTCATCCCCCGTATGGGTTTATGCAATTGAAAAGCCACTATATACCTCCTCGTGTCAAATTGTTTGCGATCAAACAATGATCGCGAAAATGGTTGCATCGTCGTATGCGTTCCTTGTGCGGAAAACCTCTTTTCCGCCTGCCTTTCCGGGAAATGTTTTGCATATGAGTAAGTAGCGCTTATGCTCTGAACCCGCAGGCCACTTCAGCGGGTCGAGAGAGTAGATAGCGTTCCTGGACAAATAGATCTGGCGTCCCCTTGTCCCCTCCTTACAGGCTTCTTTCGCTTCATCTTTCTCCCTTTTCCCGGAACGTCTGTATCTTTCCTCCTTTCTGTGGTCTATACATCATGACAATACGACTCCCTAACACCTGGCAGGAAGCCTGCCGGCGTGTTCGGATACTGAATATATGACTGGACCTAGCGCGAAACGGATTGTGCCGCACCACATGATTCGCGCACAATCAGTTTCGTGGGCAACAAGACCCGAATTTTCTTGCTGCCTCCTTCCTCGGTCTCCGAGAAAGTTCGATAATCTCGCGTGAATGTGTAATGCTTCGGGTCGATCATGGACAGAAGCAGCTCGCAAGCTGCCTGCCCGATTTCACGGTGAGGCTGCCGGATGGTAGTCAGGGCGGGTCTGGCGAATTTGGCCACGGGCATGTCATCAAAGCCCATAACGGCCAGATCGTCAGGCACATGGACGTCGTATTCCGCGGCGACATCGATTACACCAAAGGCCATCTGATCATTTGCCGCGAAGATTGCAGTAGGGCGTTCTTCTGGTGGGAGTGAAAAAATTTTATGGGCGCAAGCCCAGCCGCTTTCCGTGGTGAAATCCCCCTGCCAGAGAAGCGTGGGGTCCGGCTCCAATCCTGCCTCGCGCAGTGCGGTACAATACCCTTCGTAGCGCTCGCGGGTGCAAAGATACTCTGCCGGGCCTAAAATATGGCCGATGCGACGGTGCCCCAGACTGATTAAAAAGTGCGTAGCCTCGTAGGCGCTACTCCTGTTGTCAATACCAATCCAGGGTGTGTTCATAGGGGCTACCTGGTCTTCGATGGTCACGATTGGCACACCCTGCTTATAAAGATAATCCAGATGGCTGCCTAACTGGCCGGGCATGATGGCCAGCAATCCTGTGCTCAGTTTCATCGCCAGAATGCGGTCCAGCACATCGCTATGCCTGCGCGCCGGACTCATTGTATAGAGCACTACTTCATACGAGGAGCGATCGGTGACTTCCGCTACTCCCAGCATGATCTCAGGTACATATGGGTGAGTTAAAGGAGGCGCGAGCACACCGAGCAGTTGTGTGCGCCCTCCACGCAGAACAGTGGCTGTGATACTGGGCACAAAACCACGTTCGTTGACGATCTGCATCACTCGGTCGCGGATCTCAGGATCTACCGTCGGTTTGTGATTTAAGACACGCGAAACCGTTGCTTTTGAGACACCCGCGAACTTTGCGATATCCTGAATCGTCAGCTTCTGCTTCATTCCATGCCTCCGATTTCTCCGATTGCCTGCACCTCCGCTGGTCCAGGTTATCCAGGTTAATACATAGAGAGAAATCGATTTCCTTGACAAGAGATTACCGAGAAACCGATTTCTTGTCAAGGGTTTTGGACAAGAATTTTTTAAATTCGTCAGCTTCTGAGAAAATTCGTTTCCAGGCTATCGAAACACGAACGCAGCGAATGTCTGGTAGAGCAAGAGAGCGTTAAGCACGAGGATCACTGCGCCGCACAGCGTAGCCAGAACGGTCGTCAGTTTACGGTTGACCAGGATACCCATGATATCTCGCCGGCGTGTGAACATGATGAGCGTGATCACCGGCAAGGGAAGCACAAAGCTGAGCACGACCTGGCTGATCACCAGCGTACTCGTCGGGTTTAAGCCAAGCACAGCAACAAGCACAGCCGGAGTCATAGTGAGCAAGCGTCGGAGCCAGACGGGGATGGTAAAGCCCACGAAGCCCTGCATGATGATCTGTCCTGCCATTGTACCAACAGTGGAACTGGAGAGGCCAGAAGCCAGTAATGAGATTGCAAAGACAAAGCTGGCCGCGCTTCCGAGGAGCGGAGTAAGGGTGCGATAGGCGGTGGTAATATCGGCTATGTTCCCCAATCCATGAGCATGAAACGTCGCCGCAGCCATATACAGCATCGCCATGTTCACCAGGCCCGCCAGGCCCATCGCTATGACGACATCCGGGATGTTGCGGTGGAAGATCCGCCGTGCCTCCTGTTGATCGCGCGGAATGATCCGCTGCTGCGTGAGCGAAGAATGCAAATAGATCACATGGGGCATCACGGTAGCCCCAATGATGCCTACAGAGAAAAGCAGGCTTTGTGTTCCGCCAAGCCAGGGGACAACAGCGTGAAAACCCACCTGTCCCCAGTTGGGATGAGAGAAAAAGGTTTCAAACACATAGCAGACCGCAATCACTCCTACAAGCACTGAGATTACCGCCTCCAGCGGGCGAAACCCATGACGCTCCAGGGTTAAGATCAGGTACGTGACAACCCCTGTGAGTAAAGTGGCATACAACAGAGGGATGCCGAACAGGAGGTAGAGCGCAATACTCGCTCCCAGGAACTCGGCCAGATCGGTCGCCATCGCTGCAATCTCTGAGGCGATCCACATGACGATCACAACGGGTCCGGGAAAATGGAGACGAGCCATCTCCGCCAGATTATGACCGGTTGCCAGCCCAAGCTTGGCCGACATGGTTTGCAGTAGCATGGCCATCAAATTAGCCAGCACAATGACCCAGAGCAAATTGTAGCCAAAGGCGCTGCCACCCTGAATATTCGTCGCGAAATTGCCTGGATCAATATAGGCCACGCAGGCGACAAAAGCCGGTCCCAGAAAGGGCAGGAGAGCCATCAGGCCACGCCGCTTGCCATCCAGGGCCGCTCGTGCAGCCGCCCGCGTACCTCGCTCTTCTTCTCTCACCTGTGGAATAGCTGTCTCCGACTTGCCTGAATACACATTCATGCCCATAACTCCTTGATATTTTACTTAGCTAAAACTTAGATTACATAGATAGCAAAAAAATGTCAAGGGTTTCAAAAATATTTTTTACCTCCTTGGCAAAATCTTTGTACCTTGTAAATTTTTGAAGGAGAGGGTATCATGTTTTTGCAAGAGTAAAAATTCCGGCGTTGCGAGGAGGATAAACCGTGCAGAAACCTATTCAGGATCTCACACCGCGCATTAGTGATTGTTTGAAGCTTATTCATACCATGCAGGAGCGTGGGCAGCGGGTCACGACTTCAGCAATCAGTGAGCGGCTGGGAGTAAGCGACGCTACGGCTACTATGATGTTCAAAGATTTCGCCGCGGCCGGCTGGGTGGAGCACGTGCCTTATCGCGGGGTACGCCTGACTCCTCTGGGCGAGCAGAAAGCTATGGAGGTGATTCGCCATCATCGCCTGCTGGAGCTGTATCTGGCGCGGGAGCTAGGCTATAGCTGGGACAAAGTACACGCGGAGGCCGACCGGCTGGAGCATGTTATCTCGGAAGAATTTGAGGACAGGCTAGACGAGCTGCTGGGCTACCCCACCGTTGACCCTCACGGAGATCCCATTCCTCGTAAGGACGGGACGGTCGCAGCGCGCACCGGCCGCACGCTGGCGCAATTGGAAGATGGAGAACATGCACAAATCCTGCGTGTGAGCGATCAGAACCCGGAGAAGCTCTGTTACCTCGGCGAGCTTGGCCTCTATCCCGAAACACGCGTCCAGGTGATCGGCCGCGCCCCTTTCGGCGGGCCGCTGCGTGTGCTCGTCGGTGAGGGAGATGAGCAACGGGAACATATGCTTGGACCTGAACTGGCGGCTGAAATCGTCGTCTCGGCACCTGAGACGAAAGAAGTGCTCAACTAGACTGCTATTGCTGACTTCACTCTATCACGGGCTGCAAAACATCCATCTTTGCGCTCAGGCACTAAAATAAGTGTGGGGAAAGAAAAAACCACCTTATTTTGTCTATGCAATGGCAGGAGAAAAGATGTGAAAGCGACAGGAAAATTACTGGTTGCCGGACTGGCAGCAGGTAGCACGCTCGGCGCCTGTATGCTGCTGAATAAATTGATTATCTCACAGGCTGGAGAGCTCCATACGGTCCTGCACGGAGAGGAGCGCCGCTATCCCTGGAAGTACGGCGATATCTTCTACCAGGTCAAAGGCGAACGCGAAGCCAGGCCGCTTGTGCTCCTTCATAGCTTTGCCCCCGGCGCATCTTCTTATGAATGGCGCAAAAATATCGATCCGCTGGCTGAGCAATTTCGCGTGTACGCGCTCGATCTGCTCGGCTTTGGTCTCTCAAGTCACCCGGTCATCGATTATAACGCAGAGATCTACATTGATCTGCTCGGCGATTTCCTGAAAGAAGCAGTCGAGCGGCCCGCCGTTGTGGTAGCGCACGGACTAACCGGGGCGTATGCGGTCATCTGCGCCTATCGCCGCCCGCGTCTGTTCGAGAAGCTCATCCTGGTTTCGCCGTCGGTTGCGCTGCTGGAAGAACATGCGCCAGATACTTTGCACAGGGTACTGAAAGCTACGCTCAAGGCCCCGATTATAGGCGAGTCTCTTTATCACCTCCTGACCTCGCGCCGGGCGCTGCGGAACTACTATGATCGCCAGGGATATCACAACCCTGGCCTGATCACCGACCAGATGGTAGAATATCTCTCCAGCAGCGCACACCAGGAGGACAGCCGGTATCCCGCGATCTCGCTCTGGAGTAAAGAACTGGCGGTGAATATGCGAGAGCCGTTGGCGCGGCTGCGTGTGCCTGTAATTGCTCTGTGGGGGCGCGAAGAGATGCAGCAACCGAGCGAGGCCAGTCGCGTCTATCAGCAGGTGAATCCGCATATAGAAACATATATCCTGGACCACAGTCGCCAGCAATTGCAGGACGAGCAGGCCACCAGGTTCAATACGCTGGTTCGCGAGCGTGCCAGCGCCACGATCACGCAATAAAATCGAGGATCTCCACAGAGGATAGAGCGACGCGCGCCGGGCGCGTCGCTACGTCCCGTGTGCTGTTGTCTATTGTATTTCGCGCATTAGACGCTCAACCAGCTCAAACGAATAGTTCTGGCCACGATCATGGGGATAGACCTGAAACATGTTAGCGACCCACAGACCAGCCAGCGGCGTGCGCAGCGGCGGGATATGCTGGCGGTAATCAGTGGTGACGATGGGCTGTGCGAAAGGCGCCTGGAATAGCCAGCTCTCCTGCACCCACTCTGGCGAGAAGGCCGGATTCAGGCGCTTGAGATGGGGCAGAAACTCGGCCAGCAGATCCTCCTTGCTCATACGAAAGATAGGATCGTGCATGGCGCGATAGTTGCCCAGGTAAAGCAGATGACGCCCGCCATATTCGCTGGGGGAGCGATAGTTGGTATGCTCAACCAGACTGGTAAAAGGATAACCTGGATCGACCGGATTGATCCAGTAACTATCGCGAGTCAAAGGGCGGTCCAGCGAAAGAATCACACACTGCGCGCCGTATGCCTGGCCCCAATCGTAGCGCGCCTTGTAGTCGTCTGGCAGCGAGGGCACCAGGCGGCAGGTCAGGCGCGTCGGCAGAGTAGAGATCACGCGATCAACATTCCAGGAGCCGCGAGAAGTGCGGACTTCCCAGCGTTCATTACCCTGCCGTTCCACACTCTCTACTCGCGTTTCTAGAAAAACCTTGCTGCCCGCCTGCTGAATGCGCTCGGCCAGCGCCTCATAAATCAACTGGAAGCCGCCACGCAGATAGCCCAGCTGGGTTGTGCGATCATGGAAACGCGCCCAGAACCAGGGCAAAGCAATCTGGTCGGCGAGTTCGCCAAATTTGCAGGCGAACAACGGCCGGAAAAGCAAGTTGTAAGGGCGCTTGCCCATCCAGCGCCGCAGCCAGGGTTCCGCGGTCCGGCCCTCGTACAGACCAGAGCCGGTAGCCTTGAGCAGCGCGCCCACGGCCCCAACGCGCAGGCGCTCGTGGAAGCGCAGCGGCTGAAACTTCAGCAAGGTGAGCGGCGAGTCGAACTGGTGAAACTGACCATTGATCAGGAAAACTGTGCGGGGATGCGACCATTCCAGGCGCCCACCCAGACCAAGCTCTTGAATGAGTTTGATGATCGTTGTATCCGTGCGAAAAAGGTGATGATAAAACTTTTCCAGCCAGGTGTCGCCTACGCGGAAGCCAGCGGCCAGCCCGCCCACGCTCGCTTCCTGCTCAAAGACCACCACCGAATGGCCTGCCTGTGCGAGACGATAGGCGGCACCAAGTCCCAGGGCGCCGCCGCCAAGTACTGCATATTCCATTAAGTGCCTCGATGCCCTCTCTTCTGATATGGTAGAAAACCGCGAATATTGTAACACACTTCTTTTCCTGGCGTATCAATCAGCTTCCCTCTCGCATCTTTGCTTGACAGGGCGATTTTTTGTCCGGTAGTATGAGGAAAGGGACGAATACGCTTTTCGTATCCACCAGTTTTCTCGTGGAGAGGGGATGGAAAACATGTCTCGAATACCGCCGGTGGGCGATGAACTTCCCGCTGAGGAGGGGCTGGCTTTTGCCAGCATGGGTACACTTTTTCGCACGATGGGCCACCGGCCTGAGATTATGCAGCAGAGCATGCAACTGCTGCAAACGGTCATGCGCGGCGGAACGGTCGAGCCGCGCTTAAAAGAGTTGCTGGCTATACGCGTCTCGCAGGTCAATCACTGCTTCTACTGAATGAGCGCGCATACTGCCTTGGCAAGGCAGATGGGCGTCACGGAAGAGCTGCTGGACGCGCTCTACCATATTGATCAACACCGGCACCTGTTCACCGAACGCGAGCTGGTAGCGCTGCGTTTTGCCGAAATTATGACAACCAGCGCGCGCGATGTGGACGAGGCGCTCTGGGATGAGCTGCAAATGCATTTTGACGATGGCCAGCTGGTCGAGCTTGCCAGCGTCATCGGCCTGTTTAATTTTTTCAACCGCTACGCTGATGCCTTCGAGATTCAACCGCCGGAGAGCCCATCAGCGCCGGTATAGAGTGCATGAAAGACGAGGTAATGCCTACACCAGAAGAGCAATTCCAGGAACTATACGCAGATCTCCAGCAACTCGCTGCCTACTTGCACGAGCGTGGAGAAAAGACCCTGGCTCTCTCGAAGCGTTTTGAGGAAAACGCCCGGAGAGATCCGTCGAATCGCGAGTTTGATTTAAATCAGGCGCGTATGCTCGATTACCAGCACCATGTCTGGAATGAAATGGGTGCTCTGGTCGAGAAACTGCTGAAGAAATACCAGCACGAGATGTAGCGGCGCTGCTTGTCCGCACCGTGGCAGCCACGGTGCGGACAAGCAGCGCCGCTACATCTCGTATACTTGCTGAAACCTAAGACTCACTCTTTGTGCGTGTGTAAATAGTGCCAAGCTCATCTTTTGTACGCTGGTAGATTTCACGACCCTGCGTCATAGCCTCACTGGCGCGAGCACGCAGCTCTTCACCTAGACCCGCGCCGCGATCACGCAGCATAATGCCTTGCTCGCTAAGTTGTGCTCGTGTGGCCTCACCCGATTGAGGAGCGAGCAGCAATCCGGCAGCCACACCCAGGCCGAATCCGACCAGGAGTCCGAGAGTAAATTTCATCTCTCACCACATCCTTTCTTCAAGAGGTTCTTAGCTTATCGACTTGCTCAAGAGTTGATCGACAAGCACCAACAGGTCATCCAGTTCAAAAGGTTTCTGCACCACCCGGACGCTGCGATAGCGGGCCGGCTCGCTGCTGATCAGCCTGGAAACCTCCTCAGCTTCTAGCACTGCCGCAGTATACACAATGACAGGAATTTCGGCAGTCACCGGGTCTTGCTTCAACTCTTTCAACACATCCTGACCAGAAACATCCCCTAATTTCAGATCAAGAATCAGCAAATCTGGCAGTTGGGCCTTAACCTGCCTGAAGGCATCGCGCCCATCTTGCAGTATCGCAACCTGATACTCTTCATCTTCGAGCACACGTCGCATCAGATGTAGCAGCTCACTCTTGTCATCGATTACAAGTATTTGCTTTCCCACAAACAATTCGCGTCCGGCCCTACCTCTTACCCTTGCAGGCCGGCAGACCCCGGCGCTCCTCCTGTCATTAGAAACTTGTTTCCCTTATCTAAGCATATGCCTGCTCCGCAACACGGAGGAATGCAAAGCAAGCAAGTTCGTGGTCTTTTCACCTGCTAGTAGTGTATCATGGTGTCTTTTAATAGACAAGACAATCCTGGGCTAATCTTGCCTCCACGAGCATCTTCTTACAAAAATTTAATCTTTACCCGCCATATATTCGTCGCAAAGCAGAGCAAAAACGAGCCGCAGCACAAAGTTGGCCCGTTTTTGCTCAACAAAAGCAAAATGACCGCGGTGGGAATCGAACCCACGACCAATCGATTAAAAGTCGATTGCTCTACCCCTGAGCTACGCGGTCATTCGGTGGGCAGGCTGGCTACGTAACAGAGTACACTTAATCCGCCCAGTGAGAGTATAGCAGACTTGTCAAGCCATGCCGGTGCGGTATCCTTAGAAGAAAAAGGTCCACTTCACCTGGAGACGCATTTATAACAACATCACCACTCGTCAATCGGGATAAGGCCGTGACGAAAGGCAAAAATCGCCGCCTGCGTGCGGTCTCGAATGCCCAGCTTCTGAAAGATCACCGAAAGATAGTTCTTGACCGTCTTCTCAGAGTATGCGAGCTGCTCTGCAATCTCTTTATTGCTCAGGCCCATTGCCACGCAGCGCAGAATATCGATCTCCTTCTCCGAGAGCTCGCTGGATAGCGAGCCGTCGGACGAAAGATTAGAAAGCCGGCGAAACTCGCTGATTATCGTGCCGGTTAGCTCCGGCTCGATCTGGATCTGGCCGGCGTGGACCTGGCGGACCATCGCAGCCAGTTCCTGGGAAGAGGCCGTTTTGAGAATATAGCCGCGCGCGCCGCTTTTAATGGCCTGAAGCACCTGTCTATCCTGACGATGCATGGTCAATATAATTACTGCAACTCCGGGGAACTCGCGGGTGATCTGCTGCGTGACAGCAATGCCATCGACAACCGGCATGCTGATATCCATCAGAACCACATCGGGCTGCAACTGGCGCACTTTCTGGATTGCCTCGAAACCATTCACTGCCTCATCGACCACGCGCAGATCGGCTTCAAGCGAGAGAAGCTGCCGCAGACCTTCACGCATCAGCGCATGATCATCAACCAGCAGGATGCTGATCGTATCGGCCTCTGTTTGTAAAGAGCGCTTGCTCTGCCTCGCGGGATCTCCTTGCAGTGTCACTCCATATTCTTCTTGAGTATGAGGAAAATCGGCATGCGAATGGATTTCCATCGCGACTGCCGCGTGTGAGCGCTTATCTTGTGGGTGTGATAGTTTTTGTAGCACAAACGACTCCCACCGTTCTGCCCGCCCTGACCGACAAGCGATTTGCCGATCAGCTATGGGTGTGGTTTAATGTGAAACGATCCTACCAATAGTATGAGCAACCGGACAGGGTAACGCATCACGCAGATGGGGGATTTTTTTTCGGTGCATCCAGGGGGAAGTGAGGAAGGCAGAGATAAAGGGGATGGCAATTGGCTGTATTGTTTTTGGGAGAGAGTCATGAGCACAGTGTCACACACACAGATACTTACGAACGTATCGCAGGAAGTCCAACAGCGTTTTGCAAATTTCGATGATCCCTCGCACGGCTGGCAGCATGTGCAGCGGGTCTATCGTCTGGCGCAGTACATCGCCGATAAAGAGGGAGCCGACGCGCTGATTACCGGGCTGGCAGCGCTTTTACACGACCTGGGACGCCTTGTCCACTGCGAAAGCGTATCCCACGCCACATTGTCTGTAGAAGAAGCCCGTAGTATTCTCGCGCGCTATCCGCTTGAGCAGAGTCAGATCGAGGCTGTCCTGCATGCCATTGAAGCGCATAGTTTCAGCCAGGGCATCGAGCCGCGCACGCTGGAGGCCCGTGTACTGCGCGATGCTGACAGGCTGGACGCTCTGGGCGCGATAGGCATTCTGCGCTGGGCCATTACCGGCACGATCAGACGCGAGACGCAGACGTTAAGCTACCATCCTGAAGACCCGTTCGGAGAGTGGCATCGGCTCGATGACAGCCGCTATATGCTTGATCATTTTTATATCAAGCTCCTCAAACTGGAACAGGGCATCTATACAGCTACAGGCCAGAGCCTGGCCCGGCAGCGCAGCGCGTATATGCATGCTTATCTGCAGGAACTCAAGACTGAACTGGAGTTAGAGCTGCCTTGAGATCGGCCAGCTGCTGAGCATGCAGCTTATCGTGCTGATATAAGATATTGACCATTTGATAAAACTTGAGCTGGCCCCAGGTAGGATGGCGAAAGGGACGCTCCCAGGCGTCGGGCGCGAGCGTGCGCAAATACTCGAATATCTCTTCGCGCCTGGCAGCCATACCAGAGAGGGCCGCTTCGAGCGAGGGCGGCGGCTCAGATTCACGCGTCAGGCGCGGTGCCTCTTCGCTCACGTCGGCAACCAGGGGATTCTCTTCCTCCTGCACCTGGCGCATCTGCTCTAAGGCGAGTCCATCAGCTATGTAGACGTGATTCGCGATATCCAGCGCCGACCACTCACCAGGCGCGGGCGCACGCCTCAACTCATCATGGCTAAATTTTGCCAGATGGCTCATCAACTCGATACGCGCCGCTACCATCTTGCCCCTGGCTTTCTCAAATGGATTTTCCAGCGTTGCCATAATTCTTCTCCTATTGCTGCATTACATAAATATTTGTATTTTCTTTTTACGCTTCTCTATTGACTAGATGATTATATAATCGCTCTAATTCCTCCTGGCTATTGAAATGTAGTACAAGCGTACCTTTACCTTTGTTGTTATATTTCAGATCCACTTTGACCGTGAGCGCGTTACGGAACTGTGTCTCCAATTCCTCAATCTCGGCTGACCGACGCGCGGGTCCCGGCTGCGCCAGCACTTCCTCAGCTGCGGCGTCTGCACGCTCGGCGGCTTTGATGCGCGCAGCCAGTTCCTCAGCCTGGCGCACGTTGAGCCGAAGTGCGATGATCTTACCCATAGCCGCGACCTGGTCCTCTTCGCGCGTGATGCCTATCAGGGCGCGAGCATGGCCCTCAGTAAAATTCGGATATTCGTGCGGGTTAATCAGCGCCTCGCGCACTTTGGGAGCCAGTTGCAGCAGGCGCAGAGAATTGGTAATGGTCGAGCGGTCCTTGCCCACCTGCTTCGCCACCTGCTCCTGGGTCAGGCCAAATTCTGAAATCAGTGCCTGGTAGGCCAGGGCTTCTTCAATCGGGTTAAGGTCCTCGCGCTGAACATTCTCAATCAAGGCCAGTGCCAGCATCTCCAGCGGCGTGACCTCCTTGATTACCACCGGCACTCTGGTCAGTCCGGCCAGGCGCGAGGCCCGCCAGCGCCGCTCCCCGGCAATGATCTGGTATTTGATCCCGTTTGCAGAATCGGAGCTTTTATCAGAGGGACCGTTAAACCAATCGTCGCTTCCAGGAGTGTCCTCGACAGGTAAGTGGTCCAGGCGCGTGACCACCAGAGGTTGAAGCAGGCCATATTCTTTGATCGAGGCGCTTAATTCAAGCAGGCGGGGATCGTTGTCGGTGAAGACCTTGCGCGGTTGGCGAGGATTGGGAATGATATCCTCCACAGGCACTTCCAGAATGTTCCGCTCATCCACGCGCGACGGCTGCTGCGCGCTCATTACCTCTGAGGCTCCTGAGATCAACGCGTCAAGGCCGCGTCCCAGGCCGAATTTTGGTTTAGCCACGAGCCATTACCTCCTCGGCCAGCATGCGATAGGAGATGGCACCCGGAGATGCTGCATCATAATCGAGGATCGACTGGCCGAAACTCGGAGCCTCGCTCAGGCGCACGTTACGGTTGATAATCGTCTGAAAGACTTCGTGAGGAAAGTGTTCGCGCACCTCGCGCACGATCTCGCCAGCAAGGCGCGTGCGTGGATCAAACATCGTTAGGACGACGCCAGCAATATAGAGCGTGGGATTCAGTTTGCTTTTCACGATCTCGATAGTATTTAAAAGATGCGTCAGCCCCTCCAGAGCCAGATACTCGCACTGGATAGGAATAATCAAGCCATCGGCGGCCACCAGGGCGTTCACGGTCAGCAGGCCCAGCGAAGGCGGGCAGTCGATGATAATATAATCGCATCGCTGGCGAATCGGCTCCAGAGCCTGGCGCAAGCGATGCTCGCGTGCCAGCGCGCTTACCAGTTCGACTTCAGCCGCTGCCAGGTCAACTGTGCAGGGAGCAACCACGAGCTCGCGCCGGTTCGATGGCACAATCACGTCGAAGATCGAGAGCACTTCCTTCTCTTGAACAAGCAAATCATAGATGGTGTGGGGTTTTACACTCCTGGCTACCCCGATTCCACTGGTGGCATTGGCCTGAGGGTCCATATCAATAAGCAACACCTTGCGACCTGCTGCCGCAAGATAGGTAGCAAGATTGATAGCAGTGGTGGTTTTACCCACGCCCCCTTTCTGGTTGGTGATTGCGTATACTTTTGACACAGGCCGCTTCCGTACCTTTCATCTGGCTCCGACCCTGTGGGTTAGCCAGGCTATCTGATTGCGTGGTTGCCCGCTTTCACAGAAGAAACCATACACAGTGAACTCATGTGCTCGCGCTGCTGAGAACATTGTAACAAATGCGCTGCTGGGAAGCAACTGTCATGGCCCCTCACGTCAGACTGAGCCGCCAGCAAACATCCCTGACAATTTGCGATCTCAGCCAATTACACCAGACCGTAATGCTATAATAGAGCTAACTTAATCTGAAAGGTTGGATTGATGGCCTTTTTTGATCTGCCCTTAGATGAGCTATTACGCTATCTGCCGCCGCGCCACGAGCCGACAGATTTTGATGCTTTCTGGCAAGAGACGCTCCACACAACGCGCCAGTATCCGCTCGATGCGCGTTTTGAGCCGGTCGATTATGGCCTGCGCGTCGTTGAAAGTTTTGATGTGACTTTTAACGGATATGCCGGTCAACCCATTAAAGGCTGGCTACTCCTGCCGACCCAGCGCAATGAGCCTCTGCCCTGCGTTGTGGAATATGCCGGCTATGGCGGAGGCCGCGGCTTTCCTTTCGACTGGCTCACATGGAGTTGCGCTGGTTTCGCCCATCTGGTTATGGATACGCGCGGCCAGGGCAGCGACTGGCGCCGGGGCGATACGCCCGATAATGAGCCAGATGGCGCCAATCCCCAGGCTCCCGGCTTTATGACTCGCGGCATTCTCAGTCCGCAGACCTACTATTATCGCCGTGTGTTCTGTGATGCCGTGCGAGCCGTTGAAGCAGCCAGAACCCATCCCTTCATCGACCCTGAGCAAATTGTGGTGAGTGGAGGCAGTCAGGGCGGGGGGATCGCGCTGGCGGTGAGCGGTCTTGACTCTACCCTCCAGGCTGTTTTGCCCGATGTGCCTTTCTTGTGCCACTACCAACGAGCCACTCAGATTACCGATGGTTTTCCCTACCAGGAGATCGTGAAGTACTGCAAGATCCATCGCGATAAAATCGAGACGGTCTTCGAGACGCTGGCGTATTTTGATGGCGTCAACTTCGCCGCTCGTGCCAAGGCGCGCGCCCTCTTTTCGGTTGCCCTGATGGATGAGATCTGCCCACCTTCGACCGTCTTTGCCGCTTACAACCACTACGCTGGCCAGAAAGAGATCAAAATCTGGCCCTACAATCATCACGAAGGCGGTGAAAGTTATCAGGTCCTTGAAAAGATGAAATTCTTGCGCTCGCTCTGGGACTAACGCTCAGAAAGATGAGGCGAAGGCTTTATGCAGGATAGGCAGCAATCAGAAAATGATGCGCAGCAGAAGGACAGAGGCCAATCCAGCAATATTGGCATCTTCTATCCATTTCACGCACAACAATGGTTTCAGCGCTCAGGAAATGACCTCACCATCCTGAGCCTGGGCGAATATTTCTTGCCGTTCTTTCTGGCCGCTATGGAAACTTGCTGGCTCAACGCCATTCTGATCGGCCTGGCGGGCCTGGATTTCCTGGGTTCAAGTGCAGCTCTGTTGCCTTTCTGGGGACCTCCCTTGCTGCTCTTCGTCGCTCTCTGGCTCTTCCGGCGCGCCCTGCAAAAAGAGACTGCGACCAGAGAGGAGCAAGTGGAGGATGAGGGCGATAAAGGTGTACACACCATCCCAGGGTTGCGCCTGATGTTCACAGTGCTCGCGCTGCTGGCTGCCGGGCTGATCTGGCTCCATATCTATTCCGCGAAGTACTTTCTCCTCGATCCCGCGTGGCTGTTAGCCTTCGTGGGAGATTTATTGACGCTCAATAGCAATTTCTACCAGGCGCTGGCTATTGTAGCCGTGACTATATATCTCTGCTGGCGAGGGATGAAGCTGGCGCAGTTTGCTATCCAGCCAGGGCCGATCTTCCGCCAGCTCTGGGCGGGTTTGCTCATCCTGCTGGCCGCGATTCTTCTGCGCGCAGGCGTGGGCGCGGGCGGTCATACCGATGATGTCATCCTGGTTCTGCTCATTCCCATCTTCCTCTATCTTGCCCTGGTGACTCATGCCCTGGCGCGCATCACTTTCACTCGCCGCGTCCATCCCTTCGGCCTGGAAGGCAGCATCGCCGCTCAGGAACGCGCTATGCTGAGCATCATCACGGGCGTGGGACTGGCGCTGCTGATCCTGACCATCCTCGGCACCGCCGTTTTCAGCCCGGCCTTCTTCACCTCGCTGCAGCCTGCCTGGCTCTTCCTGGGCAACATCTATGATTGGCTGGCCGGCGTTGTTGCTCAGATCTTGACCTGGATTGTCACGCCCATCTTCTACCTCCTCAGCCCTCTGCTTACGCGCTTTAGACCTTCGTTGCCAACGCCCTCCAACCCATCGCAGAATCGGCGAGGCGTTCACCCTCCCCAGATCAGTTCTGTGTCTCCCGGCGTCATCAATGCCGCTCATATACTGCTGATCCTGCTTATCCTCCTTATTCTCGGAATGCTGGTGTGGCTGACTCTGCGCAGACGCAAGCGTTTGAGAATCGCACTCAATCTCAAAGGCGGCGATATCCACGAGAGCGTCTGGTCGTGGAAACTCTTCTGGAACCAGTTGAGAGCGCTCTTCCGAGCCTTTTTCGGGCGTTTCTTCCGCAAACGCTCTGGCGATGAGCAGAGAGGGCAGATGGTGGAGGAGGAGATCGTTGCAGCTCCCGCCGCCCGCACAATCCGTGAGATCTACCGAGCTTTGCTGAAAAAAGCTGCGGCGCGCGGGCACATGCGCCGGCGCGACGAAACGCCACGCGAGTTCCGCCAGCGCCTGGACATGCATGAACCCTCAGCGGAGCCACAGCTTGGTTTACTGACCGACGCCTACATTCTGACCCGTTATGGTGGCGCCGTACCCGACAAACACGAATTGACAACCGTTAGCCGTCTCTGGAATGAGTTGGAGCAGAAGTGGGAGTGACCCGATCTTCACTCTGAAGATATTGTCCCCTGCACCACACGGTATATGGACGCCTTCTCCAGGATTTCGGATGGGAAGCCGGTGAAATCGGTGGCAGTCATCAGCACCTGTTGATGGTGGAGCACCTGACGCAACAGGTAAGCACGGCGCTGAAGGTCGAGTTCGCTGAAAACATCGTCAAGCAGGAGGATAGGTTCCTGGCCGGTGACGCGATGCATGTAAGAGAGTTCGCCAAGTTTGGCCGCCAGAGCCACCGTTCGCTGCTGGCCGCGCGAGCCATAGGAGAACATATTCACATCGTTGACCAGGAATTCCAGGTCGTCGCGGTGGGGTCCCAGCGAGCAGACGCCCTGGTGAATCTCCCGGCGGCGGGCCTCGCGCAGTTGCACGCGGTAGTTTTCCAACGCTTCGAGCGTGTTCCAGTTGGGGTCCATACGGAAAGAGGGACGGTAGACAATCTGCAAATGCTCCTGGCCCCCGCTGAGATTCGCCTGGAGTTCACTAACTTCTTCGTTAAGCGCGTCTACCATGCGCCGGCGCTCGTACATCAGCATCGTCGCCAGCTCTGTCAACTTCTCGTCGAGATAATCGAGCATGCGCGGATCTTCCTGGTTCTCGCGCACGCGCTTAAGCAGGGCCGAGCGTTGGGTAACGATCTTGCGGTATTTGAGCAGGGCCTGGCAATAGTGCGGCTGCATCTGGCACAGGCTGCGATCCAGGAAGCGGCGGCGCTCCTCTGGCGGCCCATCGACCAGGCTGAGATCGGTGGGCGCGAAGAGCACAATTGTCACCAGGCCAAAGAGGTCGAGCGACCTCTTCACCACACCGTTGACTTTGATACGCTTGCGCTGCTGGCCAGCAGAGCCGAGGACAGGAGGCAGAGAGCCAGGCTGCGTGGCGGGACTGGGGTCAAAAATCACGATTTCAATTTGCAGTGAGTCACCTTCGCGTGCTGCGGTCGCTCGCAGGCGAGCCAGGCGCTCTGGAGCGTCCCAGTTGATCACCTCACGATCAGAGGTCGTGTGAAACGAATGCGCGGTTGTCAGCATAGTGATCGATTCGAGCAGGTTCGTTTTGCCCTGGGCGTTCTCGCCATGAAAGAGAAACAGACCCGGCCCCAGAGGCAGTTCCAGGTGTTTGAAATTGCGAAAATCGATCAGCGCGAGGTGAGAGAGATACATGCAAACATCCGTCGATCTATAGCAGGCCTGTAGAGAGGCTGTGAGAGAGGCACGCTACCCCAGCCGCGCCTCTCTTCATACCACAACTTAGCGATTTACGTGCATAGGCATGATAACATAGATACATTCGTTGGCGTCAGCGTTCTGGGAACCAATCGGCTTGAGCACGCCGGGCTTAATCGCGGAACTGGCATCGAGCGAGACTTCTGGTGTATCAATAGTGGCGAGCACATCGTTCAGATATCTTACATTGAAGATGATCTCCAGTTCCGGGCCATCGACCGCTGCGTTGATCGTATTCACGCTGTCGCCAAGATCCTCGGCTGTGGCCTCAATCGTGACCGCGCCGGTGCCTCCTTCCTCTCCAGGCGGATTGACCTTCACCCGCGCAATATTTGAGCTATCGCGAGCGAAAAGCGAGGCAGATTTGACTGCGGCGGCAAACTCTTTGGTCTCGACCGTCGCTTTCGTGGTCGATTCTTTCGGGATGATCGCGCGGAAGTTGGGAAAGGTGCCCTCAATCAAACGCGATACGAGATCGAGACTGGATGTATGGAAGAGAACCTGACTGCGGTTAGGCGTCACGATCATCTCGACCGGCCCGTCAGAGGGCAGAATGCGCGCCAGCTCGGTCAGCGTCCTGGCTGGAATGAGGATATCGCCGCGCGGATGACCGTCGCCGGGCAGGCCAGCGGTGCGCACAGCCAGACGGAAGGCATCGGCAGCAGCGAAGGTAATTGTTTCATCGCTTACCTGCACCAGCACACCGGTCAGCACCGGGCGCGAATCATCGTCTGCAGCGGCGAACGCTACCTGCTCGATCATCTCCTTGAGCAGCGCCGCGTCCAGCGTCACGGGAGACTCGCCTCCCTCATTGCTAGGAATCTGCGGAAACTCTGCCGCGTCCATTCCCTTGATATTCGCGTGGCTGCGCAGGCCCTTCACGCTCATCGTATGCGCATCTTCGGGGACCGTAATCTCTACAGGAGCTTGAGGCAGGGTGTTGACAAAATCGGTGATAAGTTTGGCGGGAACAGTAGTTGTCCCCTCCTCAATAACCTCAGCATCGACCCAGCAATTAATCCCGATCTCCAGGTTCGTCGCGGAAAGCTTGAGGCGGCCATGGTCGGTGGCCAGCAAAATATTCGCCAGAATAGGCAGCGTGCTGCGGCTTGAGACTGCGTGACTGACAGCAGAGAGGCCGCGATTCAATTCTTGCTGTTTACAGATAAGTTTCACGAAATATTTCCTCCAGGGCACACAATGCACACCAAAAAGACACAAAAGTTCGGGGCCTAGTATACCATGTTTTCTCCTTCGATGACTAGCTTACATTAGCCAGCGGGTGCCCTCGGATGCAACAGTCTGACAGACACCCATTTCTATTCTTCTTGATCGCTCCAAAAACGGTTGCCCCCTCCGCTGCCATACCATTATCAATGTTGCTAGCACCTGTGGCGCGAGCACACGCCCACGACGAGAAGCAAGTACACGCTCAAGGGCTGGTGGACGCGGGCGAGAGGCGGGAAGAAGGCAGCGATGTGGACGCGTCGCGATTCTCAGCTTCCTTTCAGGAAGTTCACAGCGCTGGTTCATACATAGATGGTACTGTTTAAGGCGTGATGGGCGAGAAAAAAGTTGCATGGATAGAAGGCGACCCTCAACGGGACAGCTAGAGCGATACGTCCCGTACCTATTATGATCCTGATACGATAAAGATATGCCCGGTAGCATCATGGATGTGTAACAGCGTGGATACCATCTAACAAGGAGGGAAGAACGGCATGCCCGATTCATTTCATCTGGAGAGTGTTGATGATGAGGAAAACCGCTCAGCGGTCATGTGGTATACTCCACATGAGAGGGTCGAGGGGAGCTTTGATGGGCAACCCTCCGGGGTTTCCACGGGAGCGCATGCGATGAAAGCGCATATTTTAGTCGTAGATGATGATCCACGCATTACTGATCTGTTGCGACGCATCTTCGCTTACGAAGGATATAGTGTAGCAGTGGCGGCCAGCGGTGAGGAGGCATTGAAACGGACGCTGGAAAAACCTCCCGATCTGATTGTGCTGGACGTGATGCTGCCCGGCCTGGATGGTCTGGAGGTTGTGCGGCGTCTGCGCCTGGCCGAGGATCAGGTGCCCGTGCTCATGCTCACCGCACGAGACTCGGTCAGTGATCGCGTCAGGGGCCTGGACGAGGGCGCAGACGATTATGTCATCAAGCCCTTTGCGCCGGAAGAGCTGGTCGCGCGGGTCAAGGCCATGCTGCGACGCAATCAGCCAGAGCGGCAAGAGGTGCTACGCTATGCTGATCTGGACCTGGATACCGGCACGCGCCTGGCCCATCGCGGCAATCGCGAAATCGAACTCTCGCCAACCGAATACGAGCTCCTGGCCCTCTTTTTACGACGCCCCCGCCAGGTGTTGACACGCGATGTGATTATGGAACGTGTATGGGGTATAGACTTTGAGGGGTCGTCGAATGTTCTGGAAGTGTATATTGGTTACTTGCGCAATAAGCTTGAAGCAGACAACAAGCCCCGTTTGATCCATACGGTGCGGGGAATCGGTTATGTCCTTAAAGAATAGTACCCGGCGCGTTGACGGTCTGGTTCGCTCACTTCGCTTTTTCTTTGCCCGCTGGTCTCCGCATTCGCTGCGACTGCGCTTGATGCTCTGGTATGGCGCTCTCCTGCTGCTTGGGCTGAGCTGTCTCACTTTGCTAGCCCTGCTGCTGGATTCTGATCCCGCGCTGGCCTCGTTGCAAATCTCGCTGCTGCTGGCGGGCATTGTCATTCTGCTTCTCTTCCTGGCTTTCGGCTGGGTCCTGGTAGGCTACGCCCTGCGCCCCCTTTCTGACCTGGTTAGAGCGGCCAGCTTGATTGCCGCCGACACGGAGCAGAGCAAGTCCCCAAGTACTCTGAGCCACCGGGTAAGGCGTCCGCCAGGAGACGATGAGATGGCTCGCGTCGTCGATGCCTTTAATAATATGCTGGCAGCCATCGAAAGCTCGACGATAGCTCAGAAGCGCTTTATTGCCGACGCATCGCACGAATTGCGCGCGCCTCTTACCACCATCCAGGGCAATCTGGCCTTCCTGCTTCGCTACATCGATGAGATCCCGCCGGCTGAGCGATACACTATGCTGGCCGATGCTCACGGCGAAACTCTGCGCCTTGCCAGCCTGGTCGATGAGCTGCTTTTGCTGGCCCGCGCAGACGCCAGCAGGGGACAGCCGGCCAGCTCCGCTCATCCCGCTCCTATCGTCGAGGTGGATCGCACGCTACTCAAGCTGGTCCGGCAAATGCGCAGGCGTCTAGAGATTGAAGGCTCGGCCCTGAAAATTGAGATCGGCGGCATTGAACCCGTGCGCGTGCGCGGCGACGAGGAAAATATCCGCCGCATCATCATTATTCTCCTGGACAACGCCATCAAATATACGAACACGGAAGAGGGGAAAGACCCCGGAAAGATCACCGTGGCCTTGCAGCACGCGGGCGCGGAGGCCGTTCTGAGCGTCAGCGACACCGGCATTGGCATCGAGGCTAAAGATCTGCCGCACATCTTCGAGCGCTTTTACCGCGCTGACCTTGCTCGCTCGCGCGCGGGGACCGGTCTGGGTCTGGCCATTGCTCGCACGCTGGTTGAGCAACTTAACGGACGCATTACTGCTACCAGCACTCCCGGCCAGGGCAGCACTTTCCGCGTCCGGCTGCCTCTGGCCTGACCTCTGTTCCTATTCGATTCCAAGATCCCAGGCTTGCTGCAGATCCGCGCGCGAGTAGCACTGGAAAGCCATCAATGTGTTCGTCCTGGTGATGGCCGGCAGACGCACCATGCGATCTGTGACCACTCTGGCCAGGTCCTCGTACTCAGCTAAACGCAGCACTGCGACCAGGTCGTATTCGCCTGTAACCGAGTAGACCTCTGCCACCCCCTCGATCTCCAGCAGGCTCTGGGCAGTCTCGTTCACTTTTCCTCGCTCAACGTTCATTAATACAAGGGCCGATATCATACGTAGCTCTCCTTCCTGGGCGATAGTGTGACGCTTTCTCTTTGAGATAAATATAATCGTATGTGCAAATATAAAAAGATATATTCTCGACAGTTTTTGATGATTTTTAACATATATAAATTTTTATGATATATTAAGCAAAAATCATCAAAAACTGTCTTTTCGCTACATCGGAGGGAATGGCGGAACTTCTGGCAGGCTCATACTCAGGCCCACGACCTTCAGCTTCTTGCGCAGCGAGTCCTGGGCGAAGCGCGGCGTGGCCCAGGGGTCCTGACCCATCGCCAGGATGTTCTTGATCTGCTCCTCTTCTGGGGTGATAGCAGCCAGGGCTGTCTGGGCGTATTTTTCGACTGCGTCCTGCACTACCTTCGCGTAGGCATGGTCGCGCTGGACCATATCTCGCAGGAACTTCACGCCGAAGACGACATGACGCGATTCGTCGCGTGCCACAGCAGTAAAGCCGCCCCGGAAGCCTGGGAACAGGTTATTCAGGCGATAGTTTTCCAGGATGCCGCGCTGGCCCGCTAGAGCCATAGTTCCCTCGATAATCACATGATAGAGCGTGATAGCCTCGACCAGCGCCGTGAGATCTTTGGGAGCATGGCGCAGGCGCTCGCCGACCTCGCTGAGCGCTTCGATCAGGATATATTTCAGGCGCGGATTCATATACTGGCGCACTTCGGCCAGGGTATCCTCCAATTGACCTTTATCCAGACCAATTACCTCGTTAAAGAAACGAGCGAAGAAGACGGTGTGGCGGGCCTCATCCACCTGCTGCGTGGTCAGGAACAGGCGCATCTCTTCTTCAGGCATCGCCATAATATAGGGACTCAGCGTATCGGTAACG
Source organism: Ktedonobacteraceae bacterium (assembly GCA_035294465.1). Lineage (GTDB taxonomy): Bacteria > Chloroflexota > Ktedonobacteria > Ktedonobacterales > Ktedonobacteraceae > Paraktedonobacter. Next base: position 2,054 of record DATGKW010000006.1, on the reverse strand, counting down.
CTGGCCTCGCCCTGAAAGAAGGCTGAGAGGCCATAAAGGCGCATCATATGCTCGTCCTGCGACATGGACTCCCACTGCTGGCGATCAAGTGAGAAGTCGATTTCGGAAGCCTTCCACTGCTGCTTCTCCCAGCGATAATACAGCTCGCGGTATGTAGGCAAGTGGACCAGGCCCTCATCAATAATCTGCAGAACGTTGTCGATAGGTGTTTGTTGGAGCTGCGCCAGAGACGCCTGCTCCAGAGGAAGATCGATTGACATGACGTTTTCCCTAACTGGTGAGCTAAACGGTACGTAATTCTCAACGATGTGGCACATGCACAGTAGCTTCGCCAGTAGCCACCTTCTCTCCGCGCTGGTTTTGCGCCCAGCATTCAAGGGTGATAGCCGTTTCTGTCTCGCCCTCCGCGCGAGCAGTCACTTTTCCCAGGCAGGTCAGCGTATCACCTGGATAGACCATAGCGATGTAGCGTACTTTGAGCCGGCCTACGCGCGCTCCTGGATCGTCGGCAATTTGCTGGTTGACGAACTGGCCCAGGAAAGCCATGCTCAGCATGCCATGCGCGATGACTCCGTTCAGGCCCACGCGACGGGCCGCCGCGTCATCGAGGTGGATGGGATTGTGGTCGCCAGAGGCGGCAGCATAGCGGCGAAGTTGCTCCCGCTCAATGGGGGCCTTAACAAGTGGAGAAAGAGACTGATCGACTGTTGAGTTTAAGATACTCATAATGCGCCTCCGCCTGGAAAACAGCGAATAGTGTGTCATCTACTACATCTTCCACTACAAACGTACAGCAAAAACTATGGATCTCTAGGAGAGCCGGGCTGCTTTCTTTCCAGAGTAACACGCCGCCGGGCCTGAAGGCAAGGTCCAGGAGTTGCGCATATTAAAATATAGCCTGCATACTCCGCCACTGGCTGGGTTGCGCTTCGATGACGGCCGGCTGCCAGCCTGGTTCGCCAAATAAGATGTTGCTATTCCACCTGGGATTTTTGCGGCAGAAACGATAGCGGATCTGCCAGCCATGTTCCCCCTTCTTCTGCTCACGGTAGGCTGTTTCAATGCCAAGCTGGAAACTCAGAAGTTGCGCATAGTAGGGCTGAAGATGATATTCCATACTGTCTGTATCCAGCTCATGATCGCTGAAAGATAATTGTAAATCAAAGCTATATGGATACTGCTTCACTTCCGGGTCACGCTCTTCCTTGTCTACCTGATGAATGAGGATAAGCATCCCCAGCATTTCAAACTGGCAGTAAGGTTCGCCTGAGAAAGCTGTTTCCTGAAATGGGGGCAAGGAAAGGAGTTTACGAATTTCTGTGGCAAGTTGATGCAGGGACTTCTCTGTCTTAATACAGATCTGAAAAGACATTGCGGTCTCCTTCTGTCGGTGGGGTGCGCGGCCTCGCTACTATTCTGTTCTCATCTTACGCTTCGTGAAAAAAGGTGTCAAGCGGGCTATATCTGAGGCGCATGGGGGCCATGACTTGCAACCTGAGATCTCATCTGCTATATTCCTTGCAGAAAGCGAAGAAGCTTGTAAAGACAAGGATACAATTGGCTAGCTAGGAGAAAGCAAGCGGGATGGTGGCTGCACGCAAACCGGCAAGGCCGATTCCAGCGCCTCCGCCTCGACAGGCGGGCGTGATCATTCATGGCAGCGAAATGCTGGCCCACTGGCTGGAACACTATTGGCACAAGCTGCAGTTGCCGGAATGGGAACTTAGCCTGCTCGCGATTACGCAGGAGCGCCGCGAGTTTACCCGCTGGACAGGCAAGCGTCTGAATTTTATGGCCCTGGGCTGCTACTGCTACTTGCCTGCGCCAGCCGCCACGCGTCGCTCGCTGCTCAGCCATCTTCCCGGCGCTTCCGAGCTTAAACTGGCTGCCCCGGGCCATCGCCATCTGATCTTTATCGAGCCAGATATGCAGCCGCGCTCAATCGAGGTAACAATGGCCCACGAACTCATCCACCTGGCCGACCGCATCAATGGAACCCCGCGCCGCCATCGCCATCATGGCTACGATTCAATCGCCGCTGACGAGGCCGCAGT
>DATGKW010000005.1:0-4136 GCA_035294465.1 Ktedonobacteraceae bacterium | reverse complement strand
TGCCGAATTTTGTGCTGGCTCTCGCGATCTTCACCCTCTTCTATTTTGTTGCGAAGCGTGTCCGCCTGTTCGTCATCAAGTTGACTGAGAAGCAGCACAAAGCCAAAAATCTGGGCATTATTCTGGGAAAGCTGGCCCAGAGCGGGGTCATTCTCATGGGATTGCTGGTGGTGTTGAGCATTCTTTTTCCCTCTTTTAATCCGGGGGATCTGATCCAGCTCTTAGGAATCGGTAGTGTGGCTATTGGCTTTGCTTTCCATGACCTTTTCCAGAATTTCCTGGCAGGCATTTTGCTTCTCTTGACCGCTCCTTTCAAGATTGGCGATCAGATAGTTGTCCAGCAATTTGAAGGCACCGTCGAAGATATCGCCATGCGTGCTACCACCATCAAAACGTATGATGGTCGCAGGATCGTCATTCCAAATACGGACCTGTTTACCAATTCGGTCACGGTAAATACAGCCTTTGAAAAGCGCTGCCTGGAATACCTGTTAGAAATCGGCTTCGAGGAAGACATAGAACGCGTCAAAAACATCATTCACAAAACGCTCGCGGAACTCGACGGTGTTCTCAACCAGCCGCCGGCAGAAGTACTGGTGGTTGGGCTGACCAACGCCGGCGTTACCCTGCGCCTTTCCTGGTGGACCAGAAAGGCCGGGCATCCCGCGATTTTGCATTTGCAGGATCACGTTTTGATGGCTCTGAAGGAGCAACTGGCTGCCCACCAGGTCATCTTCCCCACGTCAAGCCAGCATATTCTTCTCCAGCAACTCCCTGAGAAGGACCAGGAGCAACGGGCTGATGGCTTTGTGCTCAACCAACCCGGCGGATTGGCTGAGCATGTGGGAGTGAAAGAGAGCTTTCCTGTGCCATCCGCGTCAGATTACCATAAGTGAAGCTGGAAATCTTTAGCGAAGAACTGTGCTTGTTGCTCGCAAAAGCTCTCCTATGTGGAGTACGCCTCCGGATTGGTTACGCGATAGGTAAGGGTTGCCATTCCAGAAATGCCGCTCACACCTCGCGAAATGTGGAGAAAGGAATGGCTGCTTGCCAGCGCTCTATCACCGCTCGGTTATTTGTGCTATGTAGTTGCGACCTGCCAGGCTTTGGCTTAGAATAGGGGGCAAATGAACTCGACGCGACAAAAACAGTGCGCTAGATAGAATGCAAGGATTGTCTCACTATGCCTACACATCGCCATACTCGCGACGGAACTCCGAGTACCTACGTTGTCGCAGATCCTGCCAGCAAAGATGAACTGACCCGGCTCACTATTCAGGAACAAATGGTTACCACCAGTATGGGCGGCGTCTTGCCGGAGCAGGCAGACCCGACCATCTTCAAGAGCATTCTTGATGTTGGCTGCGGCCCCGGTGGCTGGCTGCTCGCAACGGCGAAGGCATATCCGATGATTTCGAAGTTGACTGGTGTAGATATCAGCCCCAGAATGATCGCTTACGCGCAGAAGCAGGCACAAGCTGAAAAGGTCAACGACCGGGTGGAATTTCATGTGATGGATGTTCAGCGCGCGCTTCAATTTCCTGATGGGTGCTTCGACCTGGTCAATCAGCGCTCAGCGACGAGTTTCTTGCGTACCTGGGACTGGTCCAATCTGCTGCTTGAACTTCTACGTGTCACGCGGCCAGGCGGGGTTATCAGATTAACAGAACCAAATATTATGCCCTGGGGGAATAAGCCAGCTTTCACGCGCCAGATGGATCTGATAGTGGAAGCTTTCTATCATTCAGGTCATCTCTTTCGTCCAGTTCGGCATTCAATTCCTGATGAACTCCCAAATATGTTGCGCCGCTATGGCGTTCAGAATGTGCAGGCACGCGATATCCTTGTCGAATATCATTTCGGCACGCCTGAATGGCGGCTTGCCTTTGAGAATACCAGGCTGAGCTTCCGCACTAGCAAGCCCTTTCTCTTGAAATGGACAAGAGTGCCCGATGACTACGAGGAGTTATGCGAGCAGGCGCTGGCCGAGATGCAACAGGCGGATTTTGTCGCAAAGTGGAACATTCATACTATCTGGGGCTACGCTCCCGCATGTGCTTCCTCTATGAGTCCTTTACCCGCTGCATCAGACAAATAACCAGGAGGTATTCTCTCAAGCTGGTCATTGCTCTTGATGATTTTGATGAGTTCCCTACGGCGCTTTTTACCGGCTCGCTTGGTAAAATGGTCTTCCTGGTATTACGAGTAGTGATTAATGACGGTACAGCTTTCTTCTTTTTGCGTAATGGGCTTTTCAGTTCAACAGCACAAAACGAGGCAGGGAGCCAATGCGCATTGACTCCCTGCCTCATTATTGCTCAGTCGGGGTGAGAGGACTTGAACCTCCCAGAGCGCCATTTTTGGCCTTACCAGCAAGCTGTTGGATGGGCCTGTAGCGCGGAATAAGACGCTATTTTTGTCTGATCTTGTCTAATGGAATCGAGTCGTGTGGAACGGTTTTGCCCCCACTTTTGCCCCCATCTTTTGCTCTGGATATTTATTCATGAGCCGCCGCGTAGGTAAGCAGAGCTAGCGTAAGCACTAGTGCTCCGTTCGTGAAGTGGTGATAGAATCAGAAGAAAGGAAGGTGGAAAAGAGAAGGGAGCACGAGAGATGCCGAAGATCCTGCGAGCGCGAGCAGCGCAAGATGAACGCAAAGAGAGGCAAGTGCGCAAACTGGCCGCCAGCCGGCATGGACCAGCGGATTGGATCCTGCATGCACAGATGGTGGTGCGCAGCTGGGATGGAGAACGCGCGGAAGCCATTGCGCAGGCCTTGCACTGTGACGCGCAGACCGTGCGCCGCCGGTTGCCCCGTTTTGAGACAGAGGGGATCGAGGGGCTGGGTGATCGACCCAAAGCCGGCCGCACTCGTCGGCTGACGGCGGAGGATGACAGCAAGCTGATTGCCCTGGCGAAGCAGCCGCCTCCCGGACGCCTGGTCAGGTACTCTGACGGAAGCCTGGAGGCCAGGGAGGAGCAAAAAGCTGCGCAGTGGAGCCTGGATGCGCTGGCCCAGGCGGCCAAGGAGGCGGGAATTTCGGTGAAGCGTAGCCAACTCCGCACGATCTTGCGGCGCGTGACTGTTCACAAATTGGTAGGAGGAAGGAAAAGGAGAGAAAGTATGAGAGTACCCGATGGAGTCAGTGATTACCTCAGCAAGAGAGTCAGATCAGCACCGCCACGGTTGAGGAAATTCCCACACCAAGCGAGTAGACGACTGACGCGTACGGCGTTGGCAGGGACTTTGTAGCCGCGCATCGTGCGGTAGCGTTCCTTCATCTACCAGCCGATGGCCCGTTCACAAGCATTGTTGGTGCCATCAAGACGCTCAGCATCCTGGTGACTCTGGTTCCACTTGCGGTAGCGGGTCAGGCGGGTCCACAAGTTCCATCGATCCAAAAACAAGAGTCGTAAGCGGTAGGCGAGAGAGGCATGTTCCCCTTTACGTGGAGCGAAAGCCTGAAAGTAGCGCTGATGCATCTGTTCCAGTTCTGCACCTTCTTCGGGCTTGCGACTCACGATCAGTTCTCCCAGGCGCTTGAGGTCTGCCTCTGCCTGCTCCCTCTCAACTCCGCAAGCTGAGAGGGAGCCATCGCTCTCTTTGCTCACGTGGGCAAGCATCTGCTCAATGAGTTCTTCGGTATTGCGCTTCACATGACTTTTGCACACCTGATGCAGCATGCCCAATTCAGCAGCGACCGTTTTAAACCCATCGGCGTCAGCGGTGACAAGGATCTGCGCTCCTACACTGCTGGCAATTGGTTCGATCCACGCTTTGAGCGCCTGAGCATCTTCTGCCACCAGACTACCAATCGTGAGCACCAGCCCGGAAATGGCATCCACCGACAATCCTAGAGGCAGCCACTGGCCTGCACATTTCACACTGGTCAGATCCCCTCCCACCGCTTTGCTTTTGATACCTGCAAACACCTGATCGCGTTTCAGGCCAGGGATGCGTTTGGCCGCTGCTTGCACCGTTTTGTACCCCTCCGTTTTCGATAGCGGCACTCCCAGGCTCTCTAAGGCCAACGAGACGGCTCCGTAGGACAGTCCCAGCAGATACAGCATCACCGCTAGCCCTTTCACTCGATCTGAGGTTTGTGCTTGACTGACACCAGTAGGATACACCCGAAA
>DATGKW010000004.1:0-44708 GCA_035294465.1 Ktedonobacteraceae bacterium | reverse complement strand
TCAAAGGCTTGAGCACCGTAGAGAATACGCTGACTGTAGCTATAAGGGGGATCGCAGTAGACCAGGTCGCCCGCACGAGCCATGCTCAACGCTTCCCGGTAATCCTGGAGCAGAAAGGTGGTGCCCTGCGTATACTGCGCCCACTCATCCACGCGCTGCGCAAAGTTCTCAGGCGAGATGGGCTTATGTGCGCCGCAGGGCGTGGACATATACCCGTCTCGCTGGCGAAAACGCACAACACCGCCATAACAGGCGCGACAGAGAAAAAGCAGGTCCGCGCCATTTGGCCGGGCGTTGTAGGATGCCTTGATCTGCTCGTAGCATGCGACTTTCTCGCCCGCCATCAGCCTGCGCCAGCGTTCCTCGTACCAGACTTTCAACGTTTGTGGCTCGTTGCGCAGCGTTTGCCAGATTTCCATCAAGGGCGAGAAACTATCGGAGCCAACCGCCCGTGCGGGAGCCAGCGTTCCCAGAACCGCACCGCTGCCCAGGAATGGCTCGTAGTAGGTGCCATAGTGTTCAGGAAAATATGAAACGATCTCGTGGGCGAAACGCTGCTTATTCCCAATCCATTTGAGCAATTGTTTCCGCGTCTTCACTTGAGAAAGCTCACCAGTTTGGGTAGAGAAAGAATGCTGCATAGTGATATCTGCTAACCTTGTGGTAGTAGTGCGCATCATAGCAGGTAGTGCTCAGCCTTGTCTAGTAGCCGGTGTGGGATTTTCAGCAGGCAAGAATCTGGGCGGCTTAGCAATGGAGGCAAGATTTTTGCTGGTGGAGATGACTTTCGCCGGGCTTCGCGAATGGAAAACAAGACTTATTGACACTCAGTGCCTACATAAGTAATATAGAAGCACGCCAGAGAAAAAAGGTCCGCATATTGTGTCACCCCGAAATGCTCGGCGCCAGGAAAGAAATACAGAGATGATCAGCTTTGAGGACATTACCGATTACTTTCTACGAGCAGCGGCACGTCTTGGATTAGTAACCCATCCTGAGTACTGGCTCAATTCGCGCACGATGGAGCGCGAATTCGCCTGTATCTGCCATACCCGTAGCTGCGAAGACGCGGAAGGCGGAAGTTCCTGCACGCTCTCTTTCTCATGGAGTACGCTGGATACAGCGCTCTCGCTGGAGGGGCCGGTCGGGGTTTGCGATTTTTTTCACGAGCCGGATGAACACTGTTCTCATCTGCATACCAACGAGATTCCACCTTTGGTGCTGGACCTCTCGTACAATCTGCCCTTCGGCAACGCGCGTCCAGACCTTACAGATCCGCAGCTCCTTTCGCTGATCCAACTGCTCAGGCTGCGCGCCAGCGAGCATAGCAGCCGCTCGAACGAGACGCGGCCGGGCATTGCCATTACCCTGCAAGATAATCATCTGCTGGCCGAGGCTCTGACTCTGCAACAGCGGGTTGAATTGCCAATCTGGCATCCAGAGGGCATGCGCGGCCTGCATGCTGATCCACAGGCTCGTTCTGCGCGCTTCATTCAGCGGCGTCGCAGCGTCAACGAAGAGGACGAAAATGCGGACGAACGCGAAGAGATCGAGGTGCATGCCGATAATCCGCGCCCGGAAGAGTGGCTTCCTCAGATAATGGATGAAGTGTGCCAGGATATTCAGCGTGTGCTTGAGGCCATGGAGAGCGCGTATCCTGGAAGAGAAGCCTGATGTACACCAAGTACACGAGCTATGTTGAACGGTTTTGCGTTCTGTAATAATTCATTCTGCTCTTCCTCTGCCGGGGAACTTTTATCGCGGAAGAGGAAACTGCCCACGTGCGATTGGACGAGCCAGAAAAACGGGGCAGGGTGCGTGGTCGAGCACGAAGCGTGCGACGTGCCCCACCGATTTCGGGCCAATGGTGGGCGGCTCTCCATAGTTGGCTCTGGGCAGAATCAGGATAATATCCGCGTTCCACTCGGCGGCGCAATTGACGATTTCTCGCTCCGGTCGCCCTGTGCGCTGGATGGTTTCCGCGCCTGGAAAGTAGCGCAATCCCTCGTTGAGAATGTCCTGGGCCGATGCCTGCTCCGCCTGCCGGATCCGCTCCTGCCTAGGCGCGAGCGGACCTGATGGTCGGCGCATAAAACGCTCGCGGGTGCGCTCGATCTCCCTGCGCGGTTCAGTATCGATCACATAGAGTAGCCCGTACACCTGCGGCTCGTTTGTGTTAAGCAGAGTAGCTGTCTTGCCGATCTCTTCGCTGTTGGTGCCATCTAAGCAACATAGAATGCGCATCTCTTTCTCCTTAATTTTTTATGTATTTTAAGTACGCTTTCGCTTGACTTGTGCAGATATTATCTTATATGCTTGCTTTTTCTCTGCCGGAACAACTGGAATCTCTCTTTTCTACCCGCGTGGGATTACAATAACATGAGCCAGATCACCAGCGCTCCAGCCAGCAGCATCAACGGAGTAACGACAATCCCAACTTTGAAATAATCAAACCCTGATACATCAACGCCGCGCTGGCGCAGAATCAACAGCCATAAGACTGTGGCAAGTGAGCCAACGGTGGTCAGGTTTGGTCCTAGGTCGCAGCCGAAAATGCTCGCGGCAATAAATCCTTGCTGGATGACCGGCGGAGCGTGCTGGACTGTGTGGAGGGCCGAAGTCAGAACAACAGCCATAGGAACATTGTTGATCAGATTCGTGCCGATGGCCGCGCCCGCCGTACCAACCATCACCGCGCCGAAGCTATTGTTGCCAGAGAGATGTAGCAGCAACCGTCCAAATTGCGCGGTCAAGCCCGTTCCCTCGACAGCCCGCACAATGATAAACATGCCAGCGATAAAACCGAAGATGGGCCAGGATATATGCGCTTTCAGTTCGCGGAGGGCTGTTCTCTTCCACAGAAGTGCGCCGAGAAACAGTAAGAAGGAGCCGCTCAGAGCAACCAGCGAAAGAGGGAACTGAGCAGCCGAGGCGATAATATAGGCAATAGCCACAAGAACCAGGACAGCACAGGTATAGCGAAAATACGTTGAGTGTTGGGTAGCCTCTGCGGTCGAAGACAGGCGTTTGAGATCGAATTGCCCGCGCAATTGCCGCCGGTAACGTGTGAAAAAGGCCCCGATATTGATGCTGATAACCACCAGACCAGGCAAAAAGAGCAGTCTCAGGAACGTGAACAGGCCGAGCGGAAACTGCGAGATGATAATGATATTAATAGGGTTACTTACAGGTAAAAGAAATGAAGCTGTATCGGCAATAAACGTGCAGGCAAAAAGAAATGGCAAAACCGGCAAACGCAGGCGTGTGACCAGAACGTATACAACGGGTGTTAAAATCAAAGCGGTTGCATCATTAGAAAGGATCATCGAAATAAGCGTGCCCAGCAGGAAGACGTTCAGGTAGAGCAGGGAGGCCCGGTTTTTGGCCAGCCGCGCGGCCTGTGTTGCCAACCAATCAAAAAGGCCGGCCTCCTCGGTCAAAGCAGAGAGGCTCATCATTCCAAGAAAAAAGAAAAACGTGTTCCAGTCATGCAAGAGGGTCGTGAGCGCGTCAAGAGGACTGATAAGTCCCATGATGAGAAGCAGAGCCGCTCCTGCCAGCGCGATCAGGGCTTCGTTCCACTGAAATGGACGAGTCATGATACCAACGAGCGTGAGGATGGCAATGAGAGAGGTTAATAAGGTTGTAGTCAGCACTGGCAGATGAAATGGGAGCAGCATGAGCAGGATCCTTCATACATTCTCTAGCAATAAACTCTTGTTTATTCTACTGTAAATAGTACGGGTTCCGAACTATTTTTGAATACAGCTGTGCCAGGTGAAAGACGATATCGTCTTTCACCTGGCACAGCAAAGTCTATCAGTGTGGATCGTCAGCTATTGTCTGGTGGTTCGTCTTGTATGCATTCCAAATGCGCTGGAGAGTTGGATTGCCTGGAACATTCCTGTAGATAGAGTAGATAGTCATATCATTTTCCCATCCCAGTGCTTGCCAGAAGGCTCGACGCTCTCCTTCCTCTGGGCTTTCCGCTCCAATGCCGACGCGTGTATGAATACTGCCTGCGCCCTGTGTTTGCAGGAAAATGACAGCCTGTTTCACCATCTCGGCCTCGACTATTTGCGAGTCTGGTCCTGACCGCACGTAGAGTTCCTCGATCTCACCGCTCCGTCCGGGTAGCACCGGATGTCCGCTAATACTACAGGTGAGAAAACCAATCAAGACCTGCTGTTCTTCTGCAACGAAGCAGCGAACATCCTGGAGGGCAGGATACTGCTTGAGATTAGTAAGAATCTGTTGAGCGGACGCGGCAGAAAGGGGCGTTCCAACCTCCGCGCACATTTGTAACCAGAGATCGCGCACGCGCTCCGCCTCGTCTTCACGCATGATTCTGATCTGAGCCATAGAAAATTCTCCTCTCGAAGTGTGTTTGCTGTTTTAGCGACAATATAGGCTGGGCAAGAGAGGAGCAACGGAGGTCCGCGGGCACGATACAGAAGCCAGGAGGAGGCTGGCTTACCGCTTGTCTCGCACCGTACTCGTAGCGGCCAGAGAGTGAAGAAGCGAAGGTTGTAGAGAACTTAACGCATAGAAATTCCTTCGTGGGAACGCTCAAACTAATGTTTGCAAGAAAAAACCTGTCGGGTTCTTTCCCTACAACGAAGGATAGCTGAAAGGTGGCCTGCTGTCAAGAGATAACATCGCTCGTTTTGAACCGCTTTCGGGATTCTGCGCAAAACAAGCGGACACCAGGCTTCGCAATTGAGAACGTGTTCCCAGAGGAGTTATGCCGCTGGCAGCAAAGCTGCAACAGCATGGCGCACAGGCTCTGAATGATGACCAGGCCTTCTTCGATGAGGTGGACCAGGAGAGAACACGACGCTCAAGAAAGTGAGCGCGCGAACTGATGGTCAGTCAAATACGGCAGCAGGCTGATACTGCCTGCTTCCAGAGAGATGCTCAGATTATTGACGACCTATCGGCTTGGAAAGAAAAGGATGGGATTACGCTCGAAGGAAGTGCCAGCGATAGTCTTTTGGGATCAGCTTCTTCAGCTAATACATCCGTCTCGGCTTGCGTTTCCTCGCATTGGGCAGCAGCACATCCAGCGCGTCATCAACCGTCACGATGCCTTCGAGAAAGCCAGCGGGATTGACGACGGGAACAGCAAGCAGGTTGTACTTGGCCATAGTTTCGGCGACAATGTGCGGCTCGGTGTCGGTGCGCACGGCTATGATATCGGTTTCCATCAATTCATGGAGATGTTGATTGGGGGAAGCGCTCAGCAAATCCCAGATCGAGACAACGCCTAGCAGTGGGTTCTCATCCTGCGTTTCGTCAGGCACGCAGTAGACATAGGCGGCCCGGATATCGTCCTGGATACTGGCGCGCACTGCTTCCAGCGCCTCGGAGACAAGGCGGGAGGCGTTGAGCGCGATATAATCAGTGGTCATCATACCGCCTGCTGAATTCTCTTTATACTCCAGTAAATCCTGAACGTCCTCAGATTCTTCGGGGGTCATCAACTGTAACAGTTCCTGGGCACGCTCTTCGGGCAGTTTGGCCAGAAGGTCGGCGGCTTCGTCAGGCCCCATAGCTTCCAGAATATCGACGGCACGTTGAGTGCTAATCTTTTCTAGAATCTGCACCTGGCGGTCGGTGTCGATCTCCTCAAAGGTATCGGCGGCCAGTTCGTTATCCAACCCTTCGATCAGGTGCGCTCCCTCACTGGCTGTAAGCTGATGCACGATATCAGCAATGTCGGCGGGATGGAGTTCTGCTAGCTGGCCGCCTGTTGAGTGGGAGGGCTGAGAGATGATGGGTAGTCCGGCCGCAGAGGCTGGAGCTGGCTGAATCTCGTCCTGCATTTCCTCTTGAGGCTGGCAGATCAATTCAATGCGTTCCCAGGGAATGAAGCTAGCGGGCGTGTGTTTGCTGCGTATGCCGAGCAGCCAGGGAGGCGCCAGGCGGCGCATCAGGCCGAGGGGACTGTTATCGATACCCAGCACGTGCCAGTCATCACCGATGCAGATATCGTTCACGCGCACTGGCTTTTTGCGTGCGAGATCGATCACCTGCTTATCCAGCACCTCGCGGACCAGAGCTACCTGGCGCGGGGAAAGTTCCTGCTCAGCGGTTTCTAGCTGAGAAACGCTGAATGGCAAGTGCAGCGTATGCTCGCTCCAGTTTACGCCGGCGGCGGGAGCGTACCAGGACCCATTATCCAGACCCTCGATAAGGAAGATACCTCGCGGCGAAGGATCATCACGGAAAACCAGGAGATCGCTGATTTTGCCAATGCGCACGCCGTGGGAATCTTCCACGGGGGCGCCCTGCAACTGGCTCAAGTAGAACATCTTTACATCTCGACTCGGGCGTCGGGTTGCATTCCCCCGGAAGGCGCGCCCAACGCCTCTTTAAGCGTCTCGTATGCCTGCGGCTGCCTCTCGCGAACCTGCTGCAAGCACGCGCCAACGAAATCACGAAACAGCGGGTGTGGGCGAGTGGGGCGGCTCTTGAATTCGGGATGGAACTGCGAGGCTACGAACCAGGGATGGTCGGCCAGCTCGATGATCTCAATCAGGCTATTATCTGCCGAGCGGCCGCTCAGCACCATGCCGTGAGACTCCATACGTTTGCGGAATTCGTTGTTAAACTCGTAGCGATGGCGGTGGCGCTCGAAGACGATGGCCTCGCCGTATGCCTGATAGGCCCTGGTGCCGGGGGTCAGGCAGCAAACCCAGCTGCCCAGGCGCATCGTGCCGCCCTTGTCGGCGAGGTTGCGCTGGGATCCCATCAGGTCGATCACCGGCGCGGATGTGCGGGGGTCAATCTCGGTGCTGTTGGCATCCTCCAGACCCAGCACATTGCGTGCGAATTCGATCACAGCTACCTGTAAGCCCAGGCAGAGGCCCAGGTATGGTTTCTTCATGATCCTGGCAAAATTCGCAGCCTTGATCTTGCCTTCCACACCGCGATGGCCAAAGCCTCCGGGCACGATAATGCCGGCCACATCTTCTAGCAATTCGGCGTATTTATCGCCCATGCTCTCTAATGCCTCGGAATTGATCCATTTGATGCGTACGTCAACATCGTGGAACCAGCCGGCGTGGCGCAGAGATTCAGCCACGGACATATAGGCATCGTGCAACTCGACGTACTTGCCAACCAGCCCGACCACCAGTTCCGGGCGAGGACTCTTGATTTTCGTGACCAGATCTCGCCATTCCTGCATCTGCGGATCCCGATCTGGCAGGCCCAGTTCATCCACCAGGAATTTGCCCAGACCCGCCTCTTCCAGAATAAGCGGGACCTCGTAAATGGTCTCGACGGTTGGCACGGCAACTACCGCGCGTTCGTCGATGTTACAGAAAAGCGCGATCTTCTCGCGCAATTCATCCGGAATGGGTAGATCGGAGCGACAAAGAATAACATCGGGCTGAATACCAACGCGCAGCAGTTCCTTGACGCTGTGCTGAGTGGGCTTGGTTTTGAGCTCTTTGGTTGCCATGAGATAGGGCAGCAGGGTCACGTGCAGATAAAGCACATCGCGGCGTCCCACATCTTTACGCATCTGGCGAATAGCTTCCAGATACGGCTCGCCCTCAATATCGCCCACTGTGCCGCCAACCTCAACGATTACCACATCTGTATCCGATTGACGCGCGACGTTATGAATGCGCTCTTTAATTTCGTTCGTAATATGGGGAATGACCTGGATCGTCCCACCCAGGTACTCGCCGCGTCGCTCCTTGCCGATCACCGAGGCATAGACTTGGCCAGTCGTAACATTATTGGCCTGGGAAGCTGGCTCATCGGTAAAGCGTTCGTAGTGACCAAGGTCGAGGTCTGTTTCGGCTCCATCGTCGGTGACAAAAACCTCGCCATGCTGATAGGGGGACATCGTGCCAGGATCGACATTAATATACGGGTCTAGCTTCATAAGGGAAACAGAGACCCCGCGATTCTTCAACAACCGGCCCAGGGAAGCGACACTGATACCTTTACCGACTGATGAGGCCACACCACCCGTTACAAAGATGAATTTAGACATTGAATCCTCCTGACCGGAGCCTGGACACACGGGGGCACGGTATTGTAGGGCGTCCTTCCCTCGTGGGCGGCGGACACGTCCTCCCGTATCCCCTCGCAGGAGCGCCGCAAAGCGCCCGCTCTCAGAGATCTGGCACCCACCTGGGGTACCCTACATAAGAGATTACTTTTGACGTGCTTCTAAAACAAGAACCTGCGTTTCAGCAGGCAGGGTTGTTCGCGTAACACTGAGTTTTGATTGGCTCTGTACGGTACCAACGCCCATTTCACGACAGAATTTGTCAAGCGCGTTGGGAGCATCTCCTCCCGCAAGCGCATAGTGCATAGGCACGACGATGCGTGGCTCAACCTGGCTAATAACCTCCGCCGCCTGGGATGCATTGATGGTATGCTGCCCGCTGATAGGCACAAGCAGCACATCGCAGTCGGCAACCTCCTCCATCTGTTCTTCCTGAAGCGTGTGGCCCAGGTCGCCCAGGTGGCAAATTACGATATCATCCATGTGAATAACATAAATAGTATTGCGCCCACGCTGTTTGCCCCGCTCATTATCGTGATAGGAGGGAACGCCGGTAATCAGGACATCGCTGATTTCGTATTCTCCTGGTCCTCGCACCACTCGTGGATTGCCACCAACGCCCATGACATAGTTATGTCCCTGGTGATCATGGCTGATGGTGACAATAGAGGCGGAGACCTTACCCAGCCTGACAACGTCTCCGGTAGAAGAGCCAGCCTGGGGAGAAAACGGATCAGTAATCAGGGTTGCACTCTTGCCTCGCAACAGAAAGCAGGAGTGCCCCAACCAGGATATTTCCATCGTACAAATCGCTTTTCTCAAAAGTTCAGGCGGGGACCAATGTTTGTCCTCGCCCGCAGTTTATTGTACCACAGGGATAGGTCTTAGGCAAGGGGATTTGCCGTTTTTTCTCTGTGCTGAGCTTTAAATGGGTCGGCTGATTTTCCTCGTCTGCTTCATGATGCGACATCGATTCTCTCTGTAAAGAAAAGATTTCCTGATAACTATCCCTAAAGCTGCTATCTGTAAACGTCGGGACAAGCAAACAGCACATCTGATGCGAACGATTACTGAAAGGATCCCAGGACTGACTTGGATATCAGGGGCTACAAGAATAATTATTTCGATTTTCCTGGTATATATCGATATCTTGTGCTCTAAATACAAACATGTCTTACTTTAATACTTTTTATGATATAATCTATCTTTTCTATATACTATCACTTCAGTATTACAGAAAAAAGTCCTTTTTTGTTGACTTTCTTCTTTCTATTTGATATCTTTGTAAAAGGCTCGCGTCTTTTTGATATGGGCCCGGCTATTGATCTGCGCCGGCTCTTTTGCCTGAGTGCATAAGGTCAAATACTTTCTTTTTAAGTAGAACATGTTCGGATAGTTCGCGTGATGCGGATTATATACATGGATGTAAATATTCATAGGCGGTCAGGTTTGCTTTCTGAAGGGACGAAACTGTTTCTTTCTTTCCGTCGCGACAGATAACTGGCTCTTTGACAGCGATATGCTCTGAGGGAACACGCGGGAAAAGTGGCAAAGGTATTTCTCCCGACGATTGCGCAGTCCACATCATGGCGTTGCTTCTGAAGAAATCTGGATTTGCTTGTATATGTCTATCCAGCGCCATCTTTTCGCGAAAGTGGCTAGAGAGAACAAGAAGAAAGGAGTACCGCCTTCCTCCTGCGCTCGCAGGTAACGGATCATCGGCAGCGGAATGTGTAGCATATGTATGAAGATAATGATCAGTTTTTTTCATCCAGTCCGGGCAAGCAGCAAGTGACATCATTGGTGCCACGACTGATGCAAATCGTGGGTTCTATGCATCATATTGATGAACTATTTCAATGGCTTGCCCAGGCATTTGTTCACTATTTTAATATTCAGGTACTCGTATTTTGGACCAACCATGTTGCTCAGTCAGGTCAACTTGCAGTGCAGCTACGGGCGCTGGCGCGTCAGGATGCCTCGTTGCCTGAGCAAATTCTTGTGAACGATCAGATGTTGCATCTCATGCAGCGTTTGATGAATGAGCGCATGGCTTATAATGTGCAACCAGTTGAGGCACTCTTCTCCCATTATCAAACGATTCTCTTGAAGCGCTATGGGTTGCATTATTGGGCGACCTGTTTCACCAGTAGGAATGCCCTGCTCCCTCCGCGCACCGATATTTTCGCCCAGGGAGAGCCACCGGCATTTCTTGCAATCACTACGCTCTGTCTCTTTAAGCAACCTCCCCAGCCCAACCTGATGCCGATATGCAGTCTTACGCTGGACAAGGCTATGGAACTGGCCGAGACGCATCACTTACTGCTAACGGCACCTAAGTCGTCGGACCCTTTGCTTTCGTCCTATTTACCTCCAACATTGCCCTTACCTCTGACGCCATCGCCGTTTCCATCGCAGGAACCGACTTTTGCTGCCAAGAATCAACCCCTTTCTCTTGGACAGCTTATCCCCCAGCGCAAACAGGACGCGGACGTGCTGGTTTCAAGCAACCCGTTTGCTACCTCAAGCGTCATCCCCGATAAGAAAGCTCGCCGGCTCCATGCCGCCATTGATGGCCAGATGAGCATTGCTGAGCTTTCTGCTTCAACAGGTCTGAGCAACCAGGAGCTGAGAGACGCTCTCCAGTTGCTTTGGGATCAACAACGTATCGAAGTTCGTGAACCTGGAGGCAAACTGGTGAATCTCACCCTTTTCTTATAGGAGCGGGTAAACCGCTTTCGTAAAAAGCTCCATAGGTTTGCACATGTTTGTAGTGATATTTTGTTTGAAGGAGGATTACGTAGCATGAATACAAGTGTATTCGCCGCCAATCTGGTCCAGAATATTCTGGCCATCATACTCTTTTTCGTCTGTCTCTTTATTGCAATTCGAGCCTTCTACGTGTATTCAAACACCAGCAACCCACGCATTTTCATTCTTGGCACGTCAATGGGAATGATCGCGCTTACTGCGGCTGCGGACTTTTTCTCCAGTAATGTGACCAGTATTACTCTCAATACAGACTGGTTCCTGTTTATCGGTCAATCTGTCAGTTTCCTTTTCATCTTACTGAGCTTTGTCTACAGGCAAGAGGAACATCTTAACCGGCTTATGCGCTTACAGGTTGTAGTCTCTGCTTTGCTCCTGGCATTGCTCTTTCTCGCGCCCTCCTTGCCTCCCCTCCCGGGATCTTCTCTAGAAGCCGTATTAAGCGGTTCACGTGTAGTGATGTGCTTTATCATATTTATCTTCTATATGTCCGCTTTCATGGCTAAGCGCACAAGCTTCAGTTTACTCATGAGTATGGCCTTCTTGTTGCTGGCTATCGGGTATCTGTTGATTGTCCAGAAGTACTTTGTGGTAGACCAGATGGCTTTCGATCAATTGGGGGATATCGTTCGTATGGGTGGCCTTATTCTCTTGCTGGCCGCAACTTTTGGAAAGTAGGAATGCTTCCAGAATGCGAGCGCTCTATGAGAATATACGCGCAGTATCTGCTTGCATCGGGTAGTATTTGATTGCCTGCTTCAGCATTTCTTTTATTTCTATGTCGTAAAAACATCTCTGGTGCGAGAAAAAGAACCTGCCCCTTTTTCGCACCAGAGATCCAACTTCAGATAAAGCGATGCGTGAATTTGCCCCTGAAGCCTGCTTAGAACTTGATGGGGGTTGCCGCGGGATGCGTGGTGGTCGGCGTGGCGGTGGTAGTGGCTGGAGTTGTGGTAGTAGGAGTTACTGTTGTCGTAGCCACAATTGCCGGTGTGCGCGCCACTACTCCATTGAAGACGGTGGAGATAGGATGGAACTGGAAGCTGTTTCCCCGTTTGGGAGTCAGGAATCCGCCCCGCTGGAGCGCTGTTGCGGCCGCGCTCACTGTCTGGAACAGTACCGGCGTGAATGCCTGGTTGTTGATTGGTCGGGGCGTGCCAAGCGCGCGACCGACGGCGCGATGTTCAGTTTCAACTGAGGCGATCTGCGCGGCGACCAGGGCCAGGTCGGAGCGGTTGAGCAGCGCGAACTCGCGAGTAGCGGCCAGATAGGCAGCAGCGAAGGCCGCTTCAAGCGTTTGCTGGGTCTCAAGGAACAAATTAAACACCTGGAAGGTTGCCTTGCCGAAAGGGAAGCTGAAAGTATTGGTTAGCGGTTTGGCTCCCTCTTTGAGCAAGAATTGCAGGTGCAGTTGCTCTTCTATCTGAGCAGCGCTCAAATCCAGAATCGCCGCCTGGCTTAGATGCAGGAGCCTCGCGTTTTCAATCACCTGTGTGTAGAAGACCACGCCCAGTTCTTCAGCAGTAGCGGCGATATTGAGAATGGTCTGGACCGAATCTACATTAGGTGTGACACCGGCGGCATGAGCGTTCGCGTTGTGTTCCTGTACAAGGAGATACGCTCCTCCGCCGATGCCACCAAGAGCTGATAGCCCGGCTACCCCGGCGATAGTTCTCTTGAGCACAGAACGACGTGACGAACGAGAGGAGTATGTTGACTTCATGCGAATTTCCTTTCCGCTTCGATTAGGCATTCCCTCCTTACTCAAGTGCTCCGAAAGCTCGGAGGGTTTGCCACATTACTATGCCTTATGTCGGTTAACACTGAGAGCGGGGAGGTATTTTTACCGGAAAGGAAAAATATATCCAAAAAGTCCTGCCATGACGGGACCACTGTACCAAATTATGCAAAAGTGTGGCTTTGTCTTCTTTCGCCGGGGATTCGTGCGGCTTCCCTGCGCAAGGAAGCTATGGTGATGTGAGATTATGCGTTTCATGCATAATCTCACACCACTGGCGTCAGAGAGCCCGCTATAGAAAGCTGATATGCGCCGCGGGCGTGTGTGCGCTTTGGTGACGGAAACCAGACGCATTCGTCAGGAGGGCTATGCCACCTGAAATTCCATCGGTAGGCTCTGTACTCCGAAGATCAGCATGCTTTGTGCCTGCTTTAACTGCGTGTCCGGCACAATGCGCAGCACGCGAAACTTTTGCGTGATCTTCTCCAGCACAGTTCGTACTTCCAGGCGTGCGAGTGGAGCGCCGAGGCAGAAATGGATGCCGTGCCCAAAGGACTGATGGTGATTCGGGTTGCGCCCAATATCAAAACGCTCGGCCTCGGGAAAGTGCTGTTCGTCGAAATTCGCCGAGAGGCGATTCACCTGCACATACTCGCCCTGGCGCACAAGCTGACCGCTTATCTCTACGTCTGCTTTGGCGACGCGTCCCAGCACCAGGCCATTAGGGCCGGCTCGGAAGGGCGACATATAGCGAATAACTTCTTCGACGGCGCTCGGTACAAGTTCTGGTTGCCTGCGCAGACGCTCCAACTCTTCTGGATTCTCGTTAAAGCAGAGCATTGCATTGCCAAGCACATTGGTTGTGGTGATATTGCCAGCGATAAAGAGAGTGAAGCAGAACGACATGAGACTCTGGTAGCTCAAGCGCTCTCCATCTACCTCGGCGCTGATCAGCAGACTTAGAATGTCAGAGCCAGGCTGCTGCTGTCGTTTTTTGATCGCTTCGTCAAAGTATCCTGAGAATTGCTTCGTCGCTTCAGGGGCATCTGCGCTCTCGTTGACAATCGCGTCTGTCCATTGCTTGAAGCTTGGCCACTTTTCCAGAGGAAGCCCAAGCATGTTCGTGATGACAATGACAGGCAAAGGGTTAGCGAGATCGACCATCCAGTCACATTCTTTGCGCGCAATGATCCCGTCGAGGAGTTCATCCACGATTTGTTCGATTTGAGGTGCCATTCCGCTAATGGTTCTGGCGGAAAACGCCTGTGTCACCAGCGAACGCATCTGGCGATGGCGCGGTGGGTCCATTTCAATAATGCTTGTGCCGTCCTTCGCCTGCTGTTTCTCTTTCTTTCCGACGGTGCCTTCAGAAGAGAAGGTTTGGTAATCGCTCTGGACGCGGGTGACATCGTCGTAGCGAAAAATGAGCCAGCTCTGGCTGTCATCCTCCCAGATGATAGGAGAATGCTCGCGCATTTCGCGAGACCATTGGCGCAACTTCTGGTGATACTCAACGGGTGGCATTGAGAGGTCGCTAACAAACGCGGGGAGTTTCATCGGTGACTGCTTCCTTTCATGACAAGAATCCTGGTAGACAAGACAGGCTTCCCAGAGAATATGATATACACTGTATCATATATTGTCTTCCTTAGTTGTAAAACAATCATCAGGCGATGTCAAGACTGCTAGATATCGCGACCAAATTAAAAGGTATTTCTCTGCTCGGACTGGCGTATTCGCAGCCTGCAGCTCCTTCACGCTCTGTAAAAAGCATCGCAGGCTTGATCTTCCAATTTCCCTGACTCAGTATGCTAAAGTAAAATTAGCCCTTATTTACTGAAAGATCAGAGGGGGCAACAAGATCTGTTGCATTAGATGTAACCAGTTAATGGAGTGATATATGAAATTGCTGAAATTGGTCCGATCTCGTTGTGATTGTTGGATGTTTGTCCGGGTAAGTTTTGCCGGGCTTCTGCGCCTGTAGCACAGTAGACGATCATGTGCATGTCGTCCCAAATCGCTACCGAGATTATGCTCCTCTCGTGCGGGCTGCTGCTCATCCTGCTTACGTTTTCGTAGCCGGTACGCCGCCGGCCGCAGTCATGGGCCAGCGAGTAAGCGCCACACCCTCTCATTATCGAACGTATCGGTTTGCACAGTACGTTGTCTTTCTTAAAGTTACTTAGGAAAGAAACTTGTCTGAGGAACGTATATGGAACTGTGTCTCTGGCCCAATGTGACCAGGGACACAGCTCCATGCGTATTGATGAACCGCGTTCTATGCGGCTGAGAACGAGTCATGTATGGTATTGGAGAAAAAGACGCTCAGACAGCGACTTTCGCCAGCCGCTTGACGCGTGAGGCGATCATTTCGCCGGTGCCGGCAGCAAGCAGGCCAAGCAGCAGATGAAGAGTGTTGATGAGTTCAACAGCGCCAGTGCCGGCGTTCGCTTTCCATGCCTCCTGCGATAGACCCACAATGACGACGGCCAGGCCCACAATGAAGCCGATCAGGGCCAGCGCAAAGTTACCACCCTTGACCAATCCCTGTGCTAGACTAACTGTCCAGAGCGCGAGCACGACAATGATACCTAAGAGCATATGGATGTCTTTGATTGCCGAATACTCATCGGGTATGGCCGGATTCGCCCAGAAGATAATGCCCAGAATCAAGGCCAGCAACACGGCTGCGCGCAGGACCATGAGCGAAATAGTCATGACTTTCACTTGCCATTCTCCTGAAAAGATGTATTGGTAGGGAAGGACGGCGCGTGCTCTTCCCCGACAACTTCTGCCAATCAGCAATGCTGACTTATTATATCTTAACAGTGTGTGGGGCTCTTCTGCCACTTTCGCGTAGATCCAGATTCACTTCGAGTGGACGGGGCGCAGTGCGGATAACGTTGCCTGTTCTCACCGGGCTCTTGACAGTGAATATTAGGTCATGCTAATATCCTAGTAATTAAGTAAGATATTAGGGTACCCTAATATATAAGAGATAAGCCAAGCGCGGATGCCTTTATTTTTATTGTCCTGAAGGAGGATCAAGTTTAACGTGGCAAGTAATACGTCAATGAACCGAAGAAAAAGCATGCGCCCATTGCTAACGGCGGCTCTTATCGCAGGAGCGCTTCTTGTAGCTGCCCTGCTGGTGTGGCAGGGAGTGACGGCACAGGGGAATCCAGACCCAACCACGCCGCATATCAGCACCCCGGTGGCGGTGCTCGATATCGCCGCCCTGGTCTTTCGAGAGGGATTGGAGTGTGTTCTGGTGCTCAGCGCCATTACCGCGAGCCTGATGGGTTCTCACCAGGCGTACCGGCGTCCAATCGGCTTGGGCGCGGGCGTGGGTTTTATCGCAACCCTGATTACCTGGTTTATTGCTATTTCCATTGTTGATAGCCTGGTCAATAGTGTTTCGGCTCTTTCTATTCAGGCGTGGACAGGATTGCTGGCGATAGTTGTTTTGCTTATAGTCATGAACTGGTTTTTCCACAAGGTCTACTGGACAGGCTGGATCTCGCTGCAGAATCGCCGCAAGCGCAATCTCTTGCAAGAGGCGAAAAATCCGCAAGCATCCAGAGCGCGTCTGCTGTGGGGTCTGGGATTTCTTGGCTTCGCTTCCTTCTATCGCGAAGGTTTTGAGGTGGTGCTTTTCCTGCAGAGCTATCGCTTGCAGATGGGCGGCTGGATCGTCTTTTACGGGGCATTACTGGGCGCTGTCCTGGCCGGCATCGTCGCGATTCTCAATTTTGTCGGGCACCATCACCTGCCCTATAAAAAGATGCTGATCTTTACGGGAATCTTGCTGGCGATGGTGCTATTTATTATGGTTGGAGAGCAAGTGCAGGAGATGCAACAGGCTGGCTGGATCGGCTCGACGCAGATCGGCTGGTTGCAATGGGTTCCTGCCTGGGCTGGCACCTGGCTCTCGATCTTTCCAGACTGGCAGACCGTCATTGCCCAGGTGGTTGCGGTTGGCTTTGTCCTGGGCTGCTATCTCCTCTCGCGCTACCAGGCGCGCACGTTGCCAAAGAAACGCGGCCTGCCTGTGTATGAACTGCGCGAGGTGCCTCCGGTGGAAGAAGGAGCCGAGGTGCCTGGTACTCAACTGGGAGCGTGAGGAGATCAAGGCACAGGTATCTGGCTTGCACAGACAGTGCCTCTCTACTACTGATTGAATGAACCGATGGCTCTCTACCTGCTGTCTCCCTTCCCCTTGTGGATTTGAAATGAGAACTAGTGTGCCATAAAGTCCTGCCAGAACAGGCGCATACGTTCGCGCAGGGGGGCGTGTTCGGGAGCGCGCAGGTAGGGATCGGTTGTCCAGAGCTTTTCAGCCAGGCTGCGCGCGGTTTCTATCAAATCGATATCGTTAAGGTCGGCAACCCTCAATTCGGGCATACCGCTCTGGCGCACGCCGATGAAGTCACCGGGGCCGCGCAGGCGCAGGTCGTGTTCGGAAAGTTTGAAACCATCGTCGTTTTCCTGGAAGACCAGCAGGCGTTCCTGAGCCTGCACGCTGGCATCAGCGCTGAGAACGTAGCAATATGATTGATACTGTCCACGGCCAACGCGCCCGCGAAACTGGTGCAACTGCGCAAGGCCGAAGCGGTCGGCATCCTCGATGACCATAACAGTCGCATTGGGAACGTCGATGCCAACCTCGATCACCGAAGTAGCGACCAGGATATCCAGCCTGTGATCGCGGAAATCGCGCATAACCTGGTCCTTCTCGCTAGCTTTCATGCCGCCGTGCAGCAGGCCCAGACGCCTGTTTGGAAAAACCTCCTTGCTCAGGCGCTCGTACTCAACGGTTGCGGCTTTTGCGGCGAGCGTCTCGGACTCTTCGATCAGTGGGCAGATGATAAAAGCCTGCCGACCCTCGGCAACCTCCTGCTCAATCAAATAATTAGCCTCGTTGCGCTTCTGACCCGAACGCCAGCGTGTGATGATCTTCTGGCGACCAGGCGGCATTTGATCGATGACCGAGACATCCAGATCACCATAGAGCGTCAGGGCCAGTGTACGTGGGATTGGCGTAGCGGTCATGACCAGCATGTGTGGATGATAGCCTTTCTGGCGCAGGGCGTCACGCTGCTCCACACCGAAGCGGTGCTGCTCGTCTACGATCACCAGACCCAGTCGGCGAAAGTTCACCTCCTCTTGAATCAGCGCGTGCGTGCCGATTGCCACCAGCGCCTCGCCACTTTCCAGCGCCGCTCGTCCCAGCGTACGTTCGCGCGTTTTGAGACTGCCGGTCAGCAGGACTGTTTTAATGCCAAAGGGTTCCAGCATCGCGCCAATACTGCGGGCGTGCTGCTCCGCCAGGAGCTCGGTCGGAGCCATAATTGCGCTTTGGTAGCCGTTTAGCGCGGCCATCAGCAGGGTCGCGGCGGCCACGGCGGTTTTGCCCGCGCCCACGTCGCCCTGGAGCAGGCGACTCATAGGCCGGCTCTTCGCCAGGTCGCCAAAGATCTCCAGCGTGACCCGGCGCTGAGCGTCCGTTAGACGGAAAGGTAGCGTTGCCTCGAAAGGCTGATCGGTGGCGAGAGTAGACCAGAGCGTTGAACTTAGCATGTTCTCATCTTCTATCAGCTCGTCACGCGCCTCAGTGGGAATCGGCGTCATTTGGTCGGCGTCAAGAAAAATTTTTGCGAGGTCAATCTTGAAGGCGTTGCCCTGTGGTGCTTCGCGCTGCCAGCGCGAGCGGCGTTCCTGCATGCCCAGTTGGATCAGGAAAAGTTCATCAAACGCCAGGCGACGACGTGCGTGTTCCAGCGCCTGCTCGTGTTCAGGGTAGTGAATCTGTGAAACCGCCTCCGGCAAGGGCATAAGCCGGCCGGCTGTGCGCAGCCAGGCTGGCAGGTGCTCTGGTATCGCGTGTGCATAGTGATCGACTGCCCATTTGGTACACTGGCGCAGTTTTTTGGCGCTCAGCCCTTCGGTCAGAGGGTACACGGGCACCAGGCGCCCGGTATTCAGGAGGTCGCCTCGCTCTGGCAGTTCGTGGCTGCGCACGGTGAACTCGATCTTGTTGCCGAAGCGCTGCTTGACGCCGGTGACTACCAGATATTCACCTTTGGCCGCGCTCAGTTGTTTCTGCAAATACGGCTGGTTGAACCAGGTCACATGAATCTGGCCGGTCTCATCAGTAATTCTGGCGATGGTACGCGAACGTCCGCTATTCAGGCGTTTCGTCTCAACATCCCAGATCAATCCGATGGTGGTTGTAACGTCGCCAAAGGGGATCTCCGCAATCCTGGTCAGTTTGCTGTAATCCCGGTGCTGGCGAGGAAAGTAGAAGAGCAGATCGCGAGTAGTACGCACGCCTAGACTGTGCAGCTTCGCCGCGACCGTGGGTCCTACCCCCGGTACAGCCGTGACATCAGCGCTCAACAGTGCGAGCGAAGCATGCCCCGTCGATATATCGTGGTCCAGGTGAATAGGGTTCTCCGCCCGCGCCTGCTCCTCGCCTATCTTCTGCGCAGCTTTTTGCGACAGATCGGGTGGTGCCTTGCTAACTGGCGCGTGCCGGTCAGGGACAGGAGCAAGATTGGCCCGCTCAGCGGCAGATGTTGCCCTGCTAACTGGCGTATTGCCGTTATTTTTAGACGAACGTTCAGCGGCCATAGGTTGACCGGACGACAACTTTTGCTGAGCAGGCGTGACCACCGCGTCTCCAGGCGCATTTTCTTGCTCCATCTCCTCCAGAATACTCAGGGCAGCGCGCAGATTCGCTGCGCGTTGCAGCGGATCCTGCTGACGATAGTTTTCCAGGTGCTCCATAAAGCGATGGATGGGGCGTAGTTCTAATCCGGCCTGTTTGCGCGCTTCGCTAAACTCCTCAGCCCAGCGCGAAGCGAACAGCTCCAACCCTCCTTTCACCAACTTATCCTGGTGATTGTTACGCTGTTCGTATTGCAGGACTTTGCGCGCTTTTTCAATGAACGTTGTGATTGCGGTTGTATTTGACATAATATTTCTTTAGAAGAGATAAATTCGGTTGAGCTTTTAATGATCCCTCTCGTTATCAAGGGACTGGAAGTCTATTCTATCACAGGAGGGGAAAAACAGAAATGCGAAGACGGCCTCTCGTTCTGCTCCGGGTCAGTGCTGTAAAGAATGCGAACTGACGATCCATTCACATTTTCCAGTTCAATATGTTACAATGTAAAAAGATCATAGGCTCTGCGCTCTTGTATTCGGGAAGGAGGTTTTTTTCTTGCTGCCTTTTGATGTACTTGCCTGATATGATTCGGTGAAAAGAAGCGCTACAGGCAGGTACAACGCATTCTGCATAGTTCGTCGCGATTTTCCACGTTACATTGTGGTACACCGGGCCTGATGGCCAGGACTGGAGGAAACCATGACGACTGCCAACGACTCTCCCCCGCGTTCTTCGATGGGAGTGGTTATCTTCTCAAGTACTCTTGGGACCGCCATTGAGTGGTACGATTTTTTCCTGTATGGCACAATGGCGACGCTCGTTTTTCCCTCGCTCTTCTTCCCCGGAAGTAACCTGGTTGTTAGTACGTTGCTCTCTTTATTCACATTCCTCGTCGGTTTTATTGCGCGTCCTTTTGGTGGCGCGCTTTTTGGACACCTGGGCGACCGCATTGGCCGCAAATCCACGCTGATTGCCACGCTCCTGCTGATGGGTCTCTCAACCCTGATTATCGGCTTCCTGCCTGGCTATGCCACCTGGGGACTTGCCGCACCGCTGATTCTTGTCCTGCTGCGCCTGTGTCAGGGCCTGGGCGTTGGCGGTGAGTGGGGCGGTTCTGTATTGCTGGCAATGGAGTATGGCCACCGGCGCAATCGCGGCTTCTGGGCGAGCTGGCCACAGATGGGTGTGCCCATTGGACTGATTCTCTCAACCATCATTGTCAACATTGTTCAGTCGGCTGCGGGCGCGAGCTTCACCACTGGCTTAGCCTGGCGCATTCCGTTCTACGTAAGCGCCTTACTCATCGTAATTGGTCTGTATGTGCGTTTGCGTGTCCTGGAGACGCCTCTCTTTGAGCTGGTCAAGGAGCGGAGGCGCGATGTTTCGGCTCCGATCATCGAAGCGTTCCGGCATAGTACTGCCGAGATTTTACTCAGCGCGGGCGCGCGTTTTGTTGAGCAGGCCCCATTCTACCTGTTTACGACCTTTGTCATCACTTACGGGGTCGATAAGCTGGCGGTCGGCCGGACGCTCATTCTGAACGGGATTACCATCGCTGCAATTGTAGAGCTTTTCACTATCCCACTTTTCGCTTTTCTCTCTGACCGCTTTAACCGGCGCAACTGGTATCTTATCGGGTGCATAATCATGGCCGCGTTTGCTTTCCCCTATTTCCTGATGATGAATAGCGGAGTAGCAGCGGTCTTCATTTTAGCGATAGTGCTCTCGCTTGCCCTCTGCCATGCCTGGGTCTATGGCCCACAAGCTGCGCTCATCGCGGAGCGCTTCGGTACCCGTTCGCGTTACAGTGGTGCCTCACTGG
Organism: Ktedonobacteraceae bacterium; assembly: GCA_035294465.1. Lineage (GTDB taxonomy): Bacteria > Chloroflexota > Ktedonobacteria > Ktedonobacterales > Ktedonobacteraceae > Paraktedonobacter. The sequence goes on along the minus strand of DATGKW010000004.1, from coordinate 23,680 downwards.
GCTATCAGCTCGCGGCTCCTTTCGCCGGTGGGCTGGCGCCAATTATCGCTCTCCTGTTGCTCAATGGCAAGACAAACCTTGCTGCGCTTGGTCTGAGCGGCGTGGTGATCAGTATCGGCGCGGGCTCCTGGCAGGCGGTATCGGTGTACATTATTGTGCTGGGCGCTATCTCGTTTGCCTGCGTGCTGGGTCTGAAGGAATTGTCGAAAGCCGATATCTCAGATGTCGATGCCTATAAGATCACCGAAGCGCAGATCGAAAGTGCGCCGGCTGTGTCCTCTGATTAAGCACCGCCTGTGCTCTTGATGAGCGTTCCAGGAGCGGAACGAGAGTCTTTGCCGGATAGGCACAAGCACACCATTTCGTGAGACCAGATATCCTGGCCTCACGAAACCGGATAATGAAGTTGCGCGTTCTCTCTTTCAGGCCGATTTCTCCGCGTCTGGCGAGGCGAAGTGAATTTCCAGAGCTTTATTGACAAAACGTGCTCTCACGGCTTCCTGGTTGGCCAGCACGGTGGGTAAGGTGATATCGCGCTTGAAATTGCCGATCTCCACGATCATTTCATCACCCTTTTTGGTCATGATGACTTTGTCCATTTCTACATGTGGTAGAGGCAGCCTTAGTACGTACACTTCTCCCTCGCGCGTTATCTCCTGGATGGGGCCGCGATGAAAAACCTGCGTCGGATCTTGCTCACCAAAGACCGCCAGGGCCAGCTCGTTGAGCTGCTCTATTCCCAGGATCTCACGCGAGCGATAGGGCACTTCCCAGATTGGCAGCGGTGCGAATGTCGCGTGGATCTGCTTGCGCAACTTCTCCTGTGTGCGGTACATATCCTGCAAAAAGGTGTCCTGATAGTTAGAGGCTGGCAGTACCCGGTTGCAGATCACCGCATCGATAGGATAGCCAAAGAGGGAGAGATATGTTTCTGCTCGCAAAGCTTCTTTGATTACCATACGTTCAGGATTGACCACCGGGCGGTACGAGCTGGTTTCGGGATCACTCAACGCCGCGCGCAGAGTTTTAACGCGCTCGCTCAACTGCTTCACCGCGTCCATTACCTCGCCTGAAGGGATGAACGGCTTGAGGAAAGGTCGCGCAAGGTTCAGGGCGCTGCTTTTCAAGTTTAGGCTGCCGAAACGCCCTGCATACCACTGGAACGTATCGGGCATGCTCAGGAGGCGCACAGTCTCGCCGGTAGGGGCTGCGTCGATAACGACGATCTCGAAGCTGCCATCGCGCGCGTTGCGATAAATGTTAAGCAGGCTGACAATTTCGTCCATGCCGGGAACGAGCGCCAGTTCCTCTGCCATCACCGGGTCAATGCCGTGTTTGCGCAGAATATCGCTCATCTTGTCCTGGAGTTTGCCCCAACTCTGGCGCATTTCATCCAGTACATTGACCTCCTGCGCCCAGAGATTTGGCGCTAGCTCCACGGGTTCCGAGGCCAACGGCCGGTTAAAACAATCGGCTAGGCTGTGGGCCAGGTCTGTGCTCACTACCAGCGTGCGTTTGCCCAGGGCTGCTGAACGTACCGCTGTTGACGCAGCGATAGTGGTTTTTCCCACGCCACCTTTGCCGAGATAGAGAATAATGCGCATATAGTTCCTATTTCTTATAATCCATACTAAAACGATAAACGTTTGTGCGCGTGCCTCTCTCGTCTTAAGCATCGCGCACGATCACGCTCATTATAAGCCACCACAGCTAGTGACCGTAGAGTCGCTGTCAATCTCGTGTATATCTACGCACAAGAGCAGGTCCGGGTTATGTTTTTCCTCTAATTGGGAGGAGCGCGAGGTCTTGCCTGGAAAAAGACTCTCGGTATCGGCCTAGCTGATACCGAGAGATGGTCTATCGTATCCTTATTTCGTTGCGTGTCCGTAAGATAATGCGCTTCTGCAGGCAGGGTACGGAATCAAAGCTCAATCTGTCCTTGCAGAACCATTTGCTTCAGGAACTCCAGACGTCGCACAATCTCAACGCGGTCGCTTCCGCCGTGCTGGTACCACTGGCGCAGCCAGAGCAGGGACATAATCTCTTCTTCGTTAAAGCCCTGGAGGGCCAGATTCTCTAACTCAGTCTCGGCCGTCTCGGCTGTCTGCACCCTGGCATATGCTTCTTCAGACTGGATTTGGGGATTTGTCATAGGTTTTCCTCCGCCTTTATAGAATTGGGTTTTCCTCCGCTTTTTTCCGCTTTTTTCATAAGTATTGTTTGTTGGCTGGACTATACTCAAATCAGCACAATCTGCAAACTGACGTGACCTGTAGCCCTGCACTCTTGAAAATACAGCAACTTTTTGTTTCTCTCAGGAACAACACCCCACTCCTACCACAAATTCCTATTTCCTGATAAACAAAGTGTAAGCGGAAACGTGGGCTTCGGCTATCTCCAAAATAACTGTTCCGATGTGAACTGCTTCACCCGTTCCCGTGCCACGAGATTTCAGCGAGCACCATTGTATATCAAATATACGAAGCGAGTGTTAAGAAGTTCCATCGAATGGCCACTGAGCAACTGAAAACAGCACTGTAATCAGGAACTCTCTCTATATATAAGTATAGAAACGCAAAAAAGTTACAATCCTTTTATCTCTACCCCTCTGCATGATCAGAGGGAAGCGAGCGAAAAAAGGTTACAGCCTTTTTTCGCTCGCTTCCCTCAAAATTGCTCTTGACAGGCCTGGCTATCTGCGCACGACGACGTTGACCAGTTTGCCCGGTATGTAAATGACTTTCTGAACGGTGGAGTCGCCGATGAAGGAACCTACGCGGGCGTTTCCCAGGACCAGAGTGCGAATGTCCTGCTCACTGGTATTGGCCGCGACTTCGATGCGTTCGCGCACCTTGCCATTGACCTGCACGACGAGCGTGAAGCTCTTGTCTTTCGTCATCTCCTCGTTGTATTCTGGCCAGTCGCTGTTGTGGATGCTTCCCTCGTGCCCCGTCTGCTGCCAGAGCTCCTCAGTGATATGAGGAGCCAGAGGAGCCAGGAGTTGCATCATGGTTTCCAGGGTGCGCCGGAAGGCCGCGCTGTGCGCAACTTCCTCACCTTGCTGTTTGATCAGCGCATTGTTACACTCCATGAGAGCTGCCAATGCTGTATTGAAGCGCATGCTGCTGATCTCTTCGGTAACGCGCTTGATGGTCTTGTGGCGCAAGCGCTCGATAGCTTCGCTCTCTCTAGTTTCAACACTGCTGGGGTAATCGACCCAACTTTCGTTAACCAGGCTCCAGAAACGATTCAGGAAGCGCCAGACTCCTTCCAGGTTCTCAGGTAGGAAAGTACCTCCCTGGTCGAATGGTCCCATGAACATCAAGTAGCAGCGCACCGTGTCGGCACCGTACCGCGATACGTAATCGTCGGGGGCTACCACGTTGCCGCGCGACTTGGACATCTTTTGTCCATCGGGACCAAGCACTGTGCCCTGGTGGAACAGGCGCGTGAACGGCTCATCGAATTCCAGATAACCCATGTCGCGCAACGCCTTGACAAAGAAGCGCGCGTATAGCAGATGCATTACTGCGTGCTCGGCGCCGCCGATATACTGGTCTACCGGCAGCCAGCGCCGCATAGCTTCCGCGCTCCAGGCCTGCTGATCGTTATGTGGATCGGCATAGCGCAGGAAGTACCACGAAGAACAGATGAACGTATCCATCGTATCCGCCTCGCGTGTGGCCGGGCCGCCACAGGTCGGGCAGGTAGTATGCAAAAAGTCCGGCTCATAGCGCAGCGGCGACTCGCCGGTGGCTTTAAATTGGACGTTTTCGGGCAGGTAGACCGGCAGTTGCTCCTCCGGCACAGGCACCATACCATCCTTATCGCAGTAGACTATCGGGATAGGCGCGCCCCAGTAGCGCTGGCGGCTGATCAACCAGTCGCGCAGGCGATAAGACACAGTAGCTTTGCCAATACCCTTTGCTTCAATGTACTGAATCACTGCGGCTTTGGCCCGGTCGCCCGGCGTGCCAGTAAAGGGGCCAGAATTGACCATCGTGCCATACGCCAGCTTTGCCCCGTGCCAAGTTGCAGGGTCACTTGGCTCCTCGTCGTCCGGACGGATGACCTCGACGATTGGAATGCCGAACTTGCGTGCAAACTCGAAGTCGCGCTCATCATGGGCTGGTACGCCCATAATTGCGCCTGAGCCATAGCCCATCAGCACATAGTCCGCGATCCACACAGGTACTTTCTCACCACTGACCGGATTGGTCACATAGCCGCCGGTGAAGACGCCTGTTTTCTCTTTCTCGGTGCTCATGCGCTCGATTTCGCTCATGTGCCGGGCTTGGTCGATATACGCCTCGACGGCTGCACGCTGTTCGGGCGTCGTTAGCTTTTCCACCCAGGGATGTTCAGGGGCTAGCACGAAGAAAGTCACGCCATAAATCGTGTCCGGGCGAGTGGTAAAGACCGGGATCTCCTCGCGCTTGCCATCAACCTCAGCAATAAAACGGATTTCTGCGCCCTCGCTGCGCCCGATCCAGTTGTGCTGCATCGTGACCGTTTTTTCTGGCCACTCGATCTGCGAAAAGTCCAGCAGCTCTTCCGCGTATTTCGTAATGCGCAGCAGCCACTGATCGATCTCTTTGCGGACAACCCTGCTGCCGCAGCGCTCGCAGGTGCCATTATCCAGCACCTGCTCATTGGCCAGGGTCGTATTACAACTGGGACACCAGTTCGCCGGGGCTTTTGTGCGATAAGCCAGCCCGTGTTTATAGAATTGCAGGAAGAGCCATTGTGTCCATTTATAGTAGTCTGGCAGGCAGGAAATGATCTCGCGCGGCCAGTCCCATTGTGCGCCCATCATCTTCAACTGCCCGCGCATCTTCTCAATATTCGAAAGTGTCCACGTGCGGGCCTGCACGCCGCGCTGGATGGCCGCATTTTCGGCTGGCAGACCAAAGGCATCGAAGCCCATTGGCTGCATCACGTTATAGCCGTGCATGCGCTTGAAGCGTCCGTAGGCGTCCACGCCAGAATAGTTATACCAGTGGCCAATGTGTAGATCGCCCGAAGGATAGGGCAGCATGACCAGGTTATAAAACTTCTGTTTCGGCGAGTCATCGGGGGCATGATACATCTGCTGTGCCTCCCATTGGACCTGCCATTTCTTTTCGATTTCCCTGGGGTTATACTTTGTCCGCGTAATCATTGTTGCTTCCTCGGTTTCTCGCCCGTCCCTCCGTTCGCAGGCGAAGCAATCTGGTCAGGATACCAGCAAGTCGCTAGTAAAAATGCGTGAGAAAAAGGACAAAATCAGACAAAAAATCCTTTCATCCCTGTGGGACGAAAGGACTTTCCGTGGTACCACCCACGATTCACAGCTCAGATAGAAAGAAAGGTGGACCTGAGGGGGCTCGAACCCCTGACCTCATCCATGCCATGGATGCGCTCTTCCAGCTGCGCTACAGGCCCATGTACGTTCTAAGCTATGCACTCATTCTACGCGATATCGGGCGTCCCGGCAAGCCCTGGGATTTTGATCTCAGACGAGAAACTCACTCCGTCACTTTCGATCTCAGGCGAGTTCAGCCGACAATATAGCCTTGCACCAACCGGCTACTCTCTGCACAGCCCTGGCCTACTACTCCTTTTCAATCCCGGGCAGGCTATCTTGTACTATACCACAACCCTTTGCGATTTGCAAGGGAGGGTGATTGGTACAGTGGAGATGAGGGGGCTCGAACCCCTGACCTCGACAGTGCGATTGTCGCGCTCTTCCAGCTGAGCTACATCCCCGCGACGGAGAGATAATAGCACACTTTTTTTGACGTGTAAAGAGGCAATAAAAAGAATTTTTGTTCTGTTTTTAGCAAGATTTTTACTGCCTGGTTGGCATTTGTTGACAGGAGGAGCGCAAAGGGACTATAGTACTGGCACATTTATTTTTGTGAAAGCTACCTTAAAATGTCGTAGGGAGGCAGAGCATGGCTTTGAGCTGGTCACAATTTCCCCCGGAACGCCTGCTATCTGAGCGTTTCGGCTTGCAGAGTTTCCATCCGGGACAGCGCGAGATTATTGAACATCTGGTGCAGGGCAAGCGTGTGCTGGCTATACAGCGTACCGGGTGGGGTAAGTCATTGTGTTACCAGCTTGCCAGCATGTATTTTCCTCATCTTACGCTGGTTTTTTCGCCGCTGAAAGCTCTCATGCGCGACCAATGCCAGCGTTGCAACGCTCGCTACCATATCCCGTCAGCTATTGTCAGTTCAGATTTTTTGCCGGAAGAGAATGCAGCGACTTTGGAACAAGCGGTGGGAGGAAAGATCAAAATCCTTTATATCGCGCCAGAACGCCTGGATAATCAATTGTGGCAGAATTACGTAAGGCAAATGCGATTGAGTATGATTGTTGTGGATGAGGCACATTGTATTTCTACCTGGGGGCACGATTTTCGCCCGCATTATCGCAGGATTGTGACCCTGCTTGAGGCTATCCCTGAAACTGTGTCAGTGCTTGCTCTGACGGCAACAGCTAACCAGCGCGTCGAACAAGATATTAGAGAGCAAATAGGAACAAATGCCCTGGTCATTCGTGGATCGATGCGGCGGCCTAACCTCCATCTTAATGTGGTGAATGTCAATGGAGACGAAGAGAAACTTGGCTATCTCGCGGCTAATTTGCCAATCTGGCCGGGTTCAGGGGTAGTTTATACAGCCACAAAGAGCAGTGCCGAAATGATAGCAACTTTCTTACAAGAGCAAGGAATCAAGGCTGAGTACTACCATGCGGGTAGGGAAGATGCCGACCGCCAGCATATAGAACAAAGTTTGATGACAAATCGATATAAAGTGGTTTGTTCGACAAACGCGTTAGGAATGGGTATTGATAAACCGGATATAGGCTTTATTGTACATTACCATATCCCTGCTTCTCCTATTCACTACTACCAGGAAATTGGTCGTGCTGGTCGAGACGGGAATAATGCAAAATGCGTGCTGCTCTATGATCCAGAAGATCTGGCTATTCAGCACCATTTCATTGAAGGAGCGAAGCCTCCAGCTAGGCATTATGAGACTGTGCTTTCTTTGATTAGAAATGAGGTTCAAGGATGGCGCTTAACCGATCTTTTGCGTGTAACGGGTCTCTCTCAAAGTGCTCTGAGAAACATCCTGATAGATTTGGAAGAGCAGGGCTTGATTCAGCGTATGAAGTCCGATAATCATAGGCAAACCACTTTATATGTTTCCAAACACTTAGGGCGGGTAGATGTTGCTCTTTATGAGAGGGTACGTATCCAAAAAGAGTCAGAGTTGGCTGATATACAAGCCTATGCGCAAAGTGATCAATGTTTTATGGGTTATCTTACCTCATATTTGGGCGATGCGCCGGGATACCACTGTGGGACGTGCGGGAACTGCCAGCAAGACAATTGGAAAAGCGTTCCAGTTTCCAAGATATCCCTGGAAGCTGTTGAATATTTTTTCGAACAAACTTTCTTGCCTCGTATCGAAAAACATGGTACGATAAAGCAGCCAGAGCACGAGGCTGGTTGGTCGCTTTCGTATCATGGAAGTACCAGGATAGGCGAATTAGTGCGAGCAAGTAAATATGAAAATGCCGGTCCATTTGCTGAGCAATTAGTCCAGCGTGCGGTTGAGGTAATATGTTCCCGTTATCCACTGGCAGATCTTGATGGTATAGTAAGTGTGCCACCAACGAAGAGTGGCAGGCTGGTAGAAGATTTTGCTCATCGTGTTGCCAGCAAGTTGGGAATAAGGTATGTTCCTGCGTTAGTGAAGCTGCGAATGACTCAGGAGCAAAAAGTATGTACCAATGCTGTACAGAAAAAAGAGAATGTGAAAGGCGCTTTTGCCGTTTTGGAACCTTCTCAGGTTATAGGGCGTGTTCTTTTGTTGATAGACGATATTTATGATTCTGGTTATATACTGCGTGAAGTTGGAGCAACGTTGATGAAAGCTGGTGCAAAGGCCGTGTACCCATTGACAATCACGCGGACAATGCATTCAGATGACCAGTAAGGAGGGACCTTATGGCACAGGATTTACGCGAGCAGGCATGCTGGATAACTCTAGCCTTTGAAAGCGGACTGAACATCCGTCTGATAAACGACATTCTGGTCGCCTGGTGTTATCAGCAGAAAAAGAGCCTGCAAGAGTTTTTTGCAGTCAACTCGTCGCAGTGGGTCGATGTGTGCGGTCTGAGGCTGGAGGCCGTGCAAAAGCTTGAGCGAGCGCGAGAAAAACTTGTTGCCCAGTCCTTCCTGGTTGAGCAGTTGGCGAATGCTTCGATCTCTCTCCTCACTATCTTTGACGAGGAGTATCCCAGGTTATTGAAGACTGCACTTAAACGCAACCAGACACCACCAGTACTTTTTTACAGTGGCGATTTGAGCATTTTGCAACGGCAGACGATTGCAATTATCGGTTCGCGCAACGCGGGCGAGCAAAGCCTGACTTTTACCCACGATGTGGCTCGCTACCTGGCCGGTCGGGGGGCGAATGTGATCAGCGGCAATGCACGCGGCGTGGATCGAGCAGCCTATGAAGGCGCAATCGATGGAAATGGCCATACTACGGTTGTACTGCCACATGGGATTCGCAAATTGAGTGGGGTGAAAATGCGCGAGTTGTTGCCGAAAATTGATGCTGGTGAAGTGCTGCTACTAAGCCAGTTTCATCCAGATGCGCCCTGGGTGGTGAGCCGGGCGATGGAACGCAATAAGGTGGTAACGGGTCTGGCGCAACTGGTGATTGTGGCAGAATCTGATACAAAAGGCGGGACATGGGAAGGGGCCAATGGAGCTTTGGCCCAAAAACGCCTGCTTTATGTTTGCCAGATGAATGTACCATCGCTTCCTGGCAACGAGGCTTTGCTCAAACGCGGCGCGCGCTCATTGCCCTGGCCCGCAGATAATCTGGCCGACGAGCTTGCACCTCTCTTAGATGCCGGCCAGGAAGTACAGCGAAGGCAGATGGGTGCATCATTGCCTCCTGGTCAGCTTTCGCTGCTGGCTATTTCCAATCAATAGCTCGCAGTACGTGTGTTTTCCAGACTGGAACTATCAGATTTCTCAATCTAGCAACTTCCGGCTGGACATCATTTATTTTGTCAGGATGAAGTAGGAAGATGTTCCTACTCCATCCTGATCCATCGTTGCCTGATGGCATGTACTACCGCCGCTGTACGATCATTGACCTCCAGTTTGCGCAGGATGGAGGTAATATGGTTTTTTACCGTCTGGTCGCTGATATCTAGCAGCTTGGCGATCTCTTTGTTACTGTTGCCGCGCGCGATATGCTCCAGAATCTCTACTTCGCGCCCGGAGAGCGGGCAGGGTTCCAGGGGACGTGCTTCTTCCTCCGCCCCGGTGGCCATCTCGCGGAACGATTGCAGGACGCGGTTGGCCAGGTGTGGTTGAGCTAGCACATCATCGTTAATCAGATACTCACCCTGGCTCACTTTGCGAATGGCTTCGACCAGCTCATCGGCTGTAATATTGCGTGTGTAGTACGCTGCTGCTCCTACCTTGACTGCCTGGAAAAGCCATTCTTCTCCCTCCAACCCTGATAGGATGATTACGGCCGTTTTGGGCGAGAATGTGCGCATCTGCCGAGCAATTTCCAGAACATCAATCGAGTCGAAAAAGGTGTCCAGCAGCGCGACATCCGGTTCTTGCGTGCGCGCTGTCTCAAGTGCCTCGCTCGCGCTTGTGGGTTGCCCGACAATTTCGCATCCTCCCATGTGTTCAAGAATAGTAAGCACTCCCTGGCGAAAAATGGGCTGTTGCACGACAACCATCACCCGTAGTGATTGTTCCATCATGCTTCGTTTGCGGGGAACCGATGCCTGTTTACCAGCACCGCCGCATCTCCTTCCTGCTTGTTTGGATCAGCAGCAACAGGACTGGGCTATGAATTCGCTACCACATGTCTCTGCCGCTAGTCCTTACCTCGTCTATCGTATGAGCAGTTATCCTTCTTGCTTTGATAGCTCTCTTTTGTAGGAGTATTGTATCATGAAAATAGTAGTACTTTCAGTTTACCCTTCCTCCTGGTAACATGTTTCATGAGATTGGCTTCTGCTTAATTCTGTTGTTTCCTCCCCAGGCATGGACAGAAATGGTAAGATAGAGGCAGGAGAATAAACTCAACGGGGAAGGACTGGCGGAAATTCTGGATACGACTCTGAGTGTTCTGGCGCGAGCGGCGGGCTACTTCGCCGAGCGGCGGGCTTCGCTCTACGTGGTTGGCGGCTCGTTGCGTAATCTTTTGCTGGGCGATTCGTGCGCCGATTGGGACCTGGTGACTGATGGGGACGCGCATAAGCTGGCGCGTCGATTGGCCGATAAGCTAGGAGGCTTCTACGCCTATCTGCACGAGAAGGCTAGTCGCGTGGTAGTCCGTTTTTCCGGTGCTGCCGAAGATCTTGTGCTGGATATCGCTCCGTTGCATGGCGAGACGCTTGAAGAAGATTTGCGCTCGCGCGATTTTACGCTGAACGCCATGGCCGTTCCGCTTGTGTCCCTACTTGAACATCTGGCCCGTTCTGACTCGCTAAAACACACTAATCTTCCGCTCATCGATCCATCAGGTGGCCGGGCCGATCTGGAGAGGCGCTTGCTGCGAGTGGTTGACACAGAAGTGTTTCACCGTGATCCTTTGCGTATGTTGCGCGCTCTGCGCCTGGCGCGCCGCTATACCCTTACTCTTGCTCCAGAGACCGAGGATCTTATCAGGCGCGATGCCTCGTTGCTGCCGCGCGTTGCTGTTGAGCGTATTCACGAGGAACTGTATAAAATTCTCGCTCTGCCAGGCGCGCTCGATGCTCTGCATCGCCTGGATAGATATGGCCTGTTGGCGGTACTGATTCCTGAACTGTCACCTGCGCGTGGTATGCCTCAGCCGCCTCCACATTCCTGGGATGTGCTTGAACACTCGATGCAGTGTGTACGCTATCTGGAAGAGCTGGTTGATATCCTGGCGGCCGAACCCTCTGTTCCTTTCGCATCTGATCTGCTTGTAACCCCTGCTGCCGGTGAGGATCTGGCCGCTATTCGGAAGCTTTTGCACGAAGGAGAGCAGCAGCAGATCTTTCGCTTCGCGGATGCTCGCTCGCCGCGTATGAAGCTGGCCACGCTTCTGCACGATATCGGTAAGCCGTTAACTTCTACTGTTGATGAGCAAGGTGCCATCCATTTTTATGCGCACCCACAGGCCGGCGCGCCGGTGGCCGGCGAAATCATGAGCCGGCTTGGGGCCAGTACTCAGGACCGGCGCCTCGCGCAGTTGGTTGCCGCTCACCATATGCGCCCCGGCCAGTTAGGCCAGGCGGGTGCGGTAGTGACGCCGCGCGCGATTCGCCGCTATTTTGTCGATTTAGGGCCAACCGGCATCCTGGTGGCGCTCTTTTCTCTGGCAGATCATCTGGCAACGTTGGGGCCGCAGCCGCGCACACTGGCCTGGGCACGGCACCTCTCCGTTGTGCGTCTGCTGCTCGCCAGCTACATTCGGGAGCGAGAGAAAATCCTGCCTCCGCGCCTCGTTCGCCCGGAAGAACTGATGAGCCGCTTGAAACTCCAGCCTGGTCCTCTTCTTGGTCAATTGCTAGAGGTGATTGCCGAGGCGCAGGCCGACGGGGTAGTCCATTCGCGGGAGGAGGCGCTTTTGCTGGCAAGTGAGTATCTTCAGCGCCAGACACCGGAATAATCGCAGATGTGGCGTAAAATCAGAAACCGTGGGTCCATCGAAGAACTGCTTCACTGCCACTGTGCTGTCCGTCACAAGACACGAAGTCAGGTATTCTTCTCCGTTACGTCTGGCTGCACGGTTGTACATGCTGAAAGCACGACATCGAGAAGTGAGGGAAGGACCAGACCATGCCCTGTATCGAGGATCGGTGAGCAGAGATACCGATAGATTTTTCCCCAATTCCTTGATGAGGGGACTCCGCTTGTCTTGATTATATCATACGTCGTTCCAGATAGGCCCTGCCTTTCCAGGCGCGTAAGTTGACAACCACCTCTTGATGGCATACCATTACAATGCACTCGCAGACGCGAACAGATGTACCCCGATGCGCAGGCATGGGATGGAGTAGTTTTTCATGAAGAAGGCAATTGCGATTCTCTACCAGGGACGCAAACAGGATACCTCAGAGCTTGCTCGTCAGATTGCCCCTCAATTACAGGCTCAGGGGCACGATGTGCGTATCATCGATATGCGCGCGGAAGGCGAAGAAGCTGCCGATTGCCGGCTTGAAGATTGCGAGTTTGTGCTGGTCCTGGGGGGCGATGGGACGATCCTGCACGCAACCCGCCTCTGCGCACCCGCCAACGTTCCAATTGTGGGCGTCAATTTCGGACGAGTTGGTTTTCTGACGGAGCTGGAGCCAGACGAAGTGACGGAAAAGCTGCCGCTTTACCTGGAGGGAGATCAATCAGTCTGGATCGACAGGCGTGCTATGCTGCGCGCGGAGTTACACCAGGATGGGCGGCAGGAAGAGTTTCTGGCGTTGAATGATATCGTAATTGCTCGTGGCACCTGGCCACGCGTGGTGGAGATTCATATCTGGGTGGATGATTATTTTTACAACAAGACCTACGCTGATGGCATTATTCTCTCGACGGCCACCGGTTCGACGGCTTATAACATGGCAGTTGGCGGGCCGTTGCTTCATCCGCAGGTCGAAAGTTGCGTGCTTACGCCTATTGCTCCTCACCTGGCTTTTGATCGCGCGTTGATCTTGCAGCCAAATGCCAGGGTGAAGCTCCAGATCTTCACCGACTCGCAGCACGGCATTTTTTCGGCGGATGGTCAGATGAACCGCGAAGTGCAACATGGGGCGATGGTAACAGTCAGTAAGAGCCAGTACGAGGCTAGATTTCTGCGGCGCCGGCCGCCAACATATTTTTACCAGATTATTTCCGCCAAGTTGAGGGAGAATTCCTGATTCAACAGAAACAGCAGGTGCAATGAGTTGCTATGTTACTTGAGTTAAGCATCAAAGATTTCGCCATTATCGACAGTCTGCACTTGCGCCTTCATCGTCTCTTCAACGTGTTTACAGGCGAAACAGGCGCGGGCAAGTCAATCATTATTGATGCCGTTGGCGCTTTGCTTGGCGGCAAAATTGGCGCAGATTTTGTACGAGCAGGCGCCGAGCGGGCCTCTGTTGAGGGTATCTTTACCATCAATCCCCTTCCTCCGATTAAAGAAGATTGGCAACCCTTTGAGTCAGCACTGGAACCAACTGGCTCGAATGGGGCTAGCACGCTGCTTGAAGCGATGGAGCGAGCCGAGGCTTATGCTAGCTCGATGGCTGCCGATGCTGAGAGCGCAGATGCAAGCGTGGCCCTGGCTACGCTGCTGCACCAGTATGATATTACGCCCGAAGACGATCAACTCATCCTGGCTCGCGATATCTTCCGCTCCGGTCGCACCGTCGCGCGTATCAATGGCCGCGCGGTTTCCCAGCAAGTGCTCCAGCAGGTTGCAAGCTGGCTGGTTGATATTCATGGACAGAGCGAGCACATGAGTCTGCTGCGCCCCGAACAGCACGTGAATTTTCTGGATCGCTATGTCGAGCTTCTTCCCCTGCGCAACTCTCTGACCGCCAAAGTAACCGAGTGGCGCAACGCTCGCAAGCAGCTTCAGGATCTACAACGAAACGAGCGGGATGTCAGTCGCCGCGCCGAGTTCCTGCGCTTTGAAATTGATGAGATTGAGAAAGCTGAGTTGCAGCCAGGCGAAATTGAGGAACTGGAGGCAGAGCGTAAGGTTCTGAACAACGCCGAACGCCTGCGCGAGCTCTGCGCCCAGGTCTACGGAGCAATTCAGGGTGGAGAAGCAGGCGTTGATGGTTTCCAGCCTGCCCTTGATCTACTGCGACCCGCGTTGCGTGTGCTCAATGAGCTAGTTCGCCTGGATAAGAATCTCAAAGATGAAGAGGACGGTCTTGCCGAGGCTGTTTATCGCCTGGAAGAGGTGGCGACCAGTATCAGCGGCTATCAGAGCGATATTGAAGATGATCCTCAGCGCCTGGCCGAAATTGAGGAGCGCCTGGACTTGATCTCGCGCCTCAAGCGCAAGTATGGCGCGACCATTGAGGAGATTTTGCAACGTGCTGCTGAGGACCGCGCCGAACTGGATACGCTGGTGCATCGCGATGAGCTGGTCGAGCAATTGCAGCGGCAGGATATGCAGCTACGTCGTGAGATTGGCCAGCTCGCCCAGCAGATCTCTGAACGCCGGCGCGCAGGAGCCGCCGCGATGGCCGCGGCTATGGAGGAGCAGTTGAACGATCTCAATATGAAACGCGCGCGTTTCCTTGTAGAGATCACCCAGACGCCCGATCCCGACGGCGTGCCCGCCAGCCTTGATGGTCAAGAGGAGCATTACTACGCCTGCGATACCACCGGAATTGACCACGTTCAGTTTTTAATCGCGCCCAATCCGGGCGAGCCGTTCAAGCCGCTCACCAAAATTGCCTCCGGTGGCGAAACCTCGCGCCTGATGCTCGCGCTCAAAACCATCCTCTCGGCGGCAGACGCAACGCCGACGCTAATCTTTGATGAAATTGATTCGGGCATTAGCGGCAAAAGCGGCCAGATCGTCGGCGAGAAGCTCTGGCAACTTACGCGTGATCATCAGGTCATCTGTGTCACTCACCTGCCGCAGATTGCGGCCTTCGCCGATACGCATTACAATGTAAGTAAGCAAATCTTCGACGAGCGTACCATAACCATTGTCAATGAGCTGCGACCAGAGCAGCGCGTGCGCGAAATCGCGCATATTATGGGGGGCGAAGTAACCGAATTTTCTATGAAAAGCGCAGAAGAGATGCTAGCTCGCTCATATCTCTGGAAGGAAAGCTGGACGCGACATTTGCCCCAGGCGTGATAGATATTAGAAGGGACCTTATCCATGGGTAAAAAGTTACTGAGCACTATTTTGCTCTTCCTCGTCTTTATCGGCTTCCTCTTTTTTGGCCTGTTCCAGTTTGTCACGGCTGGGAAAGACCCGGAACTGTATATTTATGCGCTGCTTCTGCTGGGTTGCTCTGGCTATGCGCTGGTCTCTATTCTGCTGTTGCCGCGTAAAAAACAGCCGTAAATGAGACGACAAAAACGATGGCTGAGAATCTAAAAAGCGATAATGCCTCTATCGCCGCGTCCACTTTTCGCCTCGCCACAGTTGATGACATCGCGCTCATTAATGAACTGGATAGCTTCAGCACCTCTCCGGCGCGAGATATCCATCGTGAAATTGAGAAATACTTTGGTTCAGTCGATCCGTCAACTCATGAACGTACCTTGATTTTCCTGGCCGATGTCGAGCATCGAACCGTAGCCAAGTCAGAGTTGATGTTGCCTCCTCAGGAAACGGCCGGCGCAATCGGCTATATTAAGCGCGTGGTGGTTCACCCGGATTTCCGCGGACGTGGCCTGGCCCGGCAACTGATCCATCATCTGATAGCCTATGCCCGAAATGAATTGCACCTTGCAGCACTTGACTTGCATGTCTGGGAGGGAAATCAACCTGCCGTGCGTCTGTACGAGTCGCTAGGATTTGAGCTGCAGCATCGAGAACTCTATTTTCGCCTGCGTTTGTGACAAATCTGTGACGAAAGCCGATGAGTTCTCGTCTTAATTTTTGCTGGGGGTAGTCCTGTAATAAGTCTAACAGGCCAGGGCAAGCGATGGTGTAGATTCCCGGCAATTTTAGGGGAGGTTAGCGAAACGCCCGGTTTTTGAACCTCGCGTTTTGGCCAGAGTTATGCTCTGCGCTTGAAATTCGCCCCATAAGTGCTTTCAAGGACTCGGTTGGTGGTTCATGCCTCCCACCGGTTTTTGTTGTCACGCTAGAGGAGAGAAGCGCACACGTATGGAACAGCAGCTTGCATTTCCGCAGATACAGAAGGCAGCTTCACCCCCGCAGTGGTGTAAGCTGTTCATCCAGAGGCTTTTATCTCTCTTTTTCGCCGACGACCGCTCGCCGGACAATCGCTCGATTATCGATCTCCAGCGCAGAGCCTGCTGGATTGGTCTGGCCCTTGTTTTGCAAGCGCTCAATGAAGCGGTTTCTATTATCCCTCCGCAATGGTACACGGCCCATCTGCCTTTTATCGATCCCTGGAAAGGCACTATCTCCTTTTGCCTGATCCTGGGGAGCTTCTTCATGATGTGGATGGCTTTTCGCCAGCGGACGCTGCGCCAGCAAAGCCGCCGCCTGGCCAAACACCCGTATCGCTGGCAGTGCGCGGCCCTAATTCTGGTGCTGCTCACCTGTATCGCCGGAGTGGCCGAGGTTGGCCTGACAATCCAGGTCGACTTTTTGCAGGCTCCGCAGTATACCAACGATGGCACATCGCTCGATGCGTATGCGGCGATGGTGCTGCTGCAAGGGAAAGATCCCTACGTCGATTCAAACATGGAGCGCGTTGTGAGGCTCTTCTCACTTGACCCTTCCTGGACTACTCCGCTACGTGAAGGGCAGTTTGCCAATCAAGAGACGTATCCGTCGCCCGTTGAAATGCGCACAGTGCTTGATACCGACCTGAAATCCGGCCAGGCTCCCGAATTTGAGGCGAAAGTGAGCTATCCTTCCCTCTCTTTTCTGACCCTGGTGCCGCTTGTCTGGCTAGGCATTGGGAACGTCCTCCCTTTCTATTTTCTTTGCTATATTGTGCTGGTTGCTCTAGGCTGGTCGGTGGCGCGCAGGGAGCTGCGCCCGTGGATTATTGTGTTCGCGCTCGCGAACGTTTCCATGTGGTCCTCGGTGGTTGGCGGCAATCTTGATCTGCTGACTATTCTGTTTCTTGTGCTGGCCTGGCTCTGGCGCGAACGCCGCTGGCCGTCAGCCCTCGTTCTTGGACTGGCTATGGCCTGCAAACAGCCGGCCTGGTTTTATGTGCTCTTCTACGCGATTCTGGTTTTCCGTACCTATGATTGGAAAGAGGTTGTGCGGCGTCTGACAATTGCCGGTCTGGTCATGCTGGCGTTCAACCTGCCATTTATTCTCTGGGATGCGAAGGCGTGGCTGGCCGGGGTCATGGCTCCGGTGAGTGATCCAATGTTCGCTACAGGCGTAGGCATTGTGGGCCTGGTTGGCTCACCGTATCTGCACTCGTATCTGCCCAGCATAATTTATGCGATCCTGGAGTATGGCGTCTTCTATCCGCTCTGCCTCATGTGGTACTGGCGCGTGTGTAAGGCCCATCCCGAGGCGGCGATGCTGCTGGCTGTGCTGCCGCTCTTCTTCGCCTGGCGCAGCCTGCCATCGTACTTCGCCTGCGCGGCTTTCCCAATGTTCATTCTGCTGGCAGCGCGCGGCAATACGAGCAAAGGCAGTCTGCCGCGCCATCCGCCTGCTCTCACCGGGCCGACCCATAGCAATCCTTCAGAGGATGCCTCTGAGGAGCAGCGAGAAAACGCGAAGCACGAGGTCCTGGCGCTGGCCTGAGGCTTCCTGGGCGACGTTTCGAAATGTGATCTGAGCATACTAACCAGGGTGAGAGACATGAGTGTTTTCCTCCTCAGCGTTTTCTGTTGCTGATAAGGGCCTCGATGGGGTCATGCCATATGTCGCGGGGGTCTCGCCTGGCGGAATGGGCCGGGCGAAGCGCCAGCGCCTCATCCATAGTGTCAGCGGAATCAAGAGTAGCAGGACGATCAATGAGGTCCATTGGGCTTGCTTGAGTCCCCAATCAAGGGTAAAGAGCGGGACGATGGTATTTGCACGAGCAAAGAAGACCAGAAACTGACTGATGGCGTAGCCGAATAGGTAGGTGAGCAAAAGCATGCCGGGGCGACGATAGCGCCGGGCCAGAAACAGGAGCACTCCAATCAGCAGCAAGTTGAGCAGGATTTCGTAGCCGGCAGCCGGCTGCACCGGAACATGGCAGGTACCCGCTGCTGGGTTCTGGCAGGCCCAACTGGCAGGATTGTCATAGACGGTGGACCAGGGAAGCGTGCTGGGGTACCCGATGATATCGCCATTAATCAGGTTGCCGATTCGCGCGAACGGCTGGGCACAGGCGGCGAAGAGCGCGCCTGCATCGAGCACGACCAGAGGAATTGAGTCGTTCTTTGATGGCTCGCCAGAACAGCACTGGCATAATCAGAAAAACCGCGCCGTAAAAGGCCATGCCGCCTTCCCAGGTTGCCAGAATATTCAGGGGTTTCAGGAGGTAATCCGCTACCAGGTCGGGTTGCTGGACCACGAAATAGAGGCGTCCGCCGACAAGCCCGGCTACAACGCACCACCAGAACATCCGATAAATTTGCACCTCTTTGATGCCCTGGCGTGTGGTGTACCAGCGGATTAACCAAAGGCCCATGACAATGGCCACGACATACATCAGGCCATACCAGTGCAGGGCCAGCGGGCCCAGGCTGACGATAATTGGATTGATGTTAATGTGGATATATGGGCCGATCTGAAGCCATCCCCAGTTGATCACAAAGGCCAGCGGTGTTGAGATGCTTCGCATTCTTTTCCCTCTTTTTCCCAGGAGAATTATCTGTTCGGGTTATTTCCCTGGTTTCTTTCAAAACACCCTGCACGCGAGTGTGCAGGCGTTGAACACGGCCAGACTGCTTATGCCCAGGATCAGGTCGAACACGGCCACGCTACCTGCAAAGGTCATCACCGAGCGTCCAAGTCTCACATGCTGGCCGGAGAGCGTTCGCTCTTGCGAGGTTCGCCGCCAGCACTCCAGACAGGCCAGCACCGCTGCCAGAGATACCAGCAGGAAGGTTAGTGGCCAGCTCCAGGAGAGCAGGGCAATGCTCCAGTTGATTCTCATCCCTGCCGAGCGTGCAACCAGCGTGCCCAGCACGAGTATGGTACCCAGCAGCACCGAGCGCCCGGTTCGGGTTTTGATGCGCCCGGCGAGGAACCCTGCAAGAGGAAGCAGGAGAGTACCCAGCCCACTACTGACAAGCAAGTAGGCGGCGAACAGGGTCAGGGTGAACGACGACGTGGGAGCAAACAGGTGTTGAACGAGGGTCGTGGTGCTCACCACGTTTAGAGCGTAGGCCAGTCCAGGCAGGAGCAGAACACTGCTCCGCGAGACGTGCGGACGCATTTCTCTGGCCCAGGCTTCGGCAAACGCGGCCGGATTGGGACCAACGACCGTTTCCAATGATTTTCCATCCATCGCTGCCTGGATCAAATGCTGCTCCAGTTCTATCTGCATTTCTTTCCTGCTTTTTCCGGCAATTCCCCGCAGCTCCCAGTACCGCGCACACGCCTCACTAAGGTCGGAGATCTGGCTGAGGGTGTGCTGATCGAGGATCGACATCCGAACGTGCTCCTTTCAAAATCTGTGAAACGGCCTGAGCAAAGCTTTCCCACTCGGCCTGCCACTGCGCTAATTGCTCGTCTCCTTTGGAAAGAAGACGATAGTACTTGCGCGCAGGCCCATCGGTTGAGGGGACGAGATAGCCCTCAATATAGCCACGCTGTTGCAGACGACTGAGTAGTGGATAGATGCTGCCTTCGCTCACGAGGGAGAGTCCCTGCTGAGCCAGGCGCTGGACCATTTCATACCCATAACAGGGCCGTTGAGCAATTGTGGCCAGCAAGCACATATCTAACGTCCCCTTGAGCAACTGGGTCAGACGTGCCTCCATCGTGTTCTCCTTCTTCACGCTTTTGTCTTACAATACACTGAAGAAGAGTGTAGCACAGAGTATCTTGTAATACAAGAGAGTGAAGGGAAAGAGACCTGGCTCAGTTTAGTTCCGCTGGCTGGTCTCTTCCTGTCTCTAGTAACTCTTGTTGCTCTTGTTCTGGCAGAGGATACAGATCATATTTGAGCTGAGTGACCTGTAGCGCGTTTGGTTAAGATTGTCTGCCAGCTCGACCCTGCTTGCGTCCCATGATACAATTTTGAGCATACACAGCCCAAACTCTAAACACTATCAAGAAGAGACTTAAAAATGACTGCAAAAAAGACGACACATCCTCAGCTAGCTCAGGGTGATGAGACTCGGATACAGGCTCTACTTGCTCGCCGCCAGGAAATTGCGGAGAATCTTCATCAGAGTACCAGCCGCGCGCAGGCGGAAGAAGCGCTCGCGGCGACTTTCGCAGCTGATGAGGCAACCCAGATGGGTTTGCTGAAAAGCCTGGCGCGTACACGCGATGTTGCTTCCGCCGATCTCCTGCTGGCGATTCACGAGCTGGCTCCCATAAAGACTGTGCGTAAGGAGGCCCGCCGGGCGCTTATTCAACTGGCGGGTGCGAAGATCTATCCCAGCTGGACGCCGGAGGCGGAGCCGCCCGCCGTTGTGGGGCCAGGTGTAGAGTACGCTCCGCGTTTCTGGAAAGGGTCCGTGACGGAAATGCGCGAATCAGGCGAACTACAGCTGATCCTGTGCTGGGAGCAGGGCTTCGAATACGGCGAAGCCCGTATGTTCTCGTTCCTGCTCGATTTCTGGCAGGGGGGAGTGAAGGATTTCCTTACCGATGTTGGCACAAAGCGGTATATCGAGGAGCGCCTGAAGGAGACTCAGCAAACCATACGCGCTGCCGAGGCTGAGGAAGGCGGAGCGTCACCGACCTATATTGAATGCACGCTGGCCGAAGGACGCCGCCTGCTCAACGAAGCTCTGGATGTCAATCGCTGGCGCAAGACAGAGCCGCACAAGGATTTTCGCCAGAATCTCCCGCTGATCCAGCGGCTGGTACTCCATGCCGACGAGACTGGTGAGGACCATGGCCAGACATTTATCAGTCGCGGTCTGGAACCAGATATGGTCGCGGCCAATTTTACCGGCGGCTGGTCGATGGGTGATTATGGTCTCTGTTATGATCTGCTCACGCGGAATAGCCCCTTGCTGGAGGGGCGCGGACGCGACGAATGGATTGAGATGCGCCGCAAATGGGCCGACGAGGCCCACCCTGCGCGTTTTGAAGTCTACTTCTTACGCGAGCGAGAGCCGCAGGCGTCGGCGCTCTGGTTGCCGACCTCCGTGCTCAGCACGCGGGCAAACGGGCCGAAAGAGATTGAACTGGGCTGGTCGCTGGAACTGACCGAGACGCAACTAAGCGGGACGCTGCCGGAAATGCCTATGGGCACGGCGGTTTATAAAGAGACCGGCCGCCACTGGTTCTGGACGATTTTCAGCCTGGAACAGGAAAATGGCGAGTGGCGCATCGCGCGCATCAAGGACGAAGGCGCGACGATCCAGGGGCTGCCGCTGGAAGAACTGCGTAAACGCCTGCAAGAGCATGACGAAGCTATCCAGAAGATTGTGCGCGAGCACCAGCCGAACGACCCTGATGCTCAGCAGTATTACGAAGAACTGCTCTGGCGCACCTGGAAAACCCTCTCGTTTGATGATGCGCTGCTGGTAAAGAATTCGCTGGATAAGGCGATCTACGAGGATGCCTACGGGCGTGCGATGGGTATCCGGGCGGTAGAGCGTGCGGCTGTCTATGCTGAAGAACTGGTGAAGCGCTTCCCCGGCGACCTCGATCATAAGACGGCTCTGCAGCGCCTTGGGGCACTCTATATTGCTCTAGCAGAGCGTTTCGATTCGCTGGGATTGAGCGAGCGGGCCGAGCGTTTTGCCAATCAGGGTGAGGCCACATTGCGCGAAACGCTGAGCGAAGGCGATGCGCTGGGATACCTGCTGGTGGCTGAACTGCTGCTTGGGAAAGAAGAGTATGACGAGGCTGAGAAGTTGCTTCTAGCTGCCCGTGGCTTCGCCCAGGAACGCGATATACAGACCCAGGTGGAGTTTGATCTTGCCAACCTTGCTATGGCGCGTGAGCGTTTTGCAGAGGCGCAGGGCTATCTGGAGCGCTTGGCCGAGATCAACCCTCAATATCCTCAGCTCTGGACAACCCTGGGCTTTGTCCAGCGCAGCCAGGAG
The DNA here is from genome assembly GCA_035294465.1 of Ktedonobacteraceae bacterium. Lineage (GTDB taxonomy): Bacteria > Chloroflexota > Ktedonobacteria > Ktedonobacterales > Ktedonobacteraceae > Paraktedonobacter. The sequence continues at coordinate 1,824 of DATGKW010000004.1, read as the reverse complement.
AACGCCCCCGAGGCCGAGATTTCCTTTAAACGCGCGATCGAGGAGGGGCCGACGGACGTGCGTGCATATTCGGAGCTGAGCGCTCTCTACCTTGACCAGCGAGAGCTTGATAAAGCTCGCGACGTGCTTGCTCAAGGTATTCGCAATATCCCTTATTCGGCGCACCTGCGTGCGCTCATGGCCATGGTCTATATTGAGAAGGGAGACCGTCGTCGCGCGCTGGAATATGTGCAGGAGGCCGAGCGTATCAACCCTGAACTGGAGATCGTGCAGGCTATCCGCGAGCTCTTGAAGAGGAAATGATGCGAGACGAGCGCCCACTGGCGTATCATACCGTGACTCTGGGCGAACTGACCCGCGAGGGCCTGGCCACGGCCGAAATCAGTGAGCCAGGCCCAGATGGTGAAGTGCATACAACGGTGCTTCACGTGCCCGCTGGCCTGCCAGGTGAGCGCGTGACGATTGCCGTGGAGCCTTTGCCTGCGCTGCCCAAACGCCGCAAACGGCATTGGAAACCCTACCCGCGCCGTGTGCAGATTACCGAGATTCACGAACCGTCACCGCTGCGTGTCCAGGCGCGTTGTCCTGTCTTCGGCGTGTGCGGCGGCTGTCAGTTCCAGCATCTTCAGTATAGCGCCCAGCTAGAGTGGAAACGCGAAACGGTGCGGGAACTCCTGCGAGACATAGGCAAGTTTGAGCAGCCGCCCGTGCTTGATACCGTGGCCTGCGACGACCCCTGGCATTATCGCAATCACATGCGCTTTTCGGTCAATCGCGAGGGGCAGCCCGGCTTGACGGCGCGCGGCACCCATCGTGTGCTACCGCTGAGCAATTGCCCAATCGCGCATGAAGCTATCAATACCGCGCTGGCCGTTTTCAGTCGGCAAGTCAATCCGCGCCCGCAGATCCTGGTGCGTTGCGGCTCCGCGACTCGCCAGATGCTCATTCAGCCCCGGCAGCCTGCCGAAATCGTCGCGGAACTCGCGAACGCGGGTCTGGAGGTGCGCGAGGAAACGATGGATGAGCAATTGCGTGGCGAGACGTTCCGCATTCGGCCCAGTTCGTTTTTCCAGACCAACACGGCCCAGGCAGAGAAGATGGCGCAAATGGTGCTGGATGGCCTTTTCCCGCCCGGACAGGTCGAGGCCGAGCCGGCCAAAGAGCAGCCCGTTACCGTGCTGGATGCCTATTGCGGAGTTGGCACCTTTGCCTTGCTGCTGGCCCGCCGGGCTGTAAAAGTAATCGCGATTGAGGAATCGGCCAGCTCGATCAAGGATGCGCGCTGGAACCTGCGCGCATCCGAGAATGTAGAAATCCTGCAAGGCAAGGTTGAAGATTTGCTGCCTACTCTCTCTGAACGGCTCGACGGACTGGTAATCGATCCTCCTCGCGCCGGCTGCCAGCTTCCGGTGCTCGCTGCCCTGGCGCGTAACTCTGTCAGGCGCATCGTCTACGTCTCCTGCGACCCCTCAACGCTGGCACGAGACCTGAACACGCTTTGTCACGAATACGCCGCGTATCACCTCTGCTCGGTTCAGCCATTGGACATGTTCCCGCAAACGGCGCATATTGAGAGCGTCGCGATTCTGATTCGGAGATGAGATATTCGCGCTGCTGCCGGCATTGGCTATGTACCCGACCAAAAAGCTGCTTTCGACTCTCCGTCTAGAATGACTTTTTGCCTCAGCATACTCATACACAGCTTTCCTAATCCACTGAAATGAGGTCAAAGGATTCTCAGAGAGTCCTTCGTTCTTTTACAAACCGGTAGGCTCCGAAAGCACAGACGAGGGCAAAAAAGATGGCACCAGCTGAGAAGCCTGG
>DATGKW010000003.1:0-26298 GCA_035294465.1 Ktedonobacteraceae bacterium | reverse complement strand
GCGACCACGTGGTTTTATGAACTCTGGAAAGCGGCGGGATGGGATGGCATAGCCGAGGTCTGGCGGGTAGAACTGCGTTTCAAGCGGCCAGCCTTGCGCGAGATGGGAATCACTTCGGCCTATGATCTGCCCACCAAGCTCTCTGGGATGTGGCAATATGGGACGCAAAAATGGCTGCGCTATGTTGTTCCTGAAGCGGATTCCAATCGGACGCGCTGGCAAGTCCACGCAGCGTGGGGGGGTGTGCAGCGGGCCTATCAGCAGGGGCTTCCCGCGTCTGATATCGACATGGGACCGATCATCAGGGAACAGAAGCGGGTCGCGAATATGCAGCAACTTGTCGCGCAACTTGTCGGGTGCTTTATCACGCTGCATGCGTGGTATCTCCGGGAGTGCCCGTGTCCTGATGATGAAGATATCTCGACGGTGCTTCACCACTTCTACCCGAATGCGCTGGATTACCAGCAAGAACGCGAAGAGCGTGAGAAGCGTAAGGGGAAGCAATGGAGTTTTTCAGCGGAAGTGCGGTACCGGCAACGGCTGTACAGTCAGCTCGTAGCGGTGGCTTGACTGGTGCTGGTGGTCTGCTGCTCGGTTGGGTAGGCAGCATGATCTGTGTCTATGCCCAGCGGCGAAAAACAGCTATGACAAGGCGAACGCGTGGAGAAGGCTCGGTGTATATGCGCAAGGATGGCCGTGCGGCGGCTAGCGCGATGTATGAGGGCAAACGGATTACCAGGTATGGCAGGACGAAGACGGAAGCAAGGCAGAAGCTTGATGCGTACCTGGCTGATTTGCGTGCGGGGAAGATCGTGCTTGGGCCGAAACAGACGGTGGCGCAGTATCTTACCCATTGGTTAGAGGATTCTTACCGGTTGCAGCTTCGTGTTAGTTCAGTTCAAAAGTATCGTGGTTTGCTAAAAAATCATTTGATACCTGCTTTTGGGCATCTGCGGCTCTCAGATTTGACGCGTCAGCATGTCCAGTCTTTCTATGCTCGAAAACTGGGTGAGGGTTTGAGTCCTCGAACGATTAAGGTGATTCATGTGCTTCTGAGTGGCGCTTTGAAAGAAGCTGTACGTGATGGTTTGCTAGCGCAGAATGTTTGTGAGTATGTCACTTTGCCGCGTGTGGGTGTCTATGAGGCTCACCCGTTTACTCAGGAGGAATGCCAACGGCTTATTGAAGCTACGCGCGGTCACTGGCTCTGGCCGTTTTTGCTGGTGGCGGTTACGACTGGGGCTAGGCGTGGTGAGCTGCTTGCGCTTCGGTGGGATGATGTGGATTTGGTTACAGGCGTTGTTCGTATTCATCGGACGGTGGGTCGTCTTACTGGTTTGGGTTATGTGGAGAATGAGACGAAAACAGTGAGTGGTATGCGTTCGGTCAATCTTCCTCGGGTGGCTATTGATGCGCTTTGTGAGCAGCGGAAGTATGTTGATTGCCTGAGTAGGTCTGCTTATTGGAATGATCGTGGGTTAGTTTTTCCTGGTCGATTTGGAAACTATATGGATGATTCTCACCTTCTCAAGCGGTTCAAGGTTCTTCTGGCTCAGGCTGGTCTGCCTGTGGTGCGGCTTCATGATTTGCGGCATAGTGCGGCTACTTTGCTCTTGGCAGCGGGAGTAAACGTTAAGGTGGTTCAGGAGTTGCTAGGTCATAGTAGCATTTCAGTAACTTTAGGGATGTACGGGCATGTTTTGCCAAATATGCAGAGAGAGGTGAAAGATAAAATGGATGATATGTTTGGGCGGCGTTTATGATGTGTTTGCTGTCAAAGGTGCTGTCAGTGTAAGTTTTTAGTGTACTTCTACGGCCTCTGGAATGGCTTCGGGGGCCGCTTTTTGCTGTTTTGGAGGTGTTTTAAGTCCGGGGAACCACCAGTTCCAGCGACCTAGCAGGCGCATTGTCGCGGGCACGAGCAATGAGCGGATGACCGTGGCATCTACAAGAATTGCCACAGTCATACCTACGCCCATCTCTTTGGTGTCGAGCTGGCTGGTGAAGATAAAAGAGATAGTCACTACCAGAAAGAGCAGGGCCGCATTGGTGATTACGCTGCCGGTCTTTTCCAGGCCGCAGACGACCGCCAGGCGATTGTTGTTTGTTCGTGTCCATTCCTCGCGCACGCGGCTGAGCAGGAACACTTCGTAGTCCATCGAGAGGCCAAAGAGGACACAGAAGAGGATGATGGGAATCAGGTTGTCTACGTAGCCAGCGCTTGTAAAGCCCAGGAGGCTGCTGAGGTAGCCCCATTGGAAGATAAACACCAACACTCCGTAAGCCGCGCTAATTGAAACAACGTTCATAATCACAGCTTTTAGCGGGATCAGGAGCGAACGGAACATAATGGTCAGCAGGATAAAGGTAGCGAGCAAGAGGAAAAGGATGGCCAGAGGAAAGTGCCCAAAAAGAGCGCGGTTGAAGTCCAGATCTGATGCCTGGTCGCCGCCTACCAGTACTTTGAAGCCCGGTGCTACGCTGGAGGCATGTGTGCGCAGGAAGTCGATCTGCGTATTGCCCGCATCGCTATCCAGTGTGGCGTTGGAACTAACCGCGACGTATGTCATTCCACTGGCTGTGTTCTGGGCAACAAACTGCGCCAGCATCTGATTCTGTCGATATCCGCCACTGGCGTAGAGTGAGATCAATTGCGCTTGCGTGAGTGAGGGCGTGTGCGGGCTGGCGGGCAACTGCACGAGGCTGGTTACGCCTGTCACGTGTGCCTGTACGCGTAGCCAGTTGGTCAGGCGGGCCAAATGTTGCAGATTCTCGGTAGTGAGCATGCTGGAATGATCGGTAGTTTCGACGACGAGGTCAATGGTTTGGTCGCGGAAGGAGGGATATTGTGCCGTCAGGATCTCCAGCCCCTGCCGAGCTTCTGAACTGGTGGGTAGCGAATCCACCCCTGTTGAGCCGATACGCATGGAGAAGACGGGCCAGCCCAGGGCAATCAGCGCAGCGCACACCAGGATGACTACCAGCATCGGGCGACGCATCACGTGCAGGGCCAACGTGCGCCAGAAGTGTTCCTGTTTCCCATGCGCACCGGATTTGTCCATCTCTCCTTCTCTAGCTGCCATGGTAATGCGCCAGAGGTAGGGCATGCGCAGCGCGTTGATATGCGGTCCCAGCACGCAGAGCAGGGCCGGCAGAAAGCTGAGTGCGGCCAGCACAGTAGAGAGAACAATCAGCAGTCCACCAAGCCCAACGGAGGTTGTAATAGGGATGCCGATAAAGAGTAGCGCGGTAAAGCCGATCATCACAATCAGGCCACTGAAGAGAATCGCCTCGCCCGCCGTGGCCAGGGTCCAACCGATAGCCTCTTCGGGCGCAAAACCCAGGACCAGTTCCTCGCGAAAGCGGCGGATAATGAACAGGCTGTAGTCGATGGCGATTCCCAGACCCACGATGGAAGCCACGCTCAGAACGTAGACGCTGACCGATTCGTGCAAAACTACGGGATAGAGCAGGGCGAAGGCCAGGGGAACTGCTACAATAGCTAGTAAGAGCGGCATGCAGGCAGCAACCAGGGTGCCGAAGACGACCAGCAGGATTACTAAGGCAATTGGCAGCGCGAACAAATCGGCGTGTTCCACATCGCTCCGCGAGGTAGTGACGATTTCATTATCAATGGCCGGACCGCCGGTAAGATAGGCTCTGGCCGGTCCGGTAGTTGCGGCGAGCAGATGGCGTAGACTGGAGATTGGCAGTTCAGCGTTCGCTCGCGATTCTACAAGCAGTATGGTGGTTCGCCCATCAGCTCCCGCCGGGCTGGTTGTGACGCTCTGGACAGTAGACTGCGCACGTAGTTTGGTTGCCAGGAGCGCGATTTCTCGCTGATAAGCCGGGTCAGCAACGGAAGTAGAAGAAGATTGTAGCGCTATCAGTACCTGTGAACTGGTCCGGTGGAATTGTGTTTTGAGCAGAGTACTCACCTGCACCGATTCACTACCACTGATCGAGGTATTGCCACCATTCAGCAGGCCCACCGTCTGGATCATAAAGCTTACGCTCACTGCAAATATGATAAACCAGAGGGCGAGGAAAGGCCAGCGGAAACGATGAATAAAGCGTCCATAGGCCAGGGCCATACGGTAGAGATATATCCCACGGTTTTCTGGCAGGTCTCTTCTGCCTTGCTCTTTCGGATCTTGTTTTTGTCTCTCCATGAAAATATCCATTGTTTTGTTATAGCGTGTATCATAAGTGGCAAGGCGGAGTTTTGTCAATGAACATTGCTTACCTTTGTGCCAGGTGTCCTGACCGCTTTGCTCACCGATATCTAGACGTAGGCTCTCCACTATGTTACATTTTTAGCAGAAAGGAAAACACAAAGGGCAGAAGATGTTTCTTTCATGGCCAGTACGCTCGCATACAACTATTCCACAAAGGCTGGATGAGAGAGAGACATTGATGCCCCGGTTATAGCAAAAGTTTCCCAGGCGGTGGAGGGATTATATTCACCGATGTTTATACATCTTGAAGGTAAGAAAGTAGGAGTTTTATGTCACGTATCTGTCCCCAGTGTTCCCAGGTCAACGAGGAGGGGATTGCTTTCTGTAGGAGCTGCGGCTATCGTTTTCAAGGCGGAGAATCAGAGGTGGATGGTGATGCAACTCTGATCCAACCCGTTAAACAGATGAGTGCAACTTCCGAAAGCGATCAAGGTGCTGTTTCGCAATCTGGCTTTCAGCAGGCACAAGATGTTCAGCCGCAGCCCGTGCTGGCTTCATTCCCACCACAACCCAGCGGTCCACTTGCTTCTCCATCTCTGGTGGCCACGCCACAGCCCAGCGGCATACCTGCTTATCCGCCTCCTGTGACTCCGCCGGCTCCTGTCCAACAGCCTCAAGGCCCCTTTATACCACCTCCAGTGCAGCAAGGGGCCTATCCGCCGGTGCAGCAGGTATATGGACAGCCCCCTTATGGCACTTATGGCCCACCGCAGATGGCCCAGCAGGTTCCCGCTGGCTCTGGCTTGCAGCGTGCTTTTGCTGGCAAAGGTGCGCCTGTCCATCACCAATCCTGGCTGCTCAATGGCAAAGGCAAGCAGATACAGCCCGCGACCCTGCGCACCTCGCTGATCGAGACGATTCAGAAACAGGGAGTGCTGGGCGTCAACGTTACTCCTGAACGCCTGCGCGAGCAGGGAGTTGTCCTCGAAGAGCGCGATTATGTGCGAGTGCAGTACGGAATCTCATCTGTCTTTGTCTACCTGGCACCGATGGGCCAGAATATCTATGCCTCGCGTACTTCAACGGTTCAGCAGCCCTTCAGCCGAACGCGCATAGGTGTTGTGATTGGTCTGTTCGTGCTCATGATCATCTGCCTGCTTTTCTATGTCTTCATTAGTCCAGATCCTCTGGCAGTGGATGGAGGCTTCGGCGGGGGAGCAAAACTTTTCTTTAGCTATGCCTTTGATGGCCTGCTCTTCTTCTATCTCTTCTTGTTACTGCGCTCCTTCGTCTTCTGGCTGACCGATAAGGATTTCTGGGCCTTCTTTCGTCCCAACCGGATCAACGATTTCACGCTGGACGCGCTTTCTTGCATCGAGCTGACCACAGATAAGGCGCTTCGTGAGACCCTGGAGCAAGCCGGCTTGGATGCAGGAGCCATTACGCAACCTGTTGGCAACGATGCGACTCTGCAAACACTGCGCAGGTTCTAGCTAGATCTCCTGGCTCTTTCTTTCTCTGGTGGGGCATTCAGCGGCAAAACGGCAGGTGGCTTGTTCTTGCCCCTACCAGAACAAGAACAAGAGGAAGCGGGTCCTACCTGGCGCGGTGGACTCGCTTCTGTCATCTTCTAACGCTCTCTCCAACTCGCTCGCTCATGCCAGCAGATACTCATCATGCATAAAACAGTACATTGCAAATCCAGTGGCATGTCATTCTCTGCTCACCCGGCGGGCAGGGTGATGGCCGGCATGCTGGCATCCAACCTTGCCGACTCGATTACTTTGCTCTATCCCAAACGAATCAGATTCGCTAGAATAGCACTCGAATTATCAAAACGATTGAGCGAAATAGTTGATTTTTTGTTCGGTTTCCTATAAGCTATCAACGCATTTGATTATCAACGCACCGGATATGTGACGCCGGACATGTGACATATTTTGTGGGTGAGAAGTGTAAAAGGGATACATTCTTACTTCTTCTTGATTATATGTATAAGGAGAAAATGCTGGTATGGCCACAGATCGATTGGTAGAAGACCTTCTAACTCTCTGGCGCTTGCTGCGTGTCAGTACCCATCCGGTGCGCCGTGGAGAAATTACGCCTGAACAATACTGGCTACTGAAATTGCTCAATAAACGAGGAGAGTTAAGTATTGGCGAACTGGCTGAAGCTCTGGGGTTAACCGGCAGTTCTGTGACCACGGCCTGCAAACGTTTAGAAAGAGCGGGCATGGTACATCGCGCCCGCCAAATCGATGGACAGGACGAACGCATTGTCCTGGTGACATTGACAACTCAGGGCCGTGAGCAGCTTGAAGCCTGGCAGCAAGCGCGGCGCGACGCGGTGACAGAGATACTGACACCTCTGGCACCATCTGAACAGGATGAGTTACAGCGCCTGCTTGAGCGTATTCTGGAGAACTTTCCGCAGTGAAGAAGCCTGCTTCAGAGCGTGTTTGCGTGTATGTTCTAATGGGAGTAACAACTGATGAGACCCGGACGCGATTATATTGGTATCGGCGTAGGGGCTATGGTTTTTGATAGCCAGGGGAAAGTTTTTCTGGCACAGCGTGGGCCAAATGCCTGGAATGAACGTGGAACGTGGGAATTCCCAGGCGGTAAAGTTGCCTTTGGCGAGCGGCTGATTGAGGCCGTTATCCGCGAATTCGCGGAAGAATATGGAATGACGATCGAAGTCACCGAACTGCTCGGTGTCAACGACCACATCCTGACCTCGGAAAACGAGCATTGGGTTTCGCCCACCTATCTTGCGCGCCATATCTCTGGTGAGCCACGCATCTTAGAGTCAGAAAAATGCACCGCAATCGGTTGGTTCACGCTTTCTGGGTTGCCCGAACCTCTGTCGCAAGTGACACAAGATGATCTCAAGATGTATCGTAAGAGATATGGCGCGCAATAATGAGTGATTGATTCTACGAACTTACATACGCTTTGCTCACATCCAAACTGGCCGGGATCAGCTTCTGGCTCACCAGGAACTGCGCCATTTCCTGCCAGGTTGTGCTATCGTTATAACCCAGAGGGTGCTGGCCGTTGCCCTGCCAGATGGGGATGGTTGCTTGTAGCTCAGCCATTGCAGCGGTATTATCCATGCCAGGAATATAGCTAGTGCTGATCTGAAGCGCCTCCGTTGGATTGGCGATAACCTCGCGTAATCCCTTGAGCGTTGCTTGCACAAAAGCATGTACCATGCTGGCCCGGCTGCTCAGCGTCTTCTCCGTGGTGATAATGCCGTTGGAGACAAGCGGCTGGTAATCAGAGACATCAAAGGTACGTACCTGCATGCCCAGGCGGCGTAGTTGCAACGGCTCGTTATTCGTATAGCCAACGACTGCATCCACACGCCCCTGCCTCAGCGCATTGACCTGAGTAAAGCCTATAGATTCCAATTTCACATCTTTAGTAGTCAGACCTGCCGCATGCAGCAAAGCCAGCAGACCAATGTAGGTCGAGCCAAAGGCGCCCGGCTCGCCAATTGTATGCCCCTTGAGATCGGCCAGTGTCTTGATCGACGAATTAGCCGGCACAATCAGGCTGACCGGGTAGCGCTGATAGAGTGTGGAGACATCCACCACAGGTAAGTTCTGGCTGCGCGCGGTCAGGGTTTCATCGCCAGTAGCGAAAACAAACGTATCTTTGCCGGAGGTCATTTCACCGAAGAGATCAGTCTCGACGCCATGAATTAAAGTCACGTTCAGCCCGGCCGCTTTATAATAGCCTTTGCTCACAGCCACATAAAACGGGGCGAATTGGATATCTGGAATATACCCCAGACCAATGCTTACATTGGTCAACGCCCCATTGCTATTGCTGGCGGATGTGGGGCTACCACAAGCTGTTAGCAACATGCTCGCAAGGAGCAACAGGGAAAGAGCGGCCAGGAAAAAAGGCACACGTTCTCGTGTCTGCATCTGTTTGTACTCCTTCAGATCAGATTTCAAGAATTGCATGACAGAGGGAGATGAGTGATATTACATAGAGATGGCCTCAGACACTTTCGTCAGGCTCCAGCTAAACGCGTAGAAGATCGCGGCTATACACGCCAGAATGATCACCGTGGCAAACATCAGTGGCATATTAAACTGGTTCTTCGCGATCTGCACGAGAGCGCCCAATCCCTGGTCAGTGCCCGTCACAAACTCACCAACCAGTGCGCCAACAATTGACAGGGTGAGCCCGGTGCGAAAGGCGGCCATAATTGCTGGCAGAGCCAGGGGGAACTCGATCCGTACCAACATGGGCCAGAAAGGAGCCCCCTCAACAAGCGCGGCTTCTACCAGTGAGCGCTCAATGTGCTGAAAGCCCAGAGCAGTAGTGATCACCATAGGGAAAAGCACTACCAGGAAGCAGAGCACTACGACGGGTCCCATACCATAGCCCATCCAGAATACGAGAAACGGGGCTATCACAATGGCAGGAATGGCCTGTCCTGCTGCCAGATAGGGATGGACCGCTGCCGCGAAAAGGCGCCATTTCGCCAGGCCGTAGCCTACAGGCAGGGCGATCACCAGGGCCAGGAGGAAACCTCCCAGGCTTTCCTGGATAGTTACCCAGGCCATGCGCAGGAAAAGACCAGAGGTCAGGCCACTTACCAGCGCGCTCCAGACAGAAGTCAGCGTGGGCAACTCGTAGTCTGGAAGCAACCCTCTGGCTGTGCTGAGATACCAGAGTCCCAGCAGGACGACACCAAGAATAAGAGGAGGCAGAACGGTCAGGAGGCGCGAGGGTGTCCTATACGGTGCCCCTGCACGTGCGCGAGGCAGAGAGCGTGGTGAAACAGCCGGCAACGTTTGGGTGGCTATTCCCCGCTCTTTCTCACGTTGCATAGTTATGCTCATTGATATCCCTCGGTCAAAGCTCGCATGATGGCTCAGAAAAAACGCGCGAAATGAACCATCATAGTAACTGACTCGGGGAGGCTTGTGAGGGAGATCCAAAGAGATCGATACAGCTTACCATAGAAAGCTATGGCAAAACGCGTTCATCCAGCAGAATGAACTACGAAGGTGCTACCTGTATCTCTGCTAAACCTTCTCCCATCCGGACTGTTACCGTCGGCTTCGGCTTTGCACCGAATCTGTCACATGGCATTCGGACAACGTATGTCATGGACTAGCGGGCTTGGCTCCTCTATCCGATAGAGACTCCATACCGCCGGTCGGGAATTGCACCCTGCCCCGAAGGTCTCTAGATAATAGTATGCCACATTGTCGAAGGATACGCAAGAGGTGGATGCGGTTGGCACGCCGTTCCTGGAAATGTCAACCACATCCATCGTGTTTTTTCTACTTAACGGTTGATCGAAAGATGAAACTCTTCGGCGTAAGCTACGCCGTATTTCTGCCCGATAGTAGAGCGTTGCTCACGCACTCGTTTAGTAACCTCTTCAGCGCGACCGGCCAACTGGCTGGCGTGGGCCAGGAGCGCCTCAATTTTTGTATCTATCGTATCGGATATATCGACCCAATGATTGAGAACCGGCGCACCTACGACGTAGAGTTCCTTGACTTTATGAGGGACCAGCCCCTCGGACATCAATTCGGGGAAATCCCAGGGATTCTGTGAGGCCGGATAGACAGCTGAAATGACGCCTTCACCGCAGGCACGATGATCGGGATGATAGGCTCCAATATACATCTGCGGCGACCAGTTGCGCTCCGGCGACTGGCAGATCACCCGGTAGGGTTTATACGTGCGTAGCAGGCGTACGATATCGCGGCGGAATTCCAGCGTGGGTTGCAGTTCACCATCGCGGTAGTTCAAAAAAATCACATCCTTGAGTCCCAGAATTTTGCCTGCGGCTCGCTGTTCCTCTCGGCGCGTCTCGCTGACCTGCTGGCGTGCTGCCGGGCTGACGTCGGTGGCTTCATCGGGGCCGCCGCTCCCTCCTTCAGTACAGATGACATAATAGATATCCCAGCCCTCACGTACCCATTTCGCCACAGTTCCAGCGGAGCTGAACTCGGCGTCGTCGGGGTGGGCCATAATAACCATTGCTACTTTGTTTGTGATCTCGTCACTCACGGTTCAATCCTCTTTCTGCGTCAGTACCAGCAGTAAGCCTCCGAGGAGCCCCAGATTTTTAAAAAACTGGATCTTCTGCGTTTCACGGGCAGGCCCAGGTTCCTCTTTCCAGAAGGCATGCCCAACAATAGTTGTTGGTACCAGACTAGCAATTAGCCCGGCTGCTGCCAGACGCGGCATGATGCCGAGCGCCAGCATGGTTCCTCCTGCGACCATCGCTGCACCATTTAATTCTACCGCAACCTTAGGATTTGGCAAGCCTGCGGCGGCGACTTTCTCAACTCTTCCGCCTGGCTCTAAAAAAGCGTCGGCCCCGCCTTTGATAAAAATGCCCGCAAGGAGCACCTGACTGAGCGATCTCACCATTCTTTTCTTCCGCTCCTCTCAGTAGAATAAGATGTATACAACTATAGCCTACCATTTTGGGTCGAAAGACCACATAAATCTGCAGCTTGATCGAGAGTTACTTCAAACGAACAAATCAAATAATGCACCCTTCTTGCAGAAAGGGTGACTCAACTGCCGAAAAGGCAGGAACACAGGAGAACCTTACCGCTCTAAATCGGCGGCGTTGCTGATTTCATCGTACAGGCACGATCCACTCGGCCAGCCAGTTTCCCGCCTGGTGATCACGCAGGCGCAAATGCGCCTGGTTGCGGGAAATATGCATAGCGAAGGAGACTATCAGGTCAGGGTCATCGGAACGGTACCTGCATGCCCTACCGCCGTCAAGCCACTGAACTCCGTGATGCTTGCCGGTATACCAGGGTGATGATAGATTTACCGAAGTGACCGGGTGTTCTCCCAACTCCTCAGTCAGCACAAGGTTGGGCGCCTGCCAACCTGAGTGCGTGTGCCCGTGTATGTACAGGCAAGCATTCGCGTGGCGTGCGAGCACAGCGCGCACCTCTTCGGAGTTTTCTAGATAGAAGAAAGGCTCTAGAGAGTCATAGTCCAGGTCACGTTGCGGATCTCGATCCAGCACCGTCCCATAGAGTGGGCAGTGGGCAAAGATAATGGCAATATGCCGGGGGTGCTTGGTCAACGCAGTGTCCAGGAAGGCCAGCGATTCGGTCGTCAGTACTGGCTTGCCGTAGCCTACGACATCCAGCATGATGCAGAGCACTTCTCCCTCGACCCAATAATAGCGCGGCGGCTTATCCCAGAAAATCGTGAAGTCATCCAGCAATTCTGCCTCGCTCTCCTGGCCAGCGGCGAACAGTTCGTGGTTGCCCAGACCGGGATAAAATGGTACTAAATCAAGGTGGAGGCTCAATTGCTGGCGAGCCAGTTGATAATTTTCGGGGCTGGCTCTCTCGATGATATCGCCCGGCGAGACACAAAAAGCTGGAGCGCCTTCGCGTGCCCAGAGCTGGCGCAGATCCCGAAACAGCAGGCTCAGGCGCGGAGCATGTACTGTTTGCCAGGCAGAGCAGGCGTAGTAATGCAGATCGCCTAGCGCCCAGAAGTAGAGAAGTTCTCCCGGTCTGTTCTGAGCTGATTTTACTGGCAGTTGAAGTTCATCCATGCGTGCGGCAAAACCCCCTATAACACAGCATTTGGTATGAAGATTCCCTACAGATAAGGACAGAGAAACAGGCATGTTTATGACAGGGAGAAAAACCTATTTTTCTCTGAGAGAAAAAAGTGACGTTTCAAACGCCTCGATGACTTCCTGGGCCGTTACACAACGGTTCGCCAGCTCATCTAAGCCAACCGCGCGCTCAGGAAGTTTCCGGCGCAGCAATTCCTGTTCGTTCGGTGTATGGCCGAGCAGCCTGGCCAGTGTCTCGCTCTCCCATCTTAACAGGACTCCTGCCTGTAGCAGGCTGCCGTTGCGCCGGCGAATCATATCCAGCCCCACCACCTTACGCTGTCCTACCGCTACTTCGTAGGGAGAATATGACGCGTAGCAAGCGCGGCGCAGGATCTCTTCATGCACGCGCCTCTCCTCGCGTTTCGCCTGTGTACGCTGCTCGTGAGCTTCGGCGGGAGTTATCAGACGCGTTTCGATGCCAAGCAGAGAGAGAGCTCGCGCCCAGGTTTCACCGAACCACCGATATGATTCTACAAGATCGGCTAAGACAAGCGGGTGGTGCGCCGGCAGTACGACATCCAGCGCAAGCAAATGCGGTCCAACAAGTACAGCCGTTCCTCCAGCTCGACGATGATAGACAGGAATGGCCTCTTCAGCTAGCGCCTGAAGATTCAGTACGTCTGCTTTTTGAGAAAATCCCAGGACCAGGCCGACTGGCTCAGCCAGAGACCAGTACAGCACCGGGGATTTTCCCAGTGCTGCCTCCGCTAAAAGCAGCTCACTCCGCTCGATATGCGTTTGTTGATCGGCAATGGTGAGCGGAATACTCCGCCACGCGCATTCAGAAAAACACTGACTCTGCAAAATCCTCCTGCTTTCTAACTGTTTTGAGGCATGGTAGCTGCAGTAAATATGTCCACACGCCGCACGGAGATCCGCAATGCGCGCGATGAGATTTTTCTTGCGCCTGGCTCACTTTGACCGGAGCCTGTCTGGCTTGTTTATTATACCACTTATACCGCCGAACTCTCTTAAAGCCGCCCATATGGTAATGTTAACCCTGCTTTACCATTATTTAAATAGCTAGTACAACTCTCCTACGACATCACCTATCTTTTTTCAGAAAATTTGAGGCCGGGAAGTGCCTTCCTTGCGTTGAGATTGCCAGCCTCCTTGCTTCACCGCTCTCCTGGATACATGCTACTATTTGGCTGTCATATTTCTCTGTATTTGGTAGTCTAAAAACACAGAGAGCTTTTTGTTGTCCAGGGAAATAATCTCTAGAACTGGCGCGTGCTCATAGTCAAGAAAAGGGACGTGGAAAGGTGTTATAAAGCGGGGTGAGCCTTCCTATAGACAGGAGAGCGCGGTGTCAGAATTGGAAGAACATTTCTGTTACTGGAGTCTTACTTCCTCCGTTCTGTTTTGGTATAACGGGGATTTAAGAGTAGAAATAAGCATCTCTCATCCCATGGACTTATCGTTTTTTATTACAAGAAAGAATGTGAATGGTTGGGATGAACGGAAAAACTCGCACTTATCAACCAATTAACGCGTATGGAGTCATCGGCGACTGCCATTCGGTTGTGCTGGTTGCTCCAGATGGTTCGGTAGACTGGGGGTGCCTGCCGGACTTTGACAGCCCTGCCATCTTTTGCCGGCTGCTTGATGCGGAACGCGGAGGATACTTCCAGATTGCTCCCGCTGATCCTGCTATTTCAGGTGTGCAGCGCTATCTTAGGGGCAGCAATGTCTTACAGACGCGTTTCAAGAGCACCGTTGGTGAAGTTGTTCTCACCGATTTTATGCCAGTTGAGACGCTCTCAGCCTGGCAATTTCGGGAGATGAATAATAATACCTGGACACGCGAGGATGGTTCCTGCCATTGTCTGGTAAGGATTGTGGAATGCACACAGGGCGAGCTGCCGATCACAGTGCGCCTCAAAGTAACTCCCAATTATGCTGGCTCTGCTAGTGAAGCATACCTGGTTTCTAACATTGGCGCGGTCGTCAACGGCGGAAATCAGCATCTTGGCCTGGCGGTAATCGGCGGTAATCTGCTCCCTAGCTATGAGATGGTTCTTGAAGCGGGAGAGAACGAAGTCAATCCGACGGTAGTCGTCCGGGTGACTTTGCGCGAGGGAGAGCGGTTGCTGTTCGCGTTGGGCGTCGGACGTTCTGCTCTGGCTGCTCATCGCCTGGTCGAGTCCGAACTGCAACAGCGCAATTTTGATGCCGAACTGGCCCAGACGTTGCACTGCTGGCGCAAATGGCTGAGCAGCTGTGACTATACTGGCCCCTATCCAGATCTGGTCGAACGCAGTGCTCTGGTTCTGAAGATGATGACCTACGCTCCCACCGGGGCAATTGTCGCAGCTCCCACGACCTCTCTGCCGGAAGATCTGGGAGGTGAGCGGAATTGGGACTACCGCTTTACCTGGCTGCGCGATGCGAGCTTTACCCTCTATGCATTGAACGTGCTGGGCTTTACGGAGGAGGCCCACGCTTTTACCCAGTGGCTACAGCGGCTCTCTTTCTCCGACGGCGAAGACTTGCAGATTATGTACGGCATTCGCGGCGAACGCGAGCTGATAGAACAGGAACTGACCCATTTGAGCGGCTACTGTGGATCGTTTCCGGTGCGTATCGGTAATGGTGCTGCTCACCAGAAGCAGCTAGACGTATTTGGCGAAGTATTGGATTGTATTCACCAGTATCGTCGTATGGGGTGCTTTGAACGTTTTGGGGAGAAGCTGGAGGGACCGCTCTGGTATCTGATGTGCGTGATGGCCGAACATGTATGTAAGCACTGGCGCGAGACCGACCGGGGGATCTGGGAGGTGCGCGATGGTGAGCATCACTTCGTCTATTCCAAAGTCATGTGTTGGGTTGCACTTGACCGCGTGATTCGCGCCGCCGAGCAGGAAGGATTAAAGGCCGATCTTCCACGCTGGCGCCAGGTACGCGAACAGATTCGCACCGATATCCTGACCAATGGGTATAATACGCAGATTGGCGCGTTCACACAGTATTATGGGAGCACTACACTTGATGCTTCTTGTCTGTTACTGCCTCTGGTTGGCTTTATTCCTCCCGGGGACCCGCGTATGCGTTCAACCGTTGACCGGGTGATGGAGCAACTGACCGATGAACGCGGTTTTGTCTATCGCTACAATTCGGAAGATGGCCTCGATGGGTGTGAGGGCACCTTTACTCTCTGTTCTTTCTGGCTGGTAGACAATCTGGCTATGCAGGGGCGTGTGGAGGAAGCTCGTTCACTCTTCGAGCGCCTGGTAAGTTATGCCAGCCCTCTGGGTCTCTTTTCCGAAGAGATTGCGACCAATAGCGGCATAGCGCTGGGCAACTATCCTCAAGCATTTACCCATATTGCTCTGATTAACAGCGCTTATAACTTGAGGCGTGCAATGCTGCGTATGTCGGAACATCATAGCGATCCAGTTATTGCTGCAATTAAGTTTATTAAAGCCTGATTATAGCAATGATCGTCAATGCAGGTGTGTTTGCCTGGTAAACACACCTGCATTTTTATGAGGTTCGCATGGCTCTGCCTCTAACACGGAAATGCGAAGGTTCTGAAAGTCAGCGGCTTGCCTGCTGAAATATGAGAGCTACTTGTCTTCTATGCGATAATAGAGAAAAATTTGAAGGAAAAGCAGCGGTCGTGTCACTATCAGTTCACTATCCGACGGCCAGTCTCAAGCCGGGGAAAGAAGAAATCCTGTATAATGGCCATTTGTGGATTTTCTCAGGCGCTTTACAGCAGCCTCCGCGTTGGATCGAAGCGGGTGGCCCGGTCGATGTCAAGTCTGCAACCGGCCAGTTCGTCGCGCGCGGCTACTATAACCCCCAGACCGATATCGCCATTCGGGTTCTGACGCGCGATAGCGAGGAAAGGATCGATCTTGCTTTTCTGCGCCGGCGTGTGCGGCAGGCCCTTGAATTGCGCCAGGTTTTTGATCCCGGTGTGACCAATGCCTATCGCCTGATCAACGCCGAGGGCGATAACCTGCCGGGGCTGGTGGTGGACCGTTATGCCGAAATTCTGGTTGTGCAGATCGACACGTCTGGCATGGAGCGTCTGCGTTCTCTGCTCATCGAAGCTCTGATGATTGAAGCGGGTGCTCGCGGTATTTTGCTGCGCAACGATGGTCAGGCACGGCAGCGTGAGGGTCTGGAGGCGGAGGAACCACTGGTGGCCGCCGGAGGAGTGCCTACACAAGTGACCATACGTGAAAATAATGTCCTTTTTGTCGTTGATCCCTGGGAAGGCCAGAAGACTGGTTTTTTCCTGGATCAGCGCGATAAACGCGAGGCGTTGCGCAAATATTGTCGTGGCAAACGTGTGCTGAACTGCTTTTGCTACACCGGAGCCTTTTCTGTTTACGCTGCCCTGAGCAGCAGCGATACGCGTGTGGTGAGCGTAGACATCTCTGCCCCCGCCATTGAAGCCGCACGCCAGCACTTTGTGCTCAACGGTATCGATCCCACGCCCCACGAATTCCATATAGCTAATGTTTTTGACTATCTGGAGAAAGCGCGGTCGAGAGGCGAGCGGTTCGATGTAGTAGTGCTCGACCCGCCCGCCTTTGCCAGGACGCAGAGCGCGCGTGCGCAGGCTCTCAAAGCCTATCGCCGCCTCAACCAGCTTGGTATGGAGGTTCTGCATCCGGGAGGAATTCTGCTCTCTTGCTCGTGCTCTGGCGTAGTAGGGATGGATGATCTGCTTGGCGTGCTGGCACAGAGCGCCCGGCGCTTGCAGCGCTCTGTCCAGCTCCTGGAGTCGTACAGTCACGGAGTCGATCATCCGATTCGCCTGGCTATGCCTGAGACGGCGTACTTGAAAGCGGTGTTTTGTCGAATAAGTTAGGCTGCTACTGACCTTTGAACTGCGGCTTTCTCTTCTGCGTGAAGGCCAGCGGACCCTCTTTCGCATCCTCGGTTGCTAGCATCTGGCGGAAGAGGCGTTGCTCCAGTTTCAGGCCCTCGTTGAGTGGCATATCAAGCCCTTGCAGCATGGCCTGCTTGGCGGCTCGTAGAGCCAGGGGACCGCGTTCGAGCAGGGTGTTGACCCAGCGTTCGACCTCGTTCATCAGTTCGGCCTGGGGCACGACTTTATTGACCAGGCCAATGCGATATGCCTCCTCCGCTGTAATTGGTTCGCCCAGCAGGATAATTTCCATAGCTTTTGCCAGCGGGATCATACGTGGCAGACGTTGCGTTCCACCCGCGCCGGGAATGATACCCCAGCGTACCTCGGTCAACCCAATCGTTGCGTTCTCGGCTGCAATGCGCAGATCGCAGGCCAGCATCATTTCCGTGCCCCCGGCGAGGCAAAAGCCATTAATTGCGGCGATCATCGGTTTCCAGCACTCAAAGCCGCGTGTAATCCCGCCGAAGCCGAAATCTTCAGCCTCTTCTCCTGCCGCGCTCGCCCGCGCCGCGCCGGATAGCATGGGGATGAACGATTTAAGGTCCGCGCCCGCCGAGAAAGCTTTATCACCCGCCCCTGTGAGCACACCGATCCATACATTCGCGTCGTCGCGGAAATCCTGCCAGGCTTGCGTCAACTCTCGCGAGGTTTCCTCGTCAATAGCGTTACGCGCCTCCGGGCGGTTTATCGTGATGTAGGCCACACGCCCACGTTTTTCGTAGAGAATAGCCATGGTTCTTTACAAACTCCTTCGTTGCTGATTTACGATGCTGCGGGTAGTGTAGCATGTTAGCGCGGCTCACTACAAGGACTGGTTCCGTACAAGCGCCTCCGCGCTGCGCGCAAAGAATGTGGGTACATACAGAGAAATCCACTGTGATATGATGGATAGTAGCAGCCGCAGACATCCCGTTGCCCTTTTTTTACCTGTTGCCGGACGGGGTAGAACTGGCTGGTATCCCCTGGGAGGGACTGCGAGAATTTAGGAAGGAAAGAAACGTATGGAGTTTTCGGGTACGCAAACAATTGCCGCCCCAATTCAGAAGGTCTGGGAATTTCTCATGGATGTGAATAATGTTGCGGGGTGCGCGCCAGGGTTCCAAAGCCTGGAAGTGCTGGGCGATGAGCATTGGAAGGCCATTGTCAATGTCGGAGTTGGTCCGGTGAAAGCCAAATTTACGATGGATGTCACTCGTCCAGAGGTCAAAGAGCCGGAGCACATGGTAGTAAAGGGCCGTGGCAAGGCCCCGGGCAGTGCGGTCGAACTAACCGGAGATATGCACCTGACCGCCGTACAAGAGAATGAGACGCGGATGGATTGGAAAGCCGACGTGACGGTGAGCGGGACAATCGCCAGCGTCGGCGCGCGCTTGCTCAGTGGTGCGACCGACCGCCTTACGGCTCAATTCTTTGATTGTTTGAAGCAGAAGCTTCAGGCGCCGATGGGGAACTGAGGCGCACGCGATGCAGACGGCTGTTGAACGCTGGCAGGAACTGATCAGGGCACGTGCCGCGCAAATGGACGCGGCTTATGCCCGCTTAGGACGAACCAGCGCGGACTTCTGGGATCGCCGCGCGCAGAGCTTTCACCGTGTGACCCGTGAGAGCGCAGCCAACGATCCGTTCTATTTGCGCCTGTGCGCGCAGGTTACACCTCAAACCAGCGTGCTGGATGTAGGCGCGGGGACCGGGCGCTTTTCTCTGGCTCTCGCCCCTCTGGTCCGGCACGTCACCGCGCTGGAGCCAAACGCGTCCATGTTGAACTACTTACGTGCCGAGATTGCAGCAAACGGCATCCCCAACATCTCCACGATACAATGCACCTGGGAGGACGCGCCCGCAGACTTGCGAGCCGATATCGTGATATGTAGCCACGTGCTGTATCCAATTCTGGATATTGTACCTTTCTTGAAAAAGTTGCATGCAGCCAGTCGGCAGGCGTGTTATCTCTATTTACGAGCGACCTCTATTGATGTGCTGACCGCGCCATTCTGGCAGCATTTTCATGGCGACGAGCGCCGTCTGCCCCCAGGCTATATCCACGCGCTGGATGTGCTCTACGAGCTGGGAATTTATGCGAATGTCGAGGTCGTGGCCACGTCCTTCGAACTGACATACCCTTCGTTGCAGGATGCTGAGGACGAGCTGATAGAGCAATTGATTCTGGAGGATAACGCGCAGATACGCCGCGAGTTGCGGGGACTGTTAGAGAGGTGGCTGATTGAGGGCGATCCCTTGCGCTCTCCCCTCTGGTCGAACACTTCGGCGATTTTGTGGTGGCGGCATGAAAACTGAAAGAGGGCGGCTCTTCTACCGCCCTCTTTATTCCATTCCAAGCAAATAGCCCTACTCAGGCCAGAACTTTGTCCAGATTCTGGAAAACGCTGTTCAGCGTGCTGTTCACCACGCCTTTGCCGACAGGATTATTAGCAATCGCAATAGGTCCTGAAAGATCGGCGCTGGCGTCGTAAGTCACCAGAGCGCCATCTGCCTCGTCGGCAATACTAATGTTGGCGGTTGCATCAACAGAACCGCCGCGCCCCTGGCGTTTTACACCTAGAACAATCAAGTTGGGGTCCTGCCGTTGCAGAAGATTAACCACCACGCCGTAGGGACCTTTCAGGCCGGGCAGTGAAGTAGTGACATTAACCTGCAAGCGAGAGGCATCCAGAACTTCGACCGATTCGCAGCCGGGAATGCACTGCTGGAGAACTGATGGATCAAGGATAGCATTAAAAACGCGGGAGCTATTCGCTTTAAATTTGTGTGTTCCATTGAGCTTCATAAAAAAACCCCTCCTTCGACAACTGAAATAAAGTAAAGCGATAATCAGGACCTGTAGACTTGCGAGAGAAAGAAACTCTCTTCTGTGTCTAATCGCCACGTAGTATAACTGGTTATCGTTGATCTTTCAAGCGAATCCAGTCCTCTCTACCAAATATTCCTATGTTTCTCTGCTGGTAGTAATCCTGCCCAAATGTGCTAGTTCATCGGGCCAAATCGGTTGAATATGCTATTCTGTATATAAATGTGTCTTTTTATATCAAAGATGACAGATGAAATCAGATTGTTGAGGTATTAAGATGGCATGGTTTGGTAAGCATATGCGCACCCGTAAGCGCCTGGAGTTAGAAAGAAAGGCCCTCGCGGCCTCTGTGGAAGAGATTACAGCACAGAATAAACTTGAGAGTAACGGATGGCACGAAGATGAGTCCGATTCGGCGAAAAGCGGGGCTGCGGTTATCCCTCCATTACTGCATCTGCAATCACGCCCGTTGCCAGCGGTCCGCCCCAGCGCGGATTCCCTCGCGCCGGGGATGCATGAGCAGGCGCTATCACAAAGTAACCCCGGCGCTCTACCTCTAGTAGATGTTCGGAAGAAGCGCCTGGGACGTTCGACGAAGGTTCATTTGCAAGCGGTGCGCCCTGGAGAGGAGCGCGAATCTGTTACCGACCACGTAACTGCGGTGACTGATAAACGGGAGGTGTCTGTTGAAAAGGAGGCTACCATCTCTGGTATGCAGTCACTCACGGCTGCACGAGTTGATCAGGCAGAGGAGAAGCGTGCGACTTCTGCTGGTTCCTATCTGCCGGGTGGAAGTGCTCTGATCGAACAGGGGCAGGAGGAAGTCATGATTCCCCATTCGCAGATCTCCGAGCGGAGCGTTGTCACGGTCATGCTGACCGGCGATCCAGGCCCTGTAGTTGTGCATTATATTTCGCTTCAGCCGGCTGCCGGTTTCACCGTCCACCTCAGCGCTCCGGTTGCTGCGCCCACGCCTTTCAACTATATCGTTTGGAATGTTTAGAGGGCCGCGTCCTGGCCCGAAGGCTCGCCTGTAGCGGGAGCCGAGAGCGCGGGGAGCGTAAAAATAAAGCGACTGCCTTCGCCCAGAACTCCGCTGCTCTCGACACGAATGCTCCCTCCATGCATCTGTATCAGATGGGAGACGAGATAGAGGCCCAGGCCGATTCCCCGCGTCTCGTTGCCTGCACTATGCGGAACTCGGTAGAAGCGTTCAAAAAGCCTGGCCTGTGCTTCGGGGGGAATCCCCATGCCCTGGTCCTTGACATTGACCTCGATAAGGGGCTTTGCGCCAGGCTGTCGCCGGCTCAGGCTGACTGTGACCGGGCCACCGAAGGGACTGTATTTGATGGCGTTCTCAACCAGATTGGCGATAACCTGGGCGAGGCGGGCCTGGTCTCCGCGAACCAGATACGGAGCCTCTTCGTCATTTATATTGCAACACAGTGTATGATTTTCCGCCAAGCTGGCCTGATCTTTGACCACCTGGCGAGCGATTTTACCCAGATCGACGGTTTCGCTCTTGAGGGTGATTTGTCCCTGGTTGATACGGGCCGCGTCCAAAAAAGTTGTCACTATGTTATTCAGTTGTTTGGTCTGGGCGGCGATCAGCTCCAGGTGCTCTTCAGCCGAAGCATAAGGTGAAGGGGTGCCTTCGGCAGCAGCGCGGCGCAAGGTACGCAGGGCGCTCTGGCTGCGGGCCAGGATGACGGTCAGGGGATTGCGGAATTCGTGAGCGGTGAGCGCGAGGAAATCGTTCTTCATGGCATCTGCCTCGCGCATCGCAGCCTCACTGGCGCGCGCATCGATGGCCTCTTGCTGCCAGCGAGCTTGTTCCATAGCCATGCCTGCTAGCTGGGCAATGCCCTCAACAATCGTTATATCCCAGGAGGTAAAGCTAAGAGGCATTTGCTTTTGTTGGAATGAGGTGTTAGGAAGTGAGCGATCCAGCAGGATCAGACCTCGCGTTTGTTGATCGTGTTTGATGGGCGCGGCCAGGACCATACAGCCTTCAAAAGGGTTCGACGCAGCAGGAAAATACTCCTCGCCGATCAACACAGCATGGCCTTGCAGAAGCTGCTCGTAAAACTTGTACGCTGTTCCTGCCTGAGGGTCGAGCCAGCTTTGCTGCTTTTGTAGCCAGCAGGCTTCTTCCGCTGGAGAAAAGCCCAGTAAGAGATGTGGATCAAAAACGCCCTGAGTCTGTTGAAACAGATAGACAGCGCCTCGCTGGCAATCCAGGGCGGCCAGCGTCTCAGCCAGCACGCGGCGGAGAATATCGTCAATATCCGTACTGTAAGAGACGACCTCGGCAATATGTAAAAACGTATCTAACGCCTGGCGGATGCGCTCTTCTGCCTTCATTTGCACTGTAATATCCCGGAAGGCGCAAACCAGGCCAATCTGCTGCTTCTCGTTATTTCGCAGCTGAGTAGCAGTAAGTTCTATGACACGCCTGCTTCCATCGGTTCTGGTGGTAATGATACGCTCGCCGCGCACCTGAGTATCTCCACGCAGGGCGCGGGTGAGAGAAAAATCTTCATAGGAGATGGGCTGCCCATCCAGAGTATAAGTCGGGTGCCGTTGGAGGAATGTTTCTAGCGAGGCACTGGAGTAGACCGGGACACCGAGGAATTGTGCAGCAGCATTGTTACGGATCGAGACCTTTCCATCAGGTGTGATGACCGTGATGCCCTCGGTCATGGCCTGAAAAACTGCATCCAGGGTATTCGCTCGCTCGGTGGCCAGATCCGCTGCCCGACGTGCTTCGGCCAGAAGGCGTGCTTTCTCGATAGCCAGGCCGCACTGGGCTGCAATATCTTGCGCGAAGGCATATTCCCCTCTGGTGGGTTTGCGGCGCCTGGTATAATGAATTACAATCAAGCCGGGGCAAGACGCGCTTGCCGGCTGTATTTCCGCCGTTGCTAGCGCTGATTCTCCATTGCCTTCGCCGGGCAGATCCCAGTTTGCCTCTTCCTGCGGAGCGCTGCCCATCAGAGGAACAACCAGAATATTTTTAAGGCTAAACCGGTGAAACCATTCAATCTCCTGTTCCCTAGCTTGCTCCATACCTACCAGGATTGGCTTACCGGCAGAGACCGCCTGCCGGAAGTTAGGAAGCCTCTCCAGGGAAAGGCTGAGAGGCGTAAGCTCATCGTCTACGCTCTGCGTGATCTGATCAATCGGGCGGAGAGTTGTTCCATTAGCCTCTAGCAGCATGGCTACTCCACCGTCGGCATCTAGCCCCCGTGCCAGATGGTCAGTCGCTAACTTCAGCACAGCCGGAAGCTCTTCGCCGGAATTGACCGTCATGGCTACCTGGTAGATCGCGCGGGCGCGTTCGATCAAATGCTCAGCGCGTGACTGCTGCTCCTGCGCTCTGCGATAGAGGCGCGCATTGTCAATGGCAATGGTAGCCTGCTGGCCAATCGCCCTGGCCATCTGCTGCTGTTCCTGGGAGAAAGCATGTACCTGGCCAGGGTTATCCAGCGACATCATCCCGACAGGGCGTCCTTCGCGGGTGAGGGCAATCAACAGAACCGAATGGGTCTGGAACGTTTCCGCGAAGACCTGCACTGTTGGCTCAGTGCGTAGATCCTCGATATAAAGCATTCCGCCTTCTGCGAGCAAACGTTGGATCACGGGGTTATCGACCGGAAGGGGACTACGGTGCCAGATCGCGTCGGCAGATCTCAGCATTTCGTTTCCCAGGGAGTGCGAGGTGATATAGTAGGTGACTGGGCGGAAACGATTCCAGGTTTCCTCTAGCAGCCAGACAGCACAGCGCGCCACGTCGCACAATTCGGTGGTGCGCTTCACTAGTTCTTGCAGAATGTGTTCGAGGTCGAGCGAGGAATTTAAAATATCGGCCAGCTCGCGTAGAATAACGCTTTCACGCAGCGCTCTCCGCAGACGTGCCTGTTCGGCCGAGTCGACTGGTGGGCGATCCTCTCCTGACATGCTCCTGTATCCTCTTAAAAATACTTGCCATTGAGCATGGCTCCGATTGGATTGAGAAGTATTATCGTTGCCGATGTGCGCATAACTATCCAGATATCTTTCTTCTGCTTTTGCAGACGGCAGCTTCTTATCTCAGTGCGCGTAAACAGCCAGATTGCCGTTTCTCTTCTGTATCCTTTTTCCCATCTGGCAAACGTTTTGATCGGCGTCTCCTTGCGGGACCGGAAAGAAGACGCAAAGTCCGAAAAGAAACAGGTCTCATCGGGGAGAGATATTTCCAAGAGTGTAGTGTAGCAGATGAGTCTACTATACGTCAAGTGATGAAGAACTTTATCTATGGATTCTCAAGGACTTCTGTTTCTCACAGGTCTTTCTCCTTATGCTATAATGGCGCACAAACAAAAGGAAGAGGAGAAAGAGCTATGACAGTGAGTGTTGGCGTGGATTATGCTGCGGGATCGTGGAGGGTTTGTTGTGTTGATCAGGGCAAGTTGATAGAGTTCCACGAGTTTTCTACTGTCAATGATTTGCTGGCCTGGATACATGGAAGCTGCCCGCTTTATCCTGAGCCGACTATGGTCCTTTCACTGGATGTGACAGCCCCGTTTAGCGCTCTGCCGGCGCTTACCAGCGAGCAAGTAGATAGGCTGTTGCAGCGCTATCGTCCATTGCCGGCTTTTACAGAGGTAAGCGCTGTTTTGCAAATTCTGCGCTCTATCAGCGTGCGCAGCTATTGCGCTCCGTCGGTTGAATATCTGCCTACGGTTCCTCTTCATCGTCGCCTGCTACGTCCCGGCCTGGGAACAGCCAATGAGGTGTGCGCGGTAGTGGCTCTGTTGCGTCATCTGCGCGAACAGGAGGCTAGCTGGCCGGAGATGAGCTTTTTGTATGTCAATGCTGGCGTGGGCGGCGTCTGCGCTCTGGTGATCCAGGATGGCCAGATTGTCAATGGAATAGGCACGCTGCAAGGTACCTCCCTGCCACTTGCCTACAGATACCTGGCGATGCTGGAAACCGCGCAGGGAGAGCAAGATGACGCACGGCACGAGGCGCTGCAGAAGGCTCTACATGAGGCTTTCTGGGAAGGTTTGACGCAAGAACTGGCCGGCCTGCTGGCAACCCATCATATAGAGGATATGGTCGTGCTAGGCCAGGAAAGTGCCAGATTGATCGAGCGTCTGGCCGATAGCTACCAGATCTATCTTTTTCCCCAGGCAAGCAGCGAGCATGAAGGCTACGAAGCAGCGCTCGGCGCCGCGCTACTGGCTGAGGGTCTGGAACTGGGTGGCAGCGCGGCTGATGTCGTAAACCATCTCCAGATTCGCCAGGCTGAGCAGGTTGCCCTGATTTCGCGTCCGTGAGGGGAGCGGAGAGGCAATGCGCAGCGTTATTCCTTCGATGGTTTTGGGGAGTGATGGGCTGCTTTCTGCCGTGCCAGTTCTTCCAATTCCGCTCTATCGGCCTCAAGCGTAGCCTGGTGAACTAGATCGGCGATGCTCCTCGGTCGCGCGCGCACATCCTCGGCATAGTAGGCGTTCACCTCGGCACCCAGCAGGAGGATCACTGCAAAGTAGTAAAAGAAAAGCAGGAGGATCACTGCAAAACCTATATTGCCGGTATAACTGCCCAGAAAACGCCTGATATAGAGCGGGAAAATGGTGACATAGATCTGAAGAGCGACTGCAGCTACAACGGTGCCTCGCCAGCTGTTGCGCAGGCTGATATGCTGATTGGGCACAATCATATAAATGGCCTGGAAAAGGAGTAAAGACGCGATTAAGCCTTCCAGGAAGCCTCCCAGGCCGGTACCTCCTAGACCAACAGAAGAGGCCAGCAGCATAATAGGGATAAGTACCATAAAAATCAGGAACATCATCAGTGCTGTCAGATTCTGGCGCACATATGGGCGCGCGGGAGTGTGATAGATGATCGCGAAGTAGTTCTCCATGGCGACAAAAAGGCGCGAGCCATTGTAGAGCGCCAGCACAATTGCCAGCACGCCGAGGGCCCCCGCGTCTTTGTGCAGAATAATCAGCGCCGGGGCCAGGACATTCTGACCCAGGACGGAGGGGAAAACCGCGCTCAGGCGTGTGACGAGGGCCTGCTGATTTTGCGGGCTGAGTTTACCGGAGACGAAACCGATGATGGCACCCAGGGCAATCACGACGGGAAGCGTAGCCATCAGTAGATTGTACGCCAGACCGGAGGCAAAGTTGAGTATCCAGTCGTTCAGGGATTTCAGCCAGAAGATTCCGAACGTTTTGGCCTCCTCTATTGTTACTACAACTGTCTCGTGCTCCTCGGCCTCTGCGAACAGGTGTTTGGCCTCTTCCTCAGCCTCATGCAGCATTTTCGCAGCTCCTTCCGGAGAGGTTTCGGTTTGTGGTGGCGGTAGTGGAGTGGGGTTGAGATTGTGTGATGCTTCCTGTGCTTCCATAGCATTCCTCACAAGATATAAGATTATTCCATAAGGTTCCCATCTTTCGGTTGTGTTTAGCCTGCGCTGACCCCCATCGCCCCTGGCCCGTCTGGCGCTTCTCTATTGTTGAGCAGAGGCAGTGCTGCCGCAATTATAGCAGAGTAGAGATACATATGCATCGATTTTATCGGGCGAGCGTGGAAGACTGTCTCAACCCAAGAGCTGCTCCGGGTTGCCAGGAATTGCCCTACGTAAGCGGTATCTGGCTCCAGGACACTGCCTGATTCTGCGCGTTTCATCGCCCAATAGTTCTTCATCCTCGTAACATCGCAATCAGGCGTTTAGGATGAAGCAGAAGATCAATGGCATCGAGCGGTCCAGCGGCAGAACTGTTTCTGGC
>DATGKW010000002.1:0-5670 GCA_035294465.1 Ktedonobacteraceae bacterium | reverse complement strand
CAGTGGACGGCAGGGGCTGGACATTTACTTCTGGAATGGGGCAGGGACGCGTTATGACCTGTACAGTACTACGAATGTGGTGAGTGCGAACACGTGGTACGAGGTGGAGGTGGAAGCGAATGAGACGAGTAGTGGAGGGGGGCAGGTCTGGTTGAATGGGGAGTCCATAGGATCATTTAGTGGAGATCTTTCGGAGGGGCAGGGGTACAGTGCTCTGGTATTGACCAACCAGGTCAGTGGCACACTCTACTTCGATGATGTTGCCATTTCCGGCAGTTACAATGGGCTGGTAAGTCTGAGTCCCAACTCTCCCATCCTGGATACTCAGATTTTGCCCAGGCGTTCTGCTCTTTATCTGGCTCCTATCTGGGTAGATAGGCAGCAATTTGCATAGAATAGAGAATAGAAGAGAAGACTGTCACTGCGGCGTTTCTGAGGGTATGGCTGCTCTTCAGAGTTCGCACTCTCTCCAGATACTTGTCCGGCGAAGTCACACAGGCACGGGCTGTACTTGTGACAGAGTGCGGCTCGTGCCTGAAGAAAGAGATACCGGTCTAAACAAGGATCAATCAAAGCCTGGCTTTAACCAGGCTTGATCTTTGTAAGCTGCCTGAACCTGCCGGATGTAGTTTACAGCACCCTGGTCATACCAGCCGCCGCTATACCATCTACCCAGACAGCCCCAGATATCGCCAGCGTGGTAGCGGGGATAACCAGGCAAAGGTGTACGGTCATTTAAATAGGTAGTCCACCCTTCATAACAGGTGCGAATAACACCCAGCACATATTCGACACTGAAAGCTGTATCGTCGCGGCTCATTGGCCATGCACTCTGAAAGTAATAATACTTCAACTGGAGAATACCATAGCTTTGATAACAGCCCCGGCCATCCCATGTTCCAGGAGGGCAGTAGCTTTTAACGTTGGTGTAGTCACCCCGGAAGCCCTGCTGCCAGTTCGACTCGACAACGGCCTCAGCTCGCACGATATTCTCATCTATACCCCATTTGCACGCAGCCCATTGAAGTATTTCGTCAGTAGTGCCAGTAAAGTTGCCGGTGATTTGCAGGAGCAGATTATTTGCTTTGGGGTCAACACCCATGGTTTCGTTCCAGGGGGCGAGCAGTGCAATCTGTTCCTGTGTCGGTACCTGATGATTCGCCGTAGTATTATCAGGGCGTGGCTCCCAGGAGGAACGCTTGACGCGTGCCGCGCATTCTTGCTCAGTGGGTAGTGTTGCTCCAGGCGGCAAGGTGGTAAATCCACCATTAATAGCTGCAGCCGAAGGTGGCTTTATATACAGAGATGCAACCATATTCCAGAGTACGCCTGGCTTGTGCGTAGTGGCAATGGTAGCCAGAGCGATGCCAATCAGCACTACCACAGTTACAAGCACCAGGATGCTTTTTCTCCAGAAAACCTTTGTATATGTATTCATACTTACCTCTTTTATTCACACAGTGACGACTTTCTTAACGTTTATAAATTTCTGCGAGCATCGTATTAGCCCACTGCTGACGATAGGCCGCAAATCCGGCATCGGTCGGGTGAATGGTATCGTTAGAGATCAAATTCTGCTGGTTCTGGAAAAATCCCCAGAAATCGGGGCCGTGAATGATTTGTGGGAATGTGCTGTACAGCTTCTCGATTTGAGCGTTTAATGCGGGGCCGCAGCGCTGAATATTGGCATCTTTTCCCCAGGGTATACGTGGAACCAGCGGGACCTTGCCCGCGCGGAGTACGTCCTGGATCATAGCCACGTAATTGCTATAGAAAGTGTCTGGATTGACGCAGCCTAATGCATCGTTAGTGCCATAACTCAATCCGACATATTTTCCGGGGAAAAGTGCCAGCCACGTGGCAAGGTCCTTTGCTCCGTCTGCGCTGGTAAGATAGCCAGTTCCGCCTGCTTCTTGCACGGGGTAGGAGTTGGGGACCTTTGCATTAATAAGCTGTGAGAAGGAAAGGACGCCATTTAGGGTCTGATGTCCCATTGCGCCAGCAGTAATAGAATCGCCGTAGAAGATCCAGTCGTCTGAGAGCGCGGTGCGGGCGTCAAAAATATCGAGATTAAGACTTGCGTCCTCGTTTTCCACAGAGCCATCAATGGCGGTGATGTTCATACGTATCCAGTTGTAGCCTTCCATATCAATGACATGCTGACGGGAATGGAAATGATTATTCTTGACCGTCGCTTTGACTACCCAGCCTGTTTTTGGGGCCTGACCTCCACCGGGGGCCGCGTTGACTTCAATGGTGTAATCCTTCGGCAAGTTATAGGCTGGGTAGCCAATGAGGGTATGGTCGTAGAGACCTGTGTCATCGTTGTACCAGACAAGCAGTATGGTGCTTCTTTTAGTTGCAGGCACACTGGAGAGGTCGTAGGCCAACCAGGCTGGCGCACCCTGGGATCTCCAGGTTGTGTCATAACTGCTGTCATCAGCATTTGACGCGGGATAAGCAGCACTGCTGGAAAATGCCGGCACGTTGTGGCTAATGAGAGGCCCTACTTGTATAGATGACTGATTTGCAGTGATTATAGGAGCTAACGGTGAGGGTATATTTCCCTCCAATAAGTGATGGGCTTGACGGAGTTTCGCTAGAATGTGAGGGGCCAGCACAGGTAATGAAATCACAATAGCGACTATACAGATGATAGTCAAGGTAATCAGCACTCCTTTTTTCATTGGCGGTCTCCTGGATCTTTCACTTCTCATTCTGCTCTCTGTCGCTATTCCATGCAAATGGATTCGGATGCAGCAGGAATAGTGAGGGCCGGGAAAAGTGTTGCATAGGCATGTAGTAAATGCTGTCTGGCGTAGTTCCAGCTCAAGCATTTTTCCACCCGGTGACGGGCGTGCTTTCCCATTGCTTCTCGTAGTTCTGGATCGTCCAGCAAGCGGTTGATCTGGCCGGCGAATTCGTGGACTGAATTGGGGGTCGCATAGAGCGCAGCCTCACGGGTAGTATACCGCGTCTCCACCAGGTCAAAGGCAACGATTGGCAGGCTCATGGCCATATATTCCATAGCCTTAATTGTTGTACAGAATTCGTTAACGCCATTGAGCGGATCGGGGCAGAGACCGATATCTGCTGTGCTCAGATATCTTCTGATCTCCTGTTCTCCCACCCAGCCAGTAAAAGAAACATACTCACCGATATGAAGCTCCTCTGCAAGCTTTTTTAAATCCGGCAAGCGGCTGCCGTCGCCCATGAGGACAAATAGTATATCCCGGCGCTTATAGACATGAATCAGCTCGTGCAAGGCATAGAGAGCATAGTGAACCCCATCTTGAACCTCCATTGCTCCAATGTATACCAGAAGAAAAGAACGTCCTTTTTTGAGTTCTGGTTCAGTTGGCACGGAGTAGAGCCTCTGCAAATCTGGTCCGTTGCGAACAACGAAAACTTTTTCGGGATCGCACTTGCCGCGAGTAACAGCTATCTGTCTTTGGGATTCATTAGTGGTCAGGACGCAAGCAGCAGTGCGGTATGAGCATTTCTCCAGCCAGAGCAGGATACGTTGTAGGAATTTGTGCCTCTTACCGAACTTAACCTGGAAAAGCTCAAGGGAAAGGTCATGCTGATCAAAGATAAAACGTTTGCCGAAAAAGCGGTAGAACCAGTACAGAAAGAAGAAGATGTCAGGAGGATTGGCAGCATGAATTACATCAAACCCGTGTCGATAGAGAACCCACAGGCTAATCCACCATATTTTAAGCATGCTCCAGCTATATTCAAAGAGATAGGCCATTTTCTTCCCGCGAAAACGAGGGAGATAGTAAGAGTAGAAATGGATACCTTCCAGGCAAAGGTAAGAGTTACCTTTCCTGGGGGTATCTCTGGGACTGATCACACAGACCTCGAAATTCTGATCACGCAGGGTTGTAGCCTCTACCAGGATTCGCGTATCGATTAGAGCCGGACGATTTTCAAGCACTATAAGCACTTTTCCAGTAATAGCCATGGATATGACCCTTCCCTTCCATCTAACCACTTGTTCATCCATGAAAATGAACGATAACGCTGATTGCGCGCAGGGCTATAGCCCTGCGTGCAAGATATTCAATTGTATGTCAGCGGACCTCAATAATACGCAGAAAGAAATCCTGGATAGTGACCGAATCGATATCTCCGCTGATCGCGAGTGCGGCCCGCTGGCCGGAAGGCCAGTAGCCGAAGCGTAGAAGAGGAGCTTCTAACGCCTCTATCTTCTGCAGGAGTTCACTGCGCAGATTTCGCTGTTCTTCCCTATTCGTGCCCAGGCCATCCGGCAGGTCAAAGTAGCAGGCATAATCCGCATGAGCCTGTTCTTCGACTCCCGCTGCGACCGGATAGCCCTGTTCGTGCAAGAAATCTTCCACTTCAACAGGTGTACGGGGCGAAAGGGCCAGGCAGGGAAGGCACGGGGCGCGGACGATAAACTCTCTGGCCTCGATGCGCTGGTCAGGACCAGACCAGGAGTGGAGAGAGTGCTCCTCGATGTCCAGGTAACGTCCCAGAATCGTAGCCTGTTCTGTACAGTTTGCCTGAACTGTCCAGCGCCCGGCGTCCAGTGGAGTAAAGTGGAAGCGGAAGGCGAGGCGCTCCTGCCACCATCTGGCCACTTCGCCCAGGCGGGTGAGCCAGACGGGCAAGGGCTGGCTGCTAGCGAACGCCAGCAGTTGTTCTAGCGCCTGGTTGCAGAGAATTCCCCGCTCAGGATGATAGTTTAAGGTATAGATTCCTTCGCGCTCGTAGACGCGCTGCATGACCTCGCTCCAGATGCGGCCTACTTCCTGGGGATTGGTGATACGCAGACGGTCGAACGTCATTTCATCGTCGGGGATGCTGGTGGGAATGCGTACGAGTGTTCCCTCCATATGTGGACGCAGCGTATACGACGTGCATGGAATGGCTTGAAAGAGCGCCAGGGACTTGGCGAAGCCGCTCTGAATCATCGGCGAGAAATGCTGTAAATTCACCACCTCGTGTAAAACGGCCTCGTTCGTCTCATAGCAAAAGCCGAGGCGGCGGAAAACATCCAGAGATGCTTCGTTCCAGCCGAGATAAGGATTGCGAAAGCCCGCGAAGTCGATTTGCCTTTGCTTAAAGATCTCGATGGCCTTGCCTGTCTGGGCGTATTGTTGTTCGGCGCTAAGCGTCCGGTAATCGTTGTGAACATAACCGTGAATGCCAATTTCTGCGCCACGGCTGGCAATTTCAGCAATCAGTTTAGGGTGGCGATTCAGAACCACCGCCGGAATAAAGTAAGTAGGTGCGCTGCCATGCGACTGGAGGGTTTGGATAGCGATGAGGAGGGCGCGCCGGGTCCGGCGCTCCGAAAAACCAAAACGGGTAAACACTGTGCGCAGGCGTCGAGCAAAATTAGCCACGCCTTTTGTCTTGATTGAGAATGAAACCAGGTTCATAACACACTCTCCCTAAACCATGCCCATACAGTGATAGACCAGCTATTAAGATAGGACCCGTGGTATAGGAAAAAGGTTGTGGGGGAAGTAGTGAATCTGTTTTGATGCCGAGGAGCAAGTATATGTTCAGACACAAGTCCTTGAAAAGAAAATCTTGCTTGTGCAGGCGTTACTGGTGCTGGGATAGCCCGTCATATCTAACGTGATGACCGAAAGGAGAGGATACATGATCGACCCGGAGGCGTATATTCACCCGCTG
>DATGKW010000001.1:0-20318 GCA_035294465.1 Ktedonobacteraceae bacterium | reverse complement strand
TGTCTCTGATTCCATCTCGACTCCCAGAACGATTTATGCTAAACTGCGTACATATAGACAAAGAAGCGAATCGAAAAAGTACGCCGAAAGATCCAGTTAGTCATCGAGAGGAAAAGCCATGCAAACCTGTATAAAATGCGGCCATGATGTTAGTGGGAAGAAGTTCTGTCCAGAATGCGGCACCCCCGTTGTCCAGGAGACGCAGGGAGAAGTGGCAACTACAAGCTGCCCGCGCTGCGGAGGAACCGTCAGAGCCAGCGCGGCTTTCTGTATGCATTGTGGGACATCGCTTGGGGCGCAGGCGCTCGCAGCTGCCTCTCCGCCCGTCACCGTTGTCTCTCAACCAGCCACGCGTCAGTGTATTGCCTGTCACGCCGAAGTCCCGGCTGGCAGCGCGTTTTGCACGAATTGTGGACAGAGCATGCAGCCGAGTCAGGCGCCGGTTGAGGCAACTACCGGCCAGACGTTTTGTAGCGGCTGTGGGACGCAGAACCACGCTGGCGCCAGATTCTGCAATAATTGTGGCCAGCCGCTGGGAGCTACCACCGGAGCGCCCACTTATACACCACAAACCGGACCCTATCTGCAGCCAGTTCCCCAACAACCCTATCAGTACGCACAGCAACCGTATGGGCAGCAGCCATATAACCCCGGTTACTCACCCCAACAGCAGCAGTACGCGCAAGGTGGGTATCAGCAGGTTCCTCCGATGATGGGCCAGCAGCCAATGGTTCTGCGCTGCCCTGTTTGCATGGCCATGGCACCGATGGGAACGCCTAACTGCCTGAGCTGCCGCACCAGCCTGGCTGGCGTTCAGCCCACTCCCGCCGCAGCTCCAATGCAGGGCCAGCAGCAACAGCAGGGTGGCCTCGGTGGGCTATTCCAGGGTAGCGGCGGAAGTATGGCTGCTGGCGCTCTGGGCGGTGCCGCGGCAGTCATTGGTGGTGAGATGCTTCTACATGGAATCGAGCGCGATGTTGAACACAGGCGCCACCATGATGAGTACGGGAATCCCAGAGGCGAGGGTGTCCTCGGGGAATTGGGTGAACTGGGCAATGATCTCGGCTTTTTCTAGCAAAACATTCATCCAAAAGGGCTATCCAGATTTCCTGATACCATTGCGGGGCGCTGCGAAACCGTCTATAATAGGGAGCATGCACGCAAGACTTCTGGCAGGCCAGTAACTGTGATTTGGTAGATGGCATGAGGCACACACACACGGCCAGTTGCGCTGGCTACTGGTTAACAACCGAGGAAGTATCATTTTTTCATGCAGTATAAGCGAACAACTCTGGGCAACGGGCTACGGCTACTGACAGCCCCCATTCCAAACATGCGCTCAGCCAGTATTGCTCTCTTCTTTACTGTTGGTTCGCGGTACGAAAGTCGCTCAATCGCCGGGATTTCCCATTTTATTGAACATATGCTTTTTAAGGGGACCCGGAGCTATCCCAGCGCACGACACATCTCAGAAGCTATTGAAGGGGTTGGAGGGTCGTTCAACGGGACAACCAGCAAAGAACTTACCAGCTATACGGCTCGTGTGCCGGGCGAGCATCTGGAAGAGGTTCTGCATGTGCTGGCGGATATGGTCCGCCGGCCTCTGTTCGACCCGGAAGAGCTTGAAAAAGAGCGCAATGTGATCATCGAGGAGATCCGCTCGACAAAAGATGATCCTCAGGAGTGGGCAAGTCTGCTCATCGATGAGATAATGTGGCCGGGGCTGGAACTGGGACGCGACGACGCAGGTTTTGAAGAGACTGTCGCGCAGATCCAGCGTGACCAGATGCTGGCCTATCTCGATGAATATTACCGTTCAAACGGGCTGGTAATCAGCGTCGCAGGCAATATAGATGAGGAGGCGGTGCTTGACCTGGTTTCATCGCTTTTTGGCGATTGGCAACCGGGGAGGTCGCACTCCTATACCCCCTGCTTGCCTCCGGTAGATGCCGCGCCCGTAGCCATTATTACCAGAGCGACCGAGCAAGTGAATCTTTGCCTGGGGACGCTGGGAATATCGTATGCATCACCTGATTATTATGCATTTATGCTGGCTAATGCGATCCTGGGAGACGGGATGAGCTCACGACTCTTTCAGAACATCCGGGAGGAGCGAGGCCTGGCGTATGATATTGGGAGTTACTTCAATAGTTATGCTGAAACCGGTAACTTTGTTGTAAGTGCGGGAATCGATGCCACGCAAACGGAGGCAACGACTCGCGCGATTATCGAAGAACTGGCGCGACTGTGTGAGACACCGGTTGCGCCCGATGAATTAGCACGCATTAAGGCATATATTTGCGGGAGCATGCTGTTGGGTATGGAAGGCACCCACCAGGTCGCTTCCTGGTTGGGCAGTCAGGAAAGCCTGCGGAGCGATGTTCTCGATATTGATCGAATGATTGCTCTCATCGAGGCAGTAACGCCGCAAGACATTCAGCGAGTCGCGCAGGTGTGTTTTGACCCTCAGTGGCGCCGCCTGGCCATTATTGGCCCGTACAAAGCAAAGCAGGCAGAGCGTTTGGCGAAGTTGCTCCAGGGAGGCTTGTAAGAAACGCTCCGCTAAGCAGGCCGGGGCGAAGAGGAGATCTGGTTTATGACGCAAACAACACTTCGTGAGTATTTACGCGCGACAGAGGATGCCATCAGTTCTGGACGTATTGAAGAGGCGATGGCCAACTGCCAGAACATCCTCACCTATTTCCCGGAGGCACTCGAAGCGCAGCGCCTGCTGGGAGAAGTTTACCTGGCACAGGGCCAGCTGGAAGAGGCGAAGCAGACTTTTGAATGGATCTTGACCAACGACCCTGAGAACGTGATCGTCTATTGCGATCGCGCGTTGATCAGCGAACGATCCTCAGATATCGACACTGCGCTCGATTGTTATCAGCAAGCATATGAACTCAGTCGGGGCAACGCGAACATTCGCCAGGAATTTAATCAACTCAGCGCGAGAGCAGGGCAGCCGGAATTTATGTTCTCGCGCGCCGGCCTAGCGCGGCTGTATATGCGCGGCGACTTGCTGACTCAGGCCATTCAAGAATGGGACGCCGTTCTGGCTATCAGCCCGGAGCGTCTGGATGCACGCCTGGGCTTAATGGAGACATACTGGCGCGAGGGAAAATATGATAAGGTCGAGGCAATCGCAACTCAGTTGCTAGAGGAGATTCCCACCTGCCTCAAGGCTCTGCTACTCCTGGCACATGTGACCTCAATCTCTAATATTCAGCGAGCTCAAGAGCTTCTGCTGAGAGCCGAGTCTCTGGACCCTGAGCTTACTATGGCTCAGGAAATTTTTGCCGACCTGGCTGCCAGTCAGCCAAACGACCCATTCCTGGAACTGATTAGAAAAGAGGCTATCGTGTTAGAAGATGGGGTGCCTGTAAACCTCCAGCAAGCCAACATCCCCGTCGCAGTGACGTCGCAAGCGCAGGTGGAGCAGAAAACTTCTCCCTCTTCTCCTTACGAAAAATGGGAAGTGTTGGAGAAGTGGGATCAGCCAACGCAAGCCGACTCACTTCTGTCCGAAGCGCTGGTAGGATCAGAGAAGCAGGAGAACCCGCAGGCTACCACACAGCACACCCCACCCTGGTACCAGGCAGACCAGCTCGCTTCAGCGGATGTCAGCGCTCAGAGATGGAACAGTCCGGAGAATCCTCAACCCGCTCAAACCGAGTGGGACAGCGAGGAGCAAGAAGATCAGCCGCCTGCTCCCCCGGCATGGCTGGATTCACTGACCAGAAGCGAGCGATCACAGATGGGAGAAGAGGTGCCTATGCAAGCGGCTGCTCCTTCCCCTAACCTAGAAATGTATGCTGCTCCAAAGCCGGTGGAACAGAAGCAGGTAAAGCCGGAAGATGTTATGCCCCTCTTCTTCGCTGGAAGCGAAGAAAGCGACGACGATAGAAACTGGCCGGAGTGGTTGAAGTCGCTGGGGGCCGAGGTCCTGGAGCCTGAACAGCAGACACCCTCTGAGCAATTGCCAGAGATCGAGCCAATGCCAGATCAGCCAGGCCCGGAGTCGAGTCCCTGGGAAGCAGAACGTCTTATGGATCAACCATCGTCCGAGGCCGATCCCTGGGCGGCTTTGCCCTCAATGAGCGCGACCAATGACGGTTGGGCAAGCTCAGGCGAGCAGCCCGACTGGATGCAGCAGCTCGCAGGATCTCAGGAACCGGCTTCGACCCCTGACTGGATGCAGCAATTGAGCCAAACCGGGAGCCAGCCTTACCAGGAACCTGACGCGGCTACACCTATGGGCAGGACCGTAGCGGAGCAGGAGCAACGCTATATCGCCTCCCTGGAAGAGCTGGAAAGAAATCTGCAATCGCAGGGATTTACGCCCCTGGCGCCAGGCTCGCTAGCCTCAATCGCCGCGACACAGTCTCAGTCAACACCACAGGCAGAGCCTTTGCACCCATCCGCGCTGGCTCAACTTGGCAATTTCTCGCAGGGATCTCCCGAGACAGGAGATCCCTGGTGGGCCACCGGAACGCCTGTGGCCAGAGGATCCGCGCCGGCCATTCCACAAACAGCAGGTGAGCCAGCCGATCCATTTGCAGCGTTGGGAGCTCGCCCGGAAAAAGAAATAACGCAGCCGATGCCGGCATTGCCCGCGACTCCAGCGCCTTCTGTTGCTTCGCAGGCACCGGCCTCTAGCCTCGACGCGCTGATAGATAGCGACCTGGAAACGACGATGAGGCGCCCGGCGATCACATTTCAATCCATACAAGCAAATGCGGACGTCGGAGACCGGCTGTATTCTCATAGCAAAAGCCGTAACGAGCGGAGACCGGCACAGGCAAGCGACGACAACAGTCTGAGCAGCCACGAGCGTCTGGTAAAGGGGTATCAGTACCAGCTCAGCGGGGCCTATGACGAGGCTATGCAGGAATACCGCGTGATTATCCGCAATGCACCTGAATTGCTGGATGATGTGATCAGTAATATGCGCGCCCTGCTCAAAATCAATCCCCGCTTCTCGCTGGGGCATCGCGTTCTGGGCGACGCGTATATGCGTAAGGGAGAATATCTCCAGGCCATGGAATCCTACAACAAGGCGCTTA
Source organism: Ktedonobacteraceae bacterium (assembly GCA_035294465.1). Classification (GTDB taxonomy): domain Bacteria; phylum Chloroflexota; class Ktedonobacteria; order Ktedonobacterales; family Ktedonobacteraceae; genus Paraktedonobacter. Next base: position 15,252 of record DATGKW010000001.1, on the reverse strand, counting down.
CCATGGCCAAAAAGGCCAGGAACTAGTTTAGAAGAGAGAAACGTACAGAAAGGCAGCCGAGATGGATAGTATTCTACAGCGATTAGCCGAGCTGAATGAAATCGTTAGCGCCATCCTCATTGGCAAAGATGGGTTAATCGTTTCTGGGACGGTACAGAACGACGACGAAGAGATGTTAAGCGCGGTCTCGGCGGCTGCCTTCGATTCCATTGCCAATTACACCACCCAGGCCAATCATGGTGCATTGAAGCATGTAATCGTCGAAACCGAGAAGGGCACAATCCAGTTGACGGAGGTTGGCGAGTTGATTCTGGTAGTTACTACGAATGGCACCGGCAACATGGGACGCGTGCGCCTGGAAATGAAAAAGGCTTGTCAGCAGCTCAGCAAGCTCGTAGCGGCCTACTAAAGTTAGAAGAGAGAAGGGAAACCCAGTTCTTGATGGAACGTACACTGATTATTGTCAAGCCCGAAGGGGTCCAGCGCGGCCTGATCGGGCAGGTGATTACACGTCTTGAGCAGCGCGGGCTGAAGTTTGTCGGCCTCAAGCTGATGCAGATTACACCAGATCTGGCCGAGAAGCACTATGGCGTTCATAAAGGAAAACCTTTTTTCAACGGCCTGGTGAAGCATATTACCTCCAGCCCGGTCGTCGTTGGCGTGGTCGAAGGCCCCAAAGCGATTAGCGTAGTACGCACAACTATGGGTGCTACGAATGCTTCCGAAGCCGTTCCCGGCACTATTCGCGGCGACTACGCCCTGGAGATTGGCTTCAATATCATTCATGGCTCCGATGGGCCGGAAACTGCGGATTTCGAGATCAATCTCTTCTTCCGCCCAGAAGAGCTAGTTGAGTATACACTCGCGACTCAACAGTGGGTGTATGAAAGCTAGGCTAGCGGGTGAAAAGGAAAGGACACACGCATGCCAGCAGTTACGCTGCTGGCATTTTTCGTCAAGAAGCTGAACGGGCGGAATGTTTCTGGTGAGGAGCATCTTTAGAAAGGCTTTCTTTCTGAGTCTGGGCAGCCAGACGCCAGCAGCAAGTCTTGCTATGCATACACCGTTCCTGCTCTTCCCACGTAACGGGTGGCGTGCCTTTCATACAGAAAACCTGATACATCGGCTCGCCGGCAGTGACATCGTTGCAGGGGAACCAGCGCTCGCGGTAGAATGGGCAGGCGTTTTTATGCTTGCGCCAATTTGAATTTTCAGATGGGTGTATCTCGATTGTGTCAGTCACAAACATTCCTTCCTGACGTGCGACTTGCTGCGGTACAATGGTGTTGGCAGTAGTATATCATATCGCAGGCGGAATTACAGCGCAATATTACTCTTATTACTCCTACTGCTAGATTTCATACTCTTTGTCAGACAAAACTTGTAATGCCGAATTGGAGAATCAATTGATCGAGCAAAAACCTGAGGTACCAGGGACTTCGAAAACTGCCGGGGGAATGTACAACTGGGTGCCCTGGACAACGCAACAGACCTTTTATGGCGTCATTTTCACGCTGGTTCCCTGGATCGCTTTTAACCTGATGCTCATTGCACTTGGGGGTAACCAAGCCCTTAATAAGCCGCTCTCGTTTAGCGAGGACCTTACGGCCGCAATCGTGCAGATTGTCTTCACCTTTCTGCTCGAAGGTGCATTCTTGATTGCGCCTTACTATTACGCGAGGAAAGCTCTGAACGCCGAGACAACAGCGGAGGGAGAGGTAAGCAAAGGAGCAATATTCAAAGCTTTGGGTCTGCGTGGCTTTGCTGTGCCGAGCGCGCTGCTCTGGATCGTCGGTATGATGGTAGTGATTTTCGGCGTTGACTGGCTCTACTCCTATGCCATCATCACCTGGCACCTGAACGTGCAAACCAACGACCAGATCGTACTCCAGAATGGTCAGTACGCGCCCTTGACGACTTATGCCACGCTGGCGGGCGCGACTTTTATCGCGCCGTTCTTTGAGGAAATCTACTTCCGCGGATTTCTCTTTGCCGGCCTGCTGCGCGAGCTCTCCCCAGCCTGGGCAATATTGATCAGCTCCGCGCTTTTTGCGATCGCGCACGCCGATCCCGGTTCGTTCATTCCGCTCTTCATCATCGGCCTCACTCTGGCCTTTGTGCGCTGGCGCACCGGTTCGACCTGGGCAAGCATGTCGTTACATGTACTCAATAACCTGCTGAGCAGCCTATCCATCATTCTGGCGATGCATAGCATCAACCTGCCGTTTTAACGTTCCAGGAAAGAGAGGAAGGAGTGCCTGCCTATAAAATCCCCGGCCGGCCATTTTCATTCATCTATTCCTCGTTGGTCCGCTCATCTGGGAGTAAACAATAGCCAGCAGCTCAACCTGGCTTATTTATGCTGGGAGAACAGCCAGGGATAAAAGCCGGTCACATTCAACGGGCTGACACCCAGAGAATAGACGAAGCCCCAGACGCCATGCCCCTGACCGGCGAATTCTGTGTATCTAGGATGACCACCTGCGGCCTCAATTGCGGCAATCATCTGACGCGAGCCGGAGACCGGAATCGTAGGGTCAGCGGAGCCGTGGAAAGCCCAGATTGGCAAATTTTTCAAAACGAATGCTTTGAGAGGATCGCCAGCTCCCGCGATGGGCGCGGCGGCGGCAAAGTAATTGGGCCAGCGCTCGATGGCATCCCAGGTTCCCACACCGCCGTTGGAAAGGCCGGTTATGTAGAGACGCTGAGAATCAATGCCACTGTATTCGCGTTGTAAGCCATCCAAGATCTCTTTCGTCAGCATAAGTGGAATGCTGGGCTGAGCAGGCTGCGTATATGAGCCAAGATGGACATTGATATTGACCCAGACCTGCCCCTCCTTCATCTGCGGCACAAGCACAAAGCAGGGCCAGTGCTCCTGAATATGTGGATTACCTGGAGCGTTGTAATCCGCACTCCAGACTGCCGCGTAGGGATCACCCAGCAGCACCTGAGCATTCTGGAGCGCCGTTTTTTGGGGATTGCTTTTCTCGCCACCGCCGTGCAACAACAAAACTAACGGGTATTTCTTTGCGGGATTATAGTTTGCAGGTATATAGAGGTAGTAGGTCAGAGAGTTTCCCCGACTGGTGTAGGTATATGCTTGATATCCCATGAAAGAGATCCCCGTTGGTGTGCCAACTGGCTCTGGCTTCGCGGTCGAAGTTGGCGAAGGTGTCGGACTGGTCGCGGGATCTGGCTCCAGCACTGTGCTGGCCAGGCGATGTGCAGTGAGCGCTTCATAAAACGAAATGGGCAGCGTTGAAGCTTGCAGATAATCCCAGGCATCGCGCAGTGCCAGTACAAAAACGCACGCCATCACTATAGTTACAAGAATCAATTTTACTATTCTTTTCATGCTGTTTGGTATTTCTATTTGATCGGCTGGCCGACCGATTTGCTGCGTTTCTGTCGCGCAGGCCCACTGCGACCAACCAGGCGACTCACAAACGGAATATTGATCAGCAGTACACTGATGGTGGTTGCGCCTGCCGCCGTTAAAAACCAGACCAGAAAGACACGCACAGCGACAAACCACGTTGCGGGCAGCTGTGGTACCAGGCGCTGCAGCAAGAATGTCAGAATCAGCGCGTGAATGAGATAGACACCAAACGAGGCGTCTGAAAGCATTTGCCAGAAGCGATAGCCGCGCGGAAGCCCGGCAACATCCTTCCTTCTGGCCCAGCGGCAGGCCAGCCAAAATCCGAAGAATATAGTTGTCAAGCTATAGAATACCATGATCGGCTGGAGAACGGAACTGGCGTATGCTACTGATTCCCTATAAATTCCTACCTGGAGTGCGAAATGCAACCACAGTCCAGCCAGGGAGAGCAGAAACATGCACGTGATCAGCCGCCCGTGACGCAGCACAAACGCTCGCACCTGGTGAAAATAGAGCGCAGTCAGACCGCCCAGGATGAAATAGAACTGATAGGTCAGAAAGAAGCGGTCCTGATAATACGCGACGCCTTGCCACAAGAGCGAGGAGCTAGTCTGGATGGTATGGAAATCTATATAGAAGAACAACACCTGGAGCACAAAGCTGATTCCCAGAGTGATCCAGGGACGACGCGCACAGAAATGGATAAAAGGCAAAAAGAGGGGGAAAAACAGATAAAATTGTACAGTGAGCAGAATATAATACAACTGATACGAGGCGTTGCCTGTGAGAATATCAAGTCCGGCTGTACTGAGAAAAGCACCGGGCGAGGAGAACCCATCGTTCACCAACACATAGACCACGCTCCAGATCACGTATGGCAGCACGACACCTACAGCGCGTTTCTTCCAAAATGCGAGGGGAGAGATACCTTTGCCGCTGTAGACATAGACCAGCGCGAAGGCGGTGACAAAAATAAACACTTCGCGTGTAAAGTGGAAGGCCACCACCACCGCGTTCTGGATGGTATTGCCCAGCGACGTGGCATTGAGCGAAGCCGTAAAAAACAGTACATGAACCGCAACGACGCCGAGGGCAGTACATATGCGGAGCGGGTCTAGCTCATAAATGTGAGGTCGCTGTGCCCGCGCTATTGCTACCGGAGCTGTACCGCTTTGTGCTACGTTTAATGGAATTTCCACCTGTTTCTGTGCCAAAATATTTTCCTGTTCTCTGCGCTAAAAACTGCCAGGAAAGCATCTGATGACATCTTCCCTGGCAGATAGGAAGAAGACTAATTAAGACGAAGAAAGTCTGTTATTTGCCTGGGGACCTTCCTGCGTGGCACGCGCCTGTTCACGCGCGCGCAGCAGGCGCCGGTCAAGTTTGCCGGTGGCATTTCTTGGCAACTCATCCAACACGATCAGATCGACAGGCACCTTCGGTGGGCTGAGAAGCCGGGTAAGATGGGCACGTATTTGCGCGGCGAGACCTGCGTTCCAACTGCCGCGAATGGTCAGATATGCCACAGGTTGTTCGCCATAAATCGGGTCTGGGCGGCCCACAACAGCAGCTTCACGCACTGCCGGATGAATCTGGATAGCCTCCTCGACTTCGCGGGGTGCGATGTTCTCTCCTCCCCGGTTAATCACCTCACGCATGCGTCCTCTGATGAAGAGATACCCATCCTCATCCAAATAACCCAGATCTCCAGTGCGAAACCAGCCTTGTTGAAAAGCGTTTTGCCCCTCATTATTCTGATAACTCTGGATCACAGCAGGACCAGCGATACAGATTTCTCCGGTTTCACCTGGCTCGACATCGCGCAGAACCCGGTCTCCTTCAGAGGTCTGGGGAAAACAGATGCGCAGCGATACGCCTGTCGGTAGCCCTGCCGAACCTGGCTTACGCAGGCCAGGAGGGAGAGGATTGGCGACAACCTGACTGGCCGCCTCAGAGAGCCCATATGTCTCGATGATCGGGATACCGAAACGCTCCTCGAACGCGCGCAGATTCGCGGGCGGCAAGGAAGCTGAACCTGTACGCACGAAGCGCAGTTGGCCGGGGAGAAAGGCTGGCTTCTCTGTTTCAAGTAGAATCGCGATAATGGTAGGAACGGCGCTTGCCCAGGTAATGTGGTATCGCTCGATCCACGACCAGAACTGCTGCTTGCTAAAACGCTGGGCGATGACTATCGTACTTCCAGCCAGCAGTGAGGAGCAAAGGCTGACTACTGGTGCGTTGACATGGAAAAAAGGTAAAACGCTCAAACCCCGGTCACGGGGTGTAAGACTGTGACTGCGGCACACTTGTTCGGCTGTCCATGTAATCTGGCGCTCGGCCAGCACAACGCATTTTGGTTCACCGGTGCTGCCCGAAGTAGTCAGATAGACGTATCCCTCACGCGGTCCAGGCAGAGGCGCGAGCGGCGCTTGCTCGATCAACATTTCGCATAGCTGCTGCGTCAGAATCGTGGCTCCGGGCGAGCCAAAGCCGCGAGCATCTTCCTCATGCTCGACAATCAGCACATCCGGCCGATGTCGGCGAGCAGCAGCGGCTTTTTCCTCAGCGGTTGCGGTCGGAGAGATGGGCAGCAGGTGATGACCACCACTCAGGGCGCTCAACCACAACGTTGCGTTGACAATTCCAGCAGGCATCGCCAGTATGAGACGACGAGGATTATCTCCAAGCCAGCGCCGAACTGCTTGAACGGCAGCCAGTATTTGCAGATAGCTCAACTGGCGCCCAGTTTCTGCTTCTACGATAGCCGGAGCATCTGGTTGAAGCTTTACCCAGCGCAGCAGGCTGCGATAGAGTAAGCCCTGTTCCACGCGCTGAATTTGTCGAACATGCTCCTGTGTCAAAACCATCAGGTATATCCCTCCCTAGAGCTTCTTCGACTTCATCTTGCCACGCTCCGTTGAAAAATCGGCATTGCCCGGCTGAAAATTTGCTGAATCGACTTTTGACAGGGTTCCGCAAGCGACCCCTCATGTGGGGCTTACAAATTCTTTACATTTCTGTGAGACTTTCTTGACTACGCAATCCTATACTCGAATCAGTACTTTAAAGCGCTATTTTGTTGCATCTTTGCTGTATCGTTCACTACAAAGGAATATCTACCGGCAATGTTAGTAACCGATAAGGAGATCGCTCCTCAGAAGAATAAACACCCCCGCGTGCTGATCGTCGACGATGAGCCACAAATCATCGACTTTTTGCAGATGGGTTTTGCCTACGAAGGTTTCGAGGTATGTATCGCCACGAATGGCCCGGATGCTATACATATGGTAGCTGAGCGCCAGCCGGATATCATCATTCTTGATATCATGCTGCCTGGTTATGACGGGTGGGAGGTCACACGTCAGGTGCGCCGGGGCCAGGATGTACCCATTATTATGCTGACCGCGAAGGATGAGGTTGACGACCGCGTCAATGGGTTGGATCTGGGAGCTGATGATTACCTGACGAAACCATTCGCCTTCCGCGAGTTGATAGCACGCACACGAGCAGTCTTGCGGCGGCATGGCAACAATCTTGCCGATATTCTCACCTTCCAAGATATTATCCTGGATCGCGACACGCATCAGGTAACACTTCAAGATAAGCCGGTTGACCTGACCCCGCGCGAATTTAATCTTCTCGAGCTCTTTCTGATGCATCCCAAGCAGGTTCTCTCGCGCGACGTGATTTTATCTCGCATCTGGGGATATGACTACATGGGAGATGATAATATCGTCGAAGTCTATATACGCCATTTACGCGAAAAACTGGGCGATAATCCGCCCAGGCTTCTGCAAACTATTCGAGGAGTGGGTTATACATTGCGGGGGTAACGTCAAACCATGCGGCAGAAAAGACCGTTCCTGAGTTTTATGCAGCGTATTCCGCTTCGCTGGCGCCTGGCGTTACTCTCTCTGGGCTTACTCACCGTGTTATTGGGCGCTCTGGGCCTGATTGTCTCTGCCATTGCCCAGCAGGTACTTGTGACAAACGAGGTGAGCGTACTGCAAAATGAAGCCCGCGTAGCAGTGAAAGGTGTCATAAAAGATTTCCGGCCCCAGAATCGCCCATTTAGTGCCGTATATCATTTCTATCCGCCCGGCCCGCCCCCACCGGGCTTCGCGCCAGCAGCCAATTCTCTTCTCCACGCACTTGTCAGTCCCGATACCAATACCTATGCAGCTATTCTTTCTCCAACCGGCGGGACATTTTTATCCGGTCCTTATAACCTTTCTCCGACCGTCGCTCCGGCCCTTGTGCTCCAGGTTATCCAAACAACGAATCCCTATGTGATCGCCAGAAGCGCTACGGGAGGGCGCCAGTTTGTGGTATTTATTCCACTGGTCAACAATCTGCACACGGTAGGGATTCTCCAGATTAGTACTCCTACCACGCCAGTTGATGACTTTCTGACGCCCTTCCACCAGGCCGTATTTTTCGGTATCATCGGGACGGTTGTACTAGCGATCATCTTGATTTTCCCGTTGGTCAGCGTGGCGCTACGCCCTCTGGTTGAGATTGAACGGACCAGCCGGCGCATTGCGCAGGGCGAGCTTTCCATGCGGATTGATTCTCCGCCGATTGACGATGAAATCGGACGCCTGGCTCGCTCATTCAATCGCATGGTCGCGCAGCTTGAAGTAGCTTTCCAACGCCAGAAGCGCTTTGTGGCGGACGTATCGCACGAATTGCGCACGCCTCTCACCGCTTTGAGTGGTAGCCTGGAAATGCTGCTTCTCGGAGCCGACCGGGGCAATATAGAGGCGTCCCATCGGCTGACACGCGGAATGTATGCTGAAGTGCAGCGCATGCACCGCATGGTCGAGGATCTCCTGGCCCTGACACGCCTGGATGAGGGGAAACTGGCGCTGCGTAAAGAAGTTATAGACGTGGAAACAGTCCTGTCCATCGTATACGAGCAAGCAGAGTACCTGGCACACGGGCAAAATCTGTGCTGCACCATCGAACCGGGTATTCCTTCTGTCTGTGTGGACAGAGATAGACTTCAGCAGGTCTTACTCAACCTTGTTGATAATGCGTTGAAGTTTACTCCACCAGGCGGGCGTGTCGAACTGCGGGCCGGTAGCGACCGGCAGAAGAGAGTGACGCTAGCAGTTAGCGATACCGGCCAGGGCATTGCCCCCGAAGCCCTTCCATATGTATTTGACCGCTTCTACCGAGCTGACCCATCGCGTAGCCGCCCCTCTCAGCAGGCCGGTGGTAGCGGCCTGGGCCTCGCTATTGCCAAAGAACTGATCAAGGCTCAGGGCGGGACCATCACAATCAGCAGCACACCTGGACAGGGTACCACCGTAACCATCTGTTTTCCGGCGGTACTACCGCCGGAAAACGCGTCTGATTTGAAAAGAGGACAGGAGCTTAGTTCGCGGGGTGCCAGACGAAATAGACTCCCGGCCCAAGAGTGAAGTCAACCTCTTCAACGTTTCCATAGCCGCCGTAACCCCAGTTCATGTTACTGGTATGCACCACATTACCACTCCGGCCTGTGACCACCGCCACATGTCCATAGCTGCTGGCTCCCTGGACACCGGGCAGCAATACAATAATCGAAGGGACACCAACGGGAGGGGTTTGCCCGTAATCCCAGCCAGCCATCTGCGCGCCCTGGAACCACTGATCGGCATTGCCGCTCCACTGCACCCAGTAGCCGGTCAACTCATGATAGTAGTAGTTGGCCCAGTAGGTACATTGCCCATATGGCCAGGGCAATGAGCTTTTCCCGCTAGAGACCGTGACCTGGCCGTAAGCATAGGGATCGAAGCCATCGTTTTCATACATATAGGTGGTGGTGGCCAGCGCCGAAATAGAGGACTCATTGCTATTGTGCTGGCCGCTCACCAGCGTACCGGAATTCGGCGCCGGGCCAACAACCTTCGCGGTAAGCTCCTGCCCCTGCGGAGTAGTAACCAGCAGAGTGGCGGCGATAGTCAAAACCAGGACCACAATTCCTAGTATCCAGAGGCGCTTGCTGTGTTTCCTGCGGGACTCCGGGGAAGGCGGCGGGAGTGGCTCCGGGCGCTTCAATTCACCCTTGATAACCACCGGTACGCGGCTCAGATTACTCCCATCCGGAGGATTCGCCAGCCCGCCCGTCGCTACCCTGCTATCCAGAGTAGACCAGGAAGTACCAGTGATAGAAAGTGGCGAAGTAGTAAGGGGATTCTGTAATGCGCCAGTGACAGGAACTAGTGGAGCGGTGGGTTGATCCTCTCCCTTAGAAAGTGCTGACGCTTTCGTCCGGGATGCCGCCATGGCGGAACGCTTCACAGAGAACATAGACAAACAGGCTCCTAATCCTTCAGGTTTTCTTTCTCCTTTGAGGGTAATACAAAATGGATTCACCGGTCAATTGTGGACGCCAGTGCGTAGGAAGAAGGTACCCCATAACCAGAGTCGATCTTAACCGGCTCCAGTTACAAGCAGTCGGGAGTAGAGAGCGCGGGCGTCTTATCCGCCTGCGTCGTCCAGTTCTGCTCGCTCAAATATTTCCAGCCACCATCAGCCAGCAAAATCACGATTTTTCCTCGCTCCATGTGCTCCGCTACGCCCAGAGCTACGTCCAGAACCGCGCCGCTGGACGGGCCGGCGAAGATCCCTTCTTGCACACGCAATTGCAGCGTGCGAACCCATGCCTGCTGGCTCGATATCAGGACTCGCCGATCCAGCACGGATTGATCGAGAACAGGTGGGATAAAGCCGTCTGCGAGGCTGCGCAAGCCCTGAATGCTATCTCCCTGAACCGGCTCAGCCGCGACAATCTGAATAGCAGGATTGTGCTCTTTCAGGCGACGGCCAATGCCGGTGAGCGTGCCCCCGGAGCCAAGTCCCGCAACCAGCACATTCAGATCCGGCAAGTCGCGCAGAATCTCTGGACCAGTTGTTTCGTAATGTGCAGCCGGATTAGCCGCGTTGCCGTACTGAAAGAGCATAACATAGCGCCTGTCCTGCTGAACCAGCTCCTGTGCCAGACGAATCGCTCCATTACTCCCGGCGGCTCCCGGTGAAGTAATCACGGTAGCTCCATAGAGTTCAAGCATGCGCCGCTTTTCCTGCGTTCCTTTCTCGGAAACGACCGCAGTGAATGGGTAGCCCTTCATGCCGGCCACTAGTGCCATCGCCACACCTGTATTGCCGCTGGTTGGTTCCAGTAAGATCGAACCAGCCTTTAATATACCTTGCTCCTCAGCCTGCTCAATCATTTTTTTTGCTATACGATCCTTGATACTTCCCGATGGGTTGACACCTTCCATCTTTGCAAAGATCTGTATGCCTGGACGCGGGCTGAAGCTGCTTAACTCGATTAAGGGAGTATTGCCCACTGTTTCTAATATATTGTGATAATACATAAATTTAGATCCTTTCGAGAGAGCTACTTTTTACTAGCCATTTCTCTATTCACAACAGTCAGTATGATTGCGGAGACAATGCTCTGACAGCAGAAAGCACTTCATCAAACATAATGTGAACATCGTTTTCATCGGTCATATAATTGACGAAGCATGCCCGCAGCACTTCTTTGCCCTGGAAACGCGTACTGGTAAAGAAGGCGTTGCCACGTTGCTGAATCCTGGCAGCCAGCGCTTTATTGAGAGGATCAAGCAAACGCGGCTGCTTGCGCAGGTTAACCGGCGCGTAGCGAAAACGAACAATGCTCAGAGGGCCGGCTGAAATCAACTCCAGGGAGGGTTCGGCCGCGATCAGGCGGGCGAAAAGACCAGCCATGTCTCGGTTGGAGGCAATCGCAGCAGCCAACCCGGAGCGACCTGCTGTGCGTACAACGGCCCAGGCATCGAGAGCACGGAAACGACGCGTGCGCTGAAGGGTGTATTCAGACATCCAGGCTTCATGTTCTTCCGGCCCAGCATGAGTCAGGCAGAAGGTATCGTGCAGGACAGAGCCATGGCGCACCAGGGCACACCCACAGTCAATAGGTACTGAGAGCCATTTGTGCTGATCCGTTGCCAGCGAGTCCGCACGCTCGATACCCTTGTAGAGCGACGCGATCCGTTCGTCCAGGATACCAAATGCTCCGTAAGCTCCATCCACATGCAACCAGAGTCCTTGCTCACCGCACAGATCTGCCAGTTCGTCTAATGGATCGATTGCGCCGGTCTCGACTGTGCCTGCCGTGGCTGCAACACAAAAGGGAGTGAGTCCGGCCTTGCGGTCCTGTTCGATGCGCAAAGCGAGCTGGTCAATATCCATCTGGCAGGAGGCAGTAGTAGGTATAATATGGATTGAGTCACTGCCCAATCCCATCGCCTCGACCGATTTGCGCACACTGAAATGACCCTGATCCGACTGATAGAGCACAAACGGCTGCGAGAGGCTCTGGATACCTCGGCGGCGAACGTCCCAGCCGCGCGCCCGAGCTGCCCAATAACGCGCTGCTTGCAGGCAGGTAAAGTTTGCCTCGGACCCACCGCTGACAAAAACGCCCGCGCTGCCATCGACCGGAAATCCGCACAATTCCATGATCCACTGCACGGCTCGCCGCTCTAATTCCTGGCCCGCGTGCTCGCCAATCCCACAGTTCGGATTCATGGCTGCGGCCAGCGGTTTGAGCAGCACGCTCGCGTGGGCAGGAGCAGAGTTGATCCAGCCTGCGAAGCGAGGATGGCCGTTGCCCTGGGGATAGGGCAGGATCATTTCGCGCAAGAAAGCCAGCGTCTCCTCAAAAGGCTTTCCCTGCCCTGGGAGCGGCTGATCTCGCAACAGCCGGCGCACGTCTTCTGGCATTTCGCGCCAGAGAGGGCGTTCTTCTATGCCTGAAAGGTAAGCAGCAACTTCATCGATCACCTGATACCCCAGATCACGCAGTCTCTCTTCGGTGAAAGCAAAGCCCTGATCATTCTTCCTTCGATCAGCAACCGATGTATGTGTATTTATCTTATACTGATTCATTTATTTTCCCCCATTGAGATTGTCAGGAATTGGGTCATCTCTGCTTGCAAAGGAACACCCTGCTAACTTTAGAGTGCCATAGCTTGCTGAATTTTCAGCAGCCTCTTGCTAAAAATTTGCTGAATAGAGCATTTCCTGGAGCTATATATGGTTGGGCAAAGCCGATCTCCTCTGCAAAATTGCCCCCTCTCGTGCGTGTACCTAGCTGAAAGGTTTTTCCTGTTTGTTTATCCAGTATGCCTACTTTCCATTCCGATGACTTACTCGTACCAGTGGCGCCCGCTTGATAGCTTCCGCGATTGCGCCGCTACGAGAGGGCGAGAATTCTGAATGCGTGGAGAGGGTCTTATTTCCAAGTCAATATAAGGAGCCATTAATGCAAGACAAGCAAGTATCCGTGATTGAAAAAGAGAGTCCGCCGGATTCATCGCGAACAGGATGGGGAGCGCGAATAAAGAACTGGTTTCTATCGTTCCTCTCCGCGTTCGCGGCGGGACTTGTAGGAGGTCTGGTCAGTATTGTCTGTATGCTCATTCTACGCCTGGAGGCAGGTATCCCCACTCCCGTTGAGTTGTTTGGTGATTTTTTCCTCAAGAGATTGCCTGCAGTCCAATTTGTCCATATGCTCATCTTCTTCGGTACGCATTCAAAAACCGCACCGCTGGGCCTGACGCTGCTCAGCATGCTTGTGCTTGGCTGCTTGCTGGGCTTGCTCTACGCAACTCTTGTACACCTGCGCATCCCGGTCGCAGGCTACCGGCCCGGCAGGCGAGAGTGGTTGGTCATACTGCCGCTGGGCCTGGCCTTGAGTATAGTGGGAACAGTTCTTTTCTGGACCGAGATCCGGCAAAACTTCCTGGGCCTGCCCGTAGATTGGTCACGTCTAGCCTCGTCGCTTGGTTTGCTGCTCGATTTTGAGTTCTATGCCCTGGCGCTTGGCTGGTGCTATCGCGCCCTATTGCCCAAAGAGCGACGTGCAGATACGCCAGCACACACGCAGAGCAGGCGCGCGCTGCTGGCACGCAGCGGCGTGGCCGTTCTGGGAGTCGGAGCAACTGCTGGCGCTCTGGGCCTGATACGCGAGTATCTGGATAGTTTCAGTACCTACGACGGCATCGAGTCTCCGCCACCCACTCTCACTGCGCAGATTACCCCCAATAGCGAACACTATGTTGTTACGCAGAACCCCATCGACCCTTCGCCGTCCCTCAATGTCTGGCGTCTGGAAATCACCGGCATGGTTGAAAAACCCGGAACGTACACCTACGAGGAATTTACTAGCCTGCCTTCGACTTCGCGCGCTGTAACGCTCGAATGTATCGCTAACGGCATTGGTGGCCGTCTGATTAGCACGGCCGTCTGGCAGGGCGTGACCTTCAGTTCGCTACTGGAGAGGCATGGCGGAGCAAAGCCAGGCGCACGCTACGTGGCCTTCTACAGCGTCGATGGCTATACCATTAGCCAGCCATTGGAGGAAGTGCTCAAGGCCGAGGCTCTGCTGGCCTTTCGTATGAACGGAGCAGAACTGCCCGTCCGGCATGGCTACCCGGTGCGCGCGCTTATCCCTGGCCACTATGGCGAAGAGAACCCCAAATGGCTGACCCGCGTCGAACTCATCGATCACTTTGTCGGGGGATTGTACTCTGACCAGGGCTGGTACAATGGGCCATTGCACACCATCACACGCATTGACACGCCGTATGGACGCGTGATGTTCCAGCCAATCCTCCCGATCAGCGGCTTTGCTTTCGCCGGATATCGCGGCATTCAGAAGGTTGAGGTCAGCACAGACAACGGCACGACCTGGCATGACGCGCAACTCGCCCCGCCGCTCTCCAAAGATACCTGGGTACTCTGGACATACCAGTGGCGGCCGGAAGCAAAGGGCCTGTATACGCTGGTGGCGCGCGCTACCGATGGCACTGGCCAGGTGCAAACAGCCCAGAGGCAGGGCACGACGCCCGGCGGCGCGACCGGCTACCATATGGTGCAGGTTAATCTTGTGTGAGGTAAAGGCTAAAGCGCATCGCCTCATGTCATAAACCTGAGAGATGACCGAAGCTATGCTATTACTTACCTCGATTCCGTATGATTTTTGTACTCTTGCCCGGATGATTTCCCTTCTGCTCGATGCCGGGATATTCCTTACGCGACATTGATATGATATTATCCACTTGTTATTGTCGCCCTCTATTCGAAAACGAATAGAGGTACTTCCCATTTCATCCCGGCGAGAGAACAAAAAGGGGGCTTGATGGAGCTATTCAACCAATTTCCTAAAATACGCCTGAAATTGGATGAGATACAGGAAATTGTTCCTAAAGATGAACAAAGCAAATATCCGGCGTTCCAGGCAGATTTTGCGATCCTGGAAGCAGAACTGATGAACATATTTCGCAGCCTGGATAATAAGGCGCGACGGTACCAGAATCTGTATCGAGGGTTGTACGTGATCGTGATCTTCGGTGGCATGCTGGTAACAATCCTCGGTATTATCCAGTTTGTCGCAGATAGCATCGTGATTGGCATTCTGACGGCGCTCGTAGCTGCGGTCGTCAGCGCCGCAGCACTTATTCTGCGTTCTTTTCACTATCATGAAAACTATTTGAATGCCAGGCTCGCAGCAGAAGCACTGCGTGGCGAATACTTCCTGTTTCTTGGGCACCAGGGCTTTTATGCAGACGAGCAGGACCGCATAACTCATTTGAGAGAGCGGGTGATTGAAATTAGCATTAAGGGGAAAGAGCGATGAATCAGCAGGAGGCGGATCAATTTTTTCAACTCTACCAGCGCTATCGCTTTGAGCATCAGTTCGATTTTTATACAAAGCGCTACGAAGAATTTTCTCGAGCACAGGATCAGGCAATCTTGTGCAGCATTGGCCTGTCTTTCCTGGCCATGCTGGCGGGTGCGCTAGAAACACTTTCTTTCCCTGGATTCAGAGT